>NZ_AP017928.1:1916538-2235961 GCF_003584645.1 Methylocaldum marinum
CGATCTCAATACCTTCCTGCGCGATTTCATGCTGGACAAGCCAGAAACCTTCGAGGTGGCCGATCGCTTGGTCAGCGAATTTGGCGAACTCAATGCGGCCCACCAGGCGGTAGTGACAGCTCGCGAGCAGGTTCAAACACTTGCGCCAGCGCGGGAGCAGTATCAGCGGAGAGATTCGCTGATGCTGCAGCGCAATGGCCTGGATGAGCTTCGGCTGGGGGTTGATGGCTACCGGGAAACCTGCCGCGTTGAACTCCTCAAGCGGCATATCGAGTCCCTGGAGGTGCAAGCCAGCGGCTCGGAAGGTGAAGTGAGTCGACGCCAGAGCATCCTGGATAACCACGCCACAACCTTGCGCGATCTGGAGCGACAGCACCGTGAAGCCGGCGGTGATCAGATCGAGCAATGGGAGACAGAGAAATCTGGTCTAGAAGGCCAGCGCACGGATCGTCTGCGCAAACGCGGCCAGGCTGAAGAAGCATGCAAGAAGCTTGGCTGGAGCCTCCCGGATTCGCCTCAGGTCTTCGCTGAGCTGTTGGGCAACGCGCGGCAGGAAGTCGAAAACTGGGAGCAACGTAGCAGCGAGAACCGCGAAGAACAGTTCCGCTTGGCAGCTCAAAAGAAGGACGCCGAAACCGCATTTTCGCAAGCGGTGAAGGAGGTGCAGGCACTCCAGCGCCAACCATCGAATATTCCAGCCGATATGCTGGAAATGCGCCGAGACATCGCCTCAGGCATCGGGATCTCGGAGTCGGCGCTGCCCTTTGTTGGCGAACTCATCGAGGTAAAGCCTGACGAGGCCGAGTGGCAAGGTGCCATCGAGCGCGTACTGCACGGATTTGCGCTCTCACTCCTGGTGGACGAGCGCCAGTATTCGGCGTTGGCCAATCACATCAACAACACCCACCTTGGGCAGCGCCTGGTGTATTACCGGACTGGCCGACCGGAGACGTGGCAGGCCAAGCCCATTGGTGCCAATTCGCTCGTCCTCAAGCTAAACGTCAAGGAGGGTACGTATGCCGATTGGCTGCAGGCCGAGCTACGGCAACGCTTCGATTACGCGTGCGTCGAGTCCATTCAGTCGTTCAGGAGCGCTGATCGAGCCATCACCCGCGAGGGGCAGGTCAAGCACAGCAAAACCCGGCATGAGAAGGACGACCGGAGAAGTGTCGGCGACCGACGAAACTGGGTGCTCGGGTTCGATAACCGCGAGAAGCTTGGGCTCTTTCAAGCCCAGGCCCAGGAGCTGGCTGCGACGATTACGCGTCTAGGGCGAGAAATCGAAACCCTCGCCGACCAAGACAAGAATCGTGCGACCCGAGCGATGCAGTGCCAGACCTTGGTGAATCTCCAGTGGCAGGAAATCGATGTAATACCGTTGCTAGACCGCATTTCCACCATCGAGCGGCAGATTCGCGAAGCGCGGGAAGGCAATACAGCCTTACTGCATATCAGTGAGCGGATCGACAAGCAAAAGCACTCGGTTGATCAAGCAGACAAGGACCTCCGCGATGCCAAGGTCGCGCATGACTCCGTTCTCAAGCAGATCAACGACAGCACGCAGAAGCTTGAATCCCTCCTCCAAGATGCTTTCCGGGTTCCATTGACTCCCCATCAGATCAAGGGGCTCGACGAACGTTTCACCAAGCAGTCAGACGCGATCAGGCTCGAAAGCCTCGACAAGGTAGCAACCGCTGTTGAGAGAGGTCTCAACACAGAAATCAGTGAGATCAAAGATAAGATCGGCGATTGCGAGAAGGAAATAGAAGCGCGCTTCGCCGCATTTAAACGGCAATGGCCTATGGACGCTGGCGACATGGACACGAGCCTCGCCAGCGCACCAGACTTTTTCGCCAAGTTGGTTCGACTGGAAACGGATGGCCTGCCCGCCTACGAGCAGCGATTTTTCGAACTGTTGCAGAACCAAAGCCACCAGAATCTAGCAGCGCTCTCCACCTACCTGAACGACGCTCGTAAAGCCATCCTAGAACGAATGGATCTGGTCAACGACAGTCTTGGCCAGGTGCCGTTCAACCAAAGCGTCAATCAACGCACCTATCTCCACATCGACGCCAGTGACCGGCAACTTGCTGACGTCAAGGAGTTCAAGCAGGAAATCCAGCAGGCACTTAGCCACGCGTGGACGGAGGACCACGAGTTTGCCGAGGCGCGGTTCCTGGCCCTGCGCCGACTTGTTGATCGACTCGCCAGTCAGGACCCCGAGCAAAAGCGCTGGCGCGAGACTGTGCTCGACGTTCGACAGCATGTTGAGTTCATCGGACGGGAGATCGATGAAGGTGGTGTCGAGGTCGAGATCTACCGAAGCGGTGCTGGTAAGTCTGGAGGCCAACGCCAGAAGTTAGCCACCACGTGTTTGGCCGCAGCCCTGCGGTATCAACTGGGCGGAAACGACCACGGCGTACCGATGTATGCACCCGTCGTGCTTGATGAGGCATTCGACAAGGCTGACAACGAGTTCACCACTTTGGCGATGAACATCTTTACCAATTTCGGATTTCAAATGGTCGTCGCTACGCCACTGAAGTCCGTCATGACCCTCGAACCCTTCATCGGTGGCGCCTGCTTCGTAGATATCAGTGACCGGCGAGTGTCAGGCGTCCTGCTGATCGAGTACGACGGTGACCGTCAGCGGTTGAAGCTGCCGGAGCACGCTCGAGAGGAGGCTAGCGTTGAAGCTTCCTGAAGATGTCCGACAGTTTCTCGTCCGTCGCTTTCAAAGCAAACAACGCGAGTGGCTGATTGGCGAGGCTGGCGAGAGCCAATGGCCGCTGGAAGTTCCGCTCAGCATACCGACGGAACAGGCTGCGCTGAGGCAAGTCGACGGCGTTCGCGCTTGGGTGAGCGCATGGCAAGGTTGGCAAGGAGTCGGCACCCTGTCCTGGTGTGAGCGCCGGTGGAAAGCGCTCGGCGTCCAGCGACTGCCAGAGAAACTGGCGCTACGAAGCCCTGAAGATGTTGCCTTGTGGATCGGAGAATCCGCACGGTGGGTGCGTGCCCAGTCTCGCTATCAGACGCTCACTGCTCGTTGGCCGGTACTGGCGCAGCAGTTGCCGAGGTATTTTGATGTCCTCGCCGACTACGGCGATGCCGATTTTCGTCGGCTGGCAGAGATGCTGGATTGGATCAATCTCAATCCGCAATCGAACCTCTACCCACGACAAATCCCGGTTGCCGGTGCCGACAGCAAATGGCTGGATTCTAGAAGGGGCCTCATCTCTGATTTGGTTGCGACGCTCCAGGGCGACTCGACAGGAGAGCGCGACTTTTTTAGGCGCTGCGGTTTGAGGGCACAGCCGCAGTTAATGCGCATGCGCGTTCTAGACCCAGAGCTGAGAGCCCGTTTGGGCGGTCTTGGCGATATCTCTGCTCCTTGTGAGGAGGTGGCAAGCATTGACATACGACCAAAGAATGTCTTTGTTGTTGAGAACCTTCAAACTGGGCTTGCCTTTGATGACCTGCCAGGGGCGGTTGTGATCATGCGCCTGGGTTACGCGGTTGACGTTTTGGGACAGCTTCCATGGCTACAACAGGCGCAATGCATCTACTGGGGTGACATTGATACGCATGGCTTTGCCATTCTGAATCGAGCCAGAACATACATCCCTAGCCTGAGAACTGTGCTTATGGATGAGTCAACGCTGATGAGTCATCGTGATTTATGGGTCGAAGAGAAAGATCAGCACTCTTCCACAGAGCTCCCACTACTCACCAGTACCGAACAAAAGCTCTATCAGTCAATCAAGGGAAATGCCTGTGGTCAACAAATCCGCCTCGAACAGGAGCGGATACGCTGGGATGTGGCGTGGAATGCCATACAGGCAAGTATTCGATGACTCAGGATTAGGGAAGTCAGTCGTGAGCGGAAATCGATGGGACCAGCCGGGCGTGCCCCACAAAGGATGGCACTGCGTGGACGTGGTCGACCTGCGGGCCGACGGCGAGTCAGCGGACGAAACCGATTACGCGACCTGCCAGATGTGCGGCAACGAGAAGATCCGCTACGTCCACATCATGGAACACCCGGATCTGGACGAGAACTTCGACGTCGGGTGCGTCTGCGCCGAGAAGATGAGCGGCGACTACGAGGGGCCGAAACGGCGTGAGGCCAAGTTGCGCAACCGAGCAGCGCGCCGGACCCGATGGCTGCAGCGCAAGTGGCGGGTGTCCGCCAAGGGGAACAGTTTTCTGAATCTCGAAGGCTACAACCTCGTGGTGTACCCGACAAAGACTGGTCGCTGGGGCTACAAGATTGGCGATCGTTTTGGGCCTCGAACATACCCGACAAACAACGAAGCGAAGCTGGCGCTGTTCGATGACTTCTGGATGGCGCCCCAGGATGACGAGCAGCTGTGGAGCAGTGATTGATAAGCCCCGGAGAAATGAGAAATGGCTAAACCTGCTGGTTCGATTCCTGGCGGCAGTTGGCCGGTCTGCTGTCGGACGAAAACCGCGCGCTGCTACGCCTGATGCAGGAGCGGCAGCCGCGCACCGTGCTGGAGCTGGCCGAGTGGTCTGGCCGCGCGGCCAGCAATCGGTCGCGCACCCTGCGTCACCTGGAGCGCCACGGCCTGGTCAAGCTGCACCGCAGCCCGGACACCCGCGCCGTGCGCCCGGAGGCACTGGCCACCGAATTTCTCGTGGTGCTGGACTGACCTGCCCCGCGCCACACTGAAAAGAGAACCACAGGAACGACACATGGCCAACGGCAAAGACAAGAACAACGGCGGCAACCTCGGCTTCGAGGCCGAGCTCTTCAAAGCCGCCGACAAGCTGCGCGGCAACATGGAACCCAGCGACTACAAGCACGTCGCCTTGGGCCTGATCTTCCTCAAGTACATCTCCGATGCCTTCGAGGCCCGCCACGCCGCGCTGCTGGCCGAGGATCCACAGGCCGCCGAAGACAAGGACGAATACCTCGCCGACAACGTGTTCTGGGTGCCGAAGGATGCACGCTGGTCGCACCTCAAGGCCAACGCCAAGCGCCCCGAGATCGGCACCCTGATCGACGACGCCATGCGCGCCATCGAGAAGGACAACGAATCCTTGAAGGGCGTGCTGCCCAAGGACTACGCCCGCCCGGCGCTGAACAAGGTGATGCTGGGCGAGCTGATCGACCTGATCTCCGGCATCGCCATGAACGAGGGCGGCGACAAGTCCAGGGACCTGCTGGGCTGCGTCTACGAATATTTCCTCGGCCAGTTCGCCGGCGCCGAAGGCAAGCGCGGCGGCGAGTTCTACACCCCGCGCTCCGTGGTGCGGGTGCTGGTGCAGATGCTCGAACCCTACCAGGGCCGGGTCTACGACCCCTGCTGCGGCAGCGGCGGCATGTTCGTGCAGAGCGAGAAGTTCGTGCTGGAGCACGGCGGGCGTATCGGCGACATCGCCATCTACGGCCAGGAGAGCAACTACACCACCTGGCGCCTGGCCAAGATGAACCTGGCCGTGCGCGGCATCGACAGCGACATCCGCTGGAACAACGAAGGCAGCTTCCACAAGGACGAACTGCGGGACCTGCGCTTCGACCACGTCCTCGCTAACCCGCCCTTCAACATCTCCGACTGGGGCGGCGACCGCCTGCGCGAAGACCCGCGCTGGCAGTTCGGCGTGCCGCCGGTAGGAAATGCCAACTACGCATGGTTGCAGCACATCTACTGGCACCTCGCCCCCTTCGGCACCGCCGGCGTGGTGCTGGCCAACGGCTCCATGAGCTCCAACCAGAGCGGCGAAGGCGAGATCCGCAAGGCGATGGTCGAAGCCGACGCTGTGGATTGCATGGTGGCCCTGCCCGGCCAGTTGTTCTACTCCACCCAGATCCCCGCCTGCCTTTGGTTCCTGGTCCGCGACAAATCCAACGGCAAGCGCGGTAACGCCACTCTGCGTGACCGGCGCGGCGAAGTGCTGTTCATCGACGCCCGCAACATGGGCACACTGGTGGACCGTACCCGGCGCGAACTCACCGATGCTGATATCCAGAAGATCGCAGAGACCTACCATGCCTGGCGGGGCGAGAAGGAGGCCGGCAATTACGCTGACATCCCCGGCTTCTGCAAGAGCGCCAGCCTCGAAGAAATCCGCAAGCACGGCCATGTGCTCACGCCCGGCCGCTATGTCGGGGCGGAAGCGGCCGAGGACGACGGCGAGGCCTTTGTCGACAAGATGCAGCGACTCAGCGCGCAGTGGCGCGAGCAGCAGGAAGCGGCGCGGCTGGATGCGGCCATTGAAGCCAACCTGAGGGAGCTTGGGTATGGCGGTTGAGGAACTCGTTGGCCATATTCCAGATGGCTGGACATACACCACGCTGGGCAAGGCTTGCGCGGATGGTGGCGGCGACATCCAGGCTGGCCCCTTCGGAAGTCAATTCCATGCTGCGGACTATGTTCCGGTCGGCGTACCTTCCATCATGCCGCAGAACATTGGCGATAACCGGATAAGTGAATATGGGATTGCGCGAATCACGCCCGAAGATGCAACGCGCTTGAGCCGATACCTCGTTCGAGAGGGGGATATCGTTTACAGCAGGCCCGGTGACGTCGAGAAACGAGCATTGATTCGCGCCAATGAAGATGGCTGGTTATGTGGAACGGGTTGCTTAAGGGTCCGTCTCGGAGACAAAGGCGCCAACTCAAGCTACGCGGCCTATTACTTGGGGCATCCCAGCGTCAGAGAATGGATCGTTCGCCATGCTCATGGCGCAACCATGCCCAATCTGAATACATCGATATTGTCTAGTTGCCCGTTTGTAATTCCGCCGCCAGCTGAACAACACGCCATCGCCCACATCCTCGGCACGCTGGACGACAAGATCGAACTCAATCGCCGCCGCAACCAGACCCTGGAAGCCATGGCTCGCGCCCTGTTCAAGGACTGGTTCGTCGACTTCGGCCCCGTCCGCGCCAAGATGGAAGGCCACGACCCCTACCTCCCCGCCGATCTCTGGCAACTCTTCCCCGACCGCCTCGACGACGAAGGCAAGCCGGAGGGGTGGGAGATTGTTTCCGCGAGCAAGTTCATCGAGTTCAACCCGACCGAACCTCTGCGTAAGGGCACGCCCGCGCCTTACCTGGATATGGCCTCTCTACCAACATCGGGCAGTTGGCCAGAACCACCGATCATGCGGGACTTCCGTAGCGGGATGCGGTTTCGTAACGGCGATACCTTGTTGGCGCGAATTACGCCATGCCTGGAGAACGGGAAGACCGCATTCGTACAGTGCCTGCCTGATGACACAGTCGGATGGGGATCGACGGAATATATCATCATGCGGCCCAAAGCGCCGGTTCCAGCCGCGTACGCATACTTGCTCGCGCGAGATGATGCTTTTCGAGAACACGCAATCAGAAGCATGACCGGGACATCTGGCCGGCAGCGCGCACAGGGTGATTCGGTCGCCGCATTCAAGCTGGCATCACCATGGGACGAGGATCTCTGGCATGCATTCGAAAGGCAGGTTTCGCCAACATTTGAAAGCATCAAGTCCAATGCGAAGGCATCCGAGACGCTCTCAGCACTCCGCGACACCCTGCTGCCCAAATTGATCTCCGGCGAGCTGCGCATCAAGGATGCCGAGAAGTTCATGGAGTCTGTGGGATGACGCTCATCACCAAGATCAGCCGCCTGCGCCATCCGGGCGTCTTGCGTGACTTCAGTTGGCCTGCTGACTTGCCTTCCTTTGGCCGTTACAACTTGATCTACGGCTGGAACGGCAGCGGCAAGACTACTCTCAGCAACCTCTTTCGTGCACTGGAGTTGAGAAGGCCACCGGAGGCTGAGGTAACGCTGGCCACCGCGAACACCACCATTGCTGGCAACGACTTCGCCCAAACGACTTTGCCGGTTCGGGTGTTCAATCGTGACTTCGTGGCTGCCAACGTGTTTCCGGTGGGCGGTGGCGAAGTCCCCCCGATTTTCGTTCTTGGCGAGGAAAGTGCGGAGAAGCAGGCGCGGGTCGAGCAGTTGAAAGGCGAGCAGGCCACGACGCAGAAGGCGCTTGATGCCGCGCGGCAAGAGAAGGCCAAGGCCGAAAGGGCCCTCGACAAGCATTGCGTGGATCGCGCCACCGTCATCCGTGAAACCTTGCGGTCGTCGGGCAATAACATCTACAACAACTACGACAAGGCGCGCTACAAGCAGCGCGTTGCGACGATGCAGAGCGCCGGCGACAAGACGAACCACCTGCTCAGCGACGATGAGCGGGAGCGCCTGGTCAGCCAAAGCAAGGCAACGCCAAAAGCCCCTGTCCTCGAAGTGCAGCTTAGGCTGCCCGATCTCCAACAACTCACTGACACCACCCGTCAGCTACTGCAGAAGTCGGTGGTGTCGTCGGCCATTGCCACGCTCAAGGCTGACCCGCAGTTGTCTGCATGGACCCGCGACGGACTGGGTCTGCATCAGCAGCGCGATGCCGCGCATTGCCTGTTCTGTGAGCAGCCGCTGCCCGATGGCCGTATGGCGGCGCTTGAAGCCCACTTCAGCACTGAGTACGAACAACTGTTGAGTCAACTGGATACGCAGCTAGGTGAGCTTGAGGCAAACTCCCGTTCGGTCGGCCAGATTTTACTGCCCAATCGCGCAGAGCTTTACGAAGACCTCGTTGCCGATTTTGATCAGGTGAAGACGCAACTTGACTCAATCACCACCTCAATTGCCGACTACTTGGAAACGCTGATCGCAGCCCTGAAAGACAAGAAGCAGAAACTTTTCGAGACGCAGTCGCTGGACGTCGCTGTTCCCGATGTCCAGCAATCGGTCATTGACGACATCAATGCCATCGTTCGGCGCCACAACCAGGCCTGTGCAGATTTCGAAGGCCATGTCAGGACGGCCAGAAAGAAGCTGGAGGCCGATTCCGTCGCAAGTTCCCTCGATGAGTACCAGAGCCTGGCCGACGCGGTGCAGACTCAGGAGACGGCAATCAGTGAGGCAAGTACCCAGATCCAGCAAGTGGCTGGCCAGATCTCACGGCTCGAACGCGAGATCATCGAGCATCGCCAGCCAGCGGAGGAGTTGAACGAGGACTTGCACAGTTACCTTGGCCACGCCGAACTTCAGCTTGATGTAATGGACACCGGCTACACCATTGCGCGTAACGGCGCACCCGCCCGGTCTTTGAGCGAAGGCGAAATGACCGCGATCGCGCTGCTCTATTTCCTCAAGACGTTGAAGGATCGCCGCTTCGAGATGGACAAAGGGCTGGTTGTGCTGGACGACCCGGTTTCCAGCCTCGATGCAAATGCTTTGTTTCTCGCTTTCGGCTATATCCGGCGCTGCGTGGATGACGCTGCCCAGATAATTATCCTGACCCACAATTTTGCGATGTTTCGCCAAGTGCGTAGTTGGTTTCATCACCTTAGGGATCAGAACAAGAAGGACATTACCAAGCGACCGGCACGATTTTATATGATGGACTGTTCGTTGACTGAACACGGCCGCCGCTCGCGCATAGCGCCACTCGACCCACTACTGGAGCAGTTCGAGTCGGAGTATCACTATTTGTTTGCCCGTGTTTACCGCAGGACGAAAGAACAAGCACAGGGCGGACTGGAGAAGAACTACATCTTCCCGAACATGGCGCGCCGGTTACTCGAAGCCTTCCTTGCATTTCGTCACCCACAAAACGCCGGCGAACTGCGACGGAAATTGCAAGGCATCAACTTTGACGAAACCAAGAAGCTGCGGATTCTACGCTTTCTGCATACGCATTCACATGCTGACGCGATCGTTGACCAGGAGCACGATCCGTCCGCACTTGGCGAGGCAAAGTCCGTGCTGACAGATCTGCTTGCACTTATTCAGCACGAGGACACCGCTCATTACGACGCGATGGTGGCGCTGGTTGATCCGCCAGTTGAGGAAGCGCCATGACCCGCATCCCCGTCAACCCCGAGTTGCTGACCTGGGCGCGCAAGCGCGCCGGGCTGGATATGCTTGCGCTGGCGGGGAGGTTTCCGAAACTCGGCGAGTGGGAAGCCGGAGAACTGCAACCCACTCTGCGGCAACTGGAAGACTTCGCCCGTGCGGTGCATGTGGCGGTAGGCTACCTCTTCCTGCCTGCTCCGCCACAGGAGCCGCTGCCGATTCCCGACTTCCGCACTCTGGCAGATCGCGACCTGAGCCGGCCCAGCCCCAACCTGCTCGACACCATTTACCTGTGCCAGCAACGGCAGGACTGGTTCCGCGACTATGCCCGCGTGCACGCGCTGCCTGCGCTGGACTTTGCCGGCAGCGCCACGCTGCAGGACGCGCCCGAACGGGTGGCCGAGGCGATGCGGCAAACCCTGGCGCTCAGCATGGCCGAGGGGCTGCAATGCCCGACCTGGACGGACGCCCTGCGCTTGTTTGTAGGCAAGGCCGAGGATGCGGGCGTACTGGTGATGGCAAGCGGCGTGGTCGGCAGCAACAGCCACCGCAAGCTGGCCGTCGAGGAGTTTCGCGGCTTTGCGCTGGCAGATGAGCTGGCGCCACTGGTGTTCATCAATGGCGCCGACAGCAAGGCGGCACAGATGTTCACCCTGGCCCACGAGCTGGCGCACCTGTGGCTGGGCGAGAGTGGCATTTCCGACCCCGAGGCGGGTCGGCTGGCCGAACCGGGTATCGAACGCTGGTGCAACGCCGTGGCGGCCGAATTTCTGATGCCGCTGGCCCTGCTGCGGCAGGACTATCAGGGCGGTGTGCCTATCGCGGAGGAGATTCAGCGCTTGGCGCGCAGTTTCAAGGTCAGCACGCTGGTCGCCCTGCGCCGCCTGTTCGATGCGGGGTTTATCGACGAACCCACCTTGTGGCAAAACTACCGCGAAGAGCTGGCGCGCATCCGCAGGCTGGACCGGGGCGGCAGCGGAGGCGGCGACTTCTACCGCACCTTGGGCGCGCGCACCGGCAAGCGCTTTGCCCGCGCCGTGCTGTCGAGCACGCTGGAAGGACAAACCCTGTTTCAGGATGCCTTCCGCATGCTGGGCGTGCGCAAGACCTCCACCTTTTATGAAGCGGCGCGCGAGCTGGGAGGGACCCCATGGGCAACATCGTGATTTTCGAGTCCGGCGATCAGCCGGTACAGGTGCGGCTGGAGGGCGAAACTGTTTGGCTGAACCTTCAGCAACTGACTGTACTGTTCGGGCGCGACAAGTCCGTGATCTCCCGCCACCTCAAGAATGTCTTTGACAGCAAGGAGTTGGAGCGCGATTCAGTTGTTGCAAAAAATGCAACAACTGCCGCCGACGGGAAGACTTATCAGGTCGAGTATTTCAACCTCGACGCCATCATCTCGGTCGGCTACCGGGTCAACTCCAGTCGCGCCACCCGCTTTCGTCAGTGGGCCACCACCGTGCTGCGTCAGCATCTGGTCGATGGCTATACCCTGAATCAGCAGCGTCTCAGGGAGCGCGGTATCGAGTTCGAGCAGGCGCTGGACCTGCTCTCGCGCACCTTGGCCAACCAGCAACTGGTCAGTGCCGAAGGTGAGACGGTGCTGGGCGTGATCGCCGACTACGCCCGCAGTTGGAGCTTGCTGCAAGGCTACGACGAACAAAGCCTTACCGGGCAGACTGCCAGACAATGCGGGATGCAGGCGCTGAATCTGGATGATGCGCTGGTGGCCATTGCCCAACTCAAGGCGGAGCTGATCGCCAAAGGCGAGGCCACGGAACTCTTCGGCCAGTTACGCGGCGCCGGGCTGACCTCAGCCATCGCCACCATCGAGCAGGGTTTCGGCGATGAACTGTTCTACCCCAATGTCGCCAGCCGGGCAGCGCATCTGCTGTATTTCGTGATCAAGAACCACCCGCTGGCCGATGGCAACAAGCGCACTGGCTCCTTCCAGTTTCTGTGGTATCTGCGCCTGAACCAGCACTTGCTGGAGCGGCCCGTAGATCGGTTGGTCAACGACAACACCCTGGTGGCGCTGGCACTGCTGGTGGCCGAGAGCAAGCCGGAGCAGAAGGAATTGATGGTGAAGCTGGTGGAGCATTTTGTACTGCTAAAAGACAGTGCCAACACAGGGGGCATCTGATGGCATTTCTCTCCGAAGCCCAACTGGAAACCGCGCTGCTGGAGCAGCTGGCCGGGCTGGGCTTCGCCTGCGCCTCGGACGAGGTCATCGGCCCTGACGGCAAGCAGCCGGAGCGGGACGCCTACGACGAGGTGGCGCTCAAGGCACGACTCACCGCCGCCGTGGCGCGGCTGAACCCGGCACTGCCACCCGAGGCGCAAGCCGACGCCATTCGCCGCCTGACGCAGTCGGAACTGCCCAACCTGCTGGAGGAGAACCGCCGCATCCACCGGCTGCTGACCGAAGGCGCGGATGTGGAGTACTACGCCGAGGACGGCACGCTGACGGCGGGCAAGGTGCGGCTGATCGACTTCGAGCGACCCGCCAACAACGACTGGCTGGCGGTGCAGCAGTTCACGGTGGTAGCTGGCCAGGCTAAACGTCGGCCGGACGTGGTGGTGTTCGTCAACGGCCTGCCGCTGGCGGTGATCGAACTCAAGGCGCCCGGCGGCGAGAACGCGACGCTGGCCGGCGCCTTCAATCAACTACAGACCTACAAACAGCAGATTCCGGCGCTGTTTCGCAGCAATGCGCTGCTGGTGACCTCCGATGGCCTGTCTGCACGGGTGGGCTCGCTGTCGGCGGATCAGGAGCGCTTCATGCCTTGGCGCACCACCGACGGCACCCGGATCGAGCCCAAGGGGATGCCGGAGATGGCCACGCTGATCGAGGGCGTGTTCGAGCAGGGGCGCTTCCTCGATCTGTTGCGCCACTTCACCGTGTTCGGTGAAACCGGCGGCGGGCTGATCAAGATCATCGCCGGCTACCACCAGTTCCACGCGGTCAAGAAGGCGGTGATCTCGACACTGCGGGCGAGCCAGCGTGCCGTGGCCGAGGACCCAGACGTCTACGGACTGCCCAGCGTCAAGGACCAACCGCCCGGCGACCACAAGGCCGGGGTGATCTGGCACACCCAGGGTTCCGGCAAAAGCCTGCTGATGGCGTTCTATGCGGGCCTCCTGGTGTTCGACCCCCGCATGGCCAACCCCACGCTGGTGGTGTTGACCGACCGTAACGACCTGGACGACCAGCTCTTTGCCACCTTCGCCATGTGCAAGGACCTGCTCCGGCAGACGCCGGTGCAGGCGCAGGACCGCGAGCATCTGCGCACCCTGCTCAACCGCGCCTCCGGCGGCGTGATCTTTACCACCTTGCAAAAATTCTCCCCAGCGGCGGACGAGACCGATTTCCCGGCGCTGACCGATCGCTCCAACGTCGTGGTCATCGCCGACGAGGCCCACCGCAGCCAGTATGGCTTCAAGGCCAAGGTCGCCAGCAAGACCGGCGAGATCGCCTACGGCTTTGCCAAATATCTGCGCGACGCGCTGCCCAACGCCTCCTTCATCGGCTTCACCGGCACGCCCATCGAGGCCACTGATGTGAACACCCCGGCGGTGTTCGGCCACTACATCGACATCTACGACATCAGCCGCGCGGTGGAAGACGGCGCCACGGTGCCGATCTACTACGAATCACGGCTGGCGCGCATCGAACTGGACGAGGACGAGAAGCCGCGCATCGATGCCGAGATCGAGGCGCTGCTGGAGGATGAGGACGAACCCAGCGCCGAACGCACCAAGCAGAAGTGGAGCACGGTCGAAGCGCTGGTTGGCAGTGACAAGCGACTCGCGCTGGTGGCCGCCGACCTGGTGCAGCACTTTGAGGACCGGGTGGCGGCGCTCAATGGCAAGGCGATGATGGTGTGCATGAGTCGGCGCATCTGCGTGGCACTCTACGACGAGATCATCAAGCTACGCCCCGACTGGCACAGCAGCGACGACAACGCCGGCAGCATCAAGATCGTGATGACGGGCGCGGCGTGATCTGTTGGCCAAGCGTGCCCGTGATCCGCAGGACCCGCTGCGGCTGGTGATCGTGCGCGACATGTGGCTGACCGGCTTCGATGCGCCCAGCATGCACACCATGTATATCGACAAGCCGATGCGCGGACACGGCCTGATGCAGGCCATCGCCCGCGTCAACCGCGTGTTCCGCGACAAGCCGGCGGGCCTGATCGTGGATTACATCGGCATCGCCCAGAACCTGAAGTCGGCGCTGGCGCAGTACTCGAAACCCGACCAGGACAAGACCGGCATCGACCAAGCCGAAGCCGTGGCGGTGCTGCTGGAGAAGTACGAGATCGTGCGCGACATGTTCCACGGCTTCGACTACCGCACGGGCCTGGGCGGCACGCCCGGCGAACGGCTGGCCATGATGGCCGGCGCCATCGAATGGATTCTCGACAAGCAGCAGCAATGGGCGGCAGCGGAGAAGACCCCTGATGGCAAGAAGCAGGCGCAACGGCGCTTTGCCGATGGCGTGCTGAGTCTATCGAAGGCCTTCGCGCTGGCGGCAAGTTCGGATGAAGCGCGCGGTATCCGCGAGGAAGTCGGCTATTTCCAGGCCATCCGTGCCGCGCTGGTCAAGACGGCGGGCGGCTCAGGCGCCACCCGGCAGGATCGCGAGCTGGCCATCCAGCAGATCGTCAGCCGCGCCGTGGTCTCTACCGAGATCGTCGACATCCTCGCCGCGGCCGGTATCCAGACGCCGGACATCTCCATCCTCTCCGATGAGTTTCTGCTCGAAGTACAGCAGATGGAGAAGAAGAACCTGGGACTGGAGGCGCTGCGCAAGCTGCTCAATGACAGCATCCGCTCGCGCACCCGCACCAACGTGGTCGAGACCCGCGCCTTCACCGAACGGCTGGAAGACGCCATTGCCCGTTACCACGCCAACGCCATCACCACTGCCGAGGTGCTGCAAGAGCTGATCAAGCTCGCCCAGGACATTCGCGCTGCACGCAATCGCGGCGAGGAACAGGGCCTGTCGGACGAGGAGATCGCCTTCTACGACGCGCTGGCGGAAAACGAATCTGCCCTGCAGGTGATGGGTGACGACAAGCTGCGCGTGATTGCCCACGAGCTGCTGGTCAGTTTGCGCGAAAACGTCGCCGTCGATTGGGCCCACCGCGAATCGGCGCGAGCGCGCCTGCGCGTGCTGGTCAAGCGCATCCTGCGCAAGTACGGCTACCCGCCCGACCTGCAGGACGCGGCGGTGCAGACCGTGCTGCAGCAGGCCGAGGTGCTGTCCGCCTCATGGCAGCCTGGGCATTCACGCGCATGAGGGCCTCCAGTTATTCGAAGTTTTCGAATAACTGCCTCCGATGGCAAATACGCCAACACCAACACACGCCGGCGCTGAACAACGGGGAGTCAGCCTGATGAGATTCAGCCCAACCTGGTACCTGCTCGAACAGGAAGGACTCCTGGCCCAAGCCTGCCTCTGCAATGGCCTCACGGCGCTGCGCCGCGCCAATCTGGGGGACAAGAAGGGATTGTTCTATTCGGTGTTCTTCGAGCTATCGATTGGTCTTGAGCGGGTGTTGAAGCTGGTCTTGATCCTCGACCATATGGCGCGCAACCAGCTGGTTCCTCCCGACAGTAAAACCGTCGAGGGCTATGGACACAAGCTTCGTGCCCTCTTCGACGCCTCAAGGGTTGTCTGCGCTACGCGCAACGTGACCGCACTCGATGGATTTCAATCCGACTCATTGCCGATCGTAATCTTGGGCTTCCTTGACGATTTTGCTCACCCTGGAGGGCGCTATTCCAACATCAACAAGCTGACCGGCCACAGGCATCAGAAAATGGTCGCCCCGATCGCACGGTGGGGCGAGATTGCGAGCCAGATCATGCAAACGCAGGCCACCCCGCGGGAACGCGAACGAGCTCAGATGAACGGACGGATGGCAAGTATTGCGTTTGGTGACGCTGCAGCCAGCCTGATGAGTGATCTCGACCAGCAACACATGGATGTAGCGCCGCTGCACGTCCGAGCCTCGGAACTGGATACCGCCGCCAAGTACGCCATCCACGCACTGGTCACCCTGATCGCCGTGTTGCGCGATGTGATCGACTCGCTTTGTGACAGTGCGTGGGCGGTCAATCGGGCCGCTCAATCCGGCGCAGCTGAGGTGCCAGCCATGAAAGAGTTTTTCCAGTTTGCCTGGGCTGACAAACAGTACGTGATGCGGAAGCGGCAGTGGCCATGACCGATTGAGACAAGATCCTGCTTCTTGGGGCAGTGCCGCCCGACAACTGTAAAGGCATCCTTGGCGGGGGGCGGCCGGCGGCAGACCCTCCGATCAAAGGCTGCTTTAATGCTGGCGCTTAGTATTAAAGAATGCTTTAATACGGCAAGTTCACATTAAAAATGACTTTAGCATGAAGCGGACCACGGGCACTTACGCCATCTCGACCACGCCGGGTGAACCGGTTTGGGTCTTCGTCCCACATCCCCTGCCGCCCAGCAACCCTGAGCTGGCCCCAGAGGCGTATGCCGACCTGAATCATCAGGCAGAGCTGGCGCTCGCCCGCCTGTCCGGGGTGTCCGGGCTGGTGCCGTCGGTGGACTGGCTGCTGTACAGCGCGATCCGCAAGGAGGCCCTGCTCACCTCACAAATCGAAGGTACCCAGGCGACATTGACCGATCTGTTCGACAAGGAAGCAGGTTTCGCCGTCAGCAACACGGACGATGTCGAGGAAGTCACCAACTATCTGCGCGCCTTTCGGCTGGTGCAGGACAACCTGCGCGATCCCAACGGGCTGCCCATCAGTGTGCGCCTCCTGTGTGAGGCCCACCGTGTCCTGCTGGACGGGGTGCGAGGTGCCGGGAAGCAGCCCGGCGAACTGCGGCGCTCCCAGAACTGGATCGGCGGTACCCGTCCGGGCAACGCCGCCTTCGTGCCGCCACCGGCCGACCGGGTGGCAGATCTGCTGGGCGACCTGGAGCAATTCATTCACGACGAGGCAGGCACGCTGCCGCCGCTGGTCAGGATCGCGCTGGCACACGCCCAGTTCGAAACCATCCACCCCTTCCTCGATGGCAATGGTCGCATTGGGCGCTTGCTGATCGCCGCACTGCTGGAACACTGGGGATTGCTGGCGGAACCGCTTATGTACGTCAGCGGTTACCTGAAGCAGCATCAGGCCGAGTACTACCGGCGCCTGTCGATCATCCGCACCGAAGGCGACTGGGAATTCTGGGTCGCGCTCTTCCTTGAAGGCGTGGCGACGGCCGCCAGTGACGCCGAACGCAGCATCATCGCCATCGCCAGCCTGATCGCGGCGGATCGGCGCCGCCTGCTCGAAGCACCCAAGGCCAGCCCCGCCAGCTACCGGCTGTTCGAGTTGCTGCCCATGATGCCGCGCTTCACCATCGAGCGGGTGCGGCAAAAACTGGAAACCACCTTTCCGACCGCCACTGCCGCCGTCAAGGTACTGGAAGATCTGGGCATCGTGACGGAAATGACCGGCCAGAAGAAGAATCGCAGCTACAGCTACCAACCCTACATCGAGCTGCTGTCGCGGTGATCACGCGGGAATTCGCACCTGTCTGCATGGGTCCGAAATGGCTGACCGAAGACCCATTCCTGCGGTCAACCGTCCGCCACCAATTTACAAAAAGACAGACCCGTCCACTAACTCATTGAGGTAAGTCCCCGGCTTTGCCGGGGGACTCACCGAGGTTTGACCTGTACAACGGTCATCGTGAACCTGAAATCTCGACCAAGAGAAGGAGGTTCACAATGAAAGAGTACCAGAGTCTTTCCCACACCCGGTGGGATTGTAAGTATCATGTGGTGTTCATCCCGAAGCGGCGGAAGAAACAGATTTTTGGTGCGCTCAAGCGGCATCTTGGAGAGATATTTCATGAGCTTGCCGGGCACAAGGAATCGAAAATAGTAGAAGGTCACCTGATGGGCGACCACGTTCATATGTGTATCAGCATTCCGCCGAAGTATGCGGTTTCGAACGTGGTGGGCTACATCAAGGGTAAGAGTGCGATCCAAATCGCCCGGCAGTTGGGGGGCGGCAGAGGAACTTCATCGGGGAGAATTTCTGGGCGAGGGGATATTTTGTGTCCACGGTGGGTTTGGATGAGGCTATGGTTCGGGCGTATATCCGCCATCAGGAACAGGAGGATGAGCGTATTGACCAGATGAAGCTGGGCCTGTAAACAGCCGCCTTGGGCGGCTCATGATTTTACGGCGCCTTCGAGGCGCTCACCCAATAAGCCCCCGGCTTTGCCGGGGGTGATTTAACTGCGTCCGGTTGCTGGGCGGGGTTTCTTTTTCTGCGTATTGTCAGCGACTTACGTTGCTTTCACGGGTGTCCGCGCTACCGCCCCGATTACTCCCTTTTCGGAAAATCCGTCATACCCCACTTCTCTTTCGCCTGACAATTTTCCGCATTCTTCCCCCATTCTCCGGACCTCGTCCGGTTTGCTGCATTTTTTCCCGCAACCGCTGTTCGGCGATATTGTCGGAAAACTGGTTGATTCTCTTCATGATTGAAGTCAAACAGGTCGTTGATCTCCATGGTCGGTCGCTCCTCATTGTGGGTTATGCCCTTACATACCGGAGAGACGGAGAAAGTGCCGGGCGGCGGCTGAAGTTTTTTTGTACTGACAACCATTGGGCTTACTTACCGGATGGCATTGCCAAGTGTCGGAAAATCCTAAAACAACTTGCCAATTTTCCGTTTTTCACATGCGTTGTCGCCTGCTATATTGAGGGCCGTAATTATGCGTTGGGCAAACTTCGTTCGTTCGCTGGCATGAAACTGTCGTGCACCAGGAATTGAGGCAAACCGATATGGCTAAGGCACCGGAAAATTTTGCGGAGATCGTCAAAGAGGTGCGCCAGCAACTTGGACTCAGCCAGGAAGAGCTGGCCCATGAACTGGGCGTGAGCTTTTCCACGATCAACCGCTGGGAAAACCGCAAGACGGTGCCCTTCAAGCTGGCGAGGAAGCAATTCGAAGCCTTTTGTGAGCGGATGAAAGAGCAGGGGAAGTTGAAGCATGCCCCGGACTGAAGCCCAAACCCGCTCGGATCTGATTGACAGCCAGGTCGCCCAGTCGGGCTGGAACGTCAAAGTCCCCACCCAGGTCGTCGAGGAGTTCGACATTCTGACTCCGCTTCCCCAGGGAGTTGCCGAACCGCGTACACCTTATGAAGGGCATCAATTCAGCGACTATGTGTTGCTCGGCAAGGACCACAAGCCCCTGGCCGTGGTCGAGGCCAAGAAATCGAGCAAGGACGCAGCACTGGGTCGCGAGCAGGCCAAGCAATACTGCTACAACATCCAGAGACAACGGGGGTGAACTGCCGTTCCGCTTCTACACCAACGGGCACGACATCGATTTCATCGTGGTCTCGGTAAGCCACCCCGACTACAACACCCTGGGCGCGTCCATCAACAAGATCACCATGGCCACCTTCGGCAAGCGCGAGACCATCGGACTCCGTGCACAGGGGATTCTTAACGATTTCCGCAAAGATTTTGAACAAGGAAAAGACAAAGAGCAGCTTATCGCCGAAATCAACCGCCGCTCGGCGACTCGGTGGAAAAGGTCCTGCTCATCAAGACCATTCTCGACAGCGCCGATATCGCCGCCATCCATCCTGACCTGAGCGAGCAGCTGGCTTCATTCTTCAAGGAGCTCTATTCCCAGCAACTGCTCGACCTTAAGGCACTACGGGAAAAAATCGGCCAGATTGTGATGAACACTATCAGGCATTCATGCAGGCGAACACCACCGGCAAATGTCCGTTCTGCGGCCTCGGCGACATCAAGGGGGTGCATCACACCAGGCGCGAGGCTTATGACCATTACCTACCCAAGGCGCTCTATCCCTTCAATTCGATCAATTTCCGAAATCTTGCACCGGCCTGCCACGAGTGCAACAGCACCTACAAACTCAGCAAAGACCCGACACACAATGCAGCTGGACGGCGCAAGGCTTTCTATCCCTATACGACCGGTGCCTCCCCAATCGAAATCACTGTCGAACTCAACACCTCGGATATTGATCACCTGAAACCAACCGACATCCAACTCACCTTCGGCCCGGCCGCTGTCCACGAGGAGATCGAGACCTGGAAAGAGGTGTACGGTATTGATGAGCGTTACAAGGCGAAATGCTGCGATGGTGACGCCAAGGACTGGCTTGAGCAGCTGCGTATTCTGCGCGATGCTCACAGCATTGCACCGGACGCCTCCCTTGCCACCGTTCAGCAACAGACCGCGAAAGCGCCGGTTGCCAACAGCAACTTCCTGAAACTGGCCTTACTCGAAGGCTGCCAGCGGGCCGGTCTGTTTAAGGCTATTGCAATGGAGGGAGCCGCGCCATGACCTTTGCCCCCCACATTCATCATCACCAGCCGCAAGACCCAAGCGATCACCCGTATCGAAGAGGCATCTTCTGCGTGGAATCGTTTTGAGCTGGGGCACTGCACGACATCGTTTGCGCCATTTCAAACAGCCAGGGAGGCAACATGAAATATCAGCCGCCCTACACCATCACGCCGGCAATTGTGAATCTGGTTGCCGAAATTGGCGAAGCCATCGACCGCTACACTGTGCTGGCGGAACAGAACCTAACTCCGCGCCTGCGCCGGGAGAACCGCATCCGTACCATCCAAGCCTCGCTGGCCATCGAGAACAACACGCTCCCCCTTGGACAGGTAACCGCCGTGATCGAGGGCAAACGGGTGTTGGGGCACCCCCGCGAGATTCAGGAAGTGCGTAACGCCTTTGCGACCTACGAAGCCATGGATGACTGGGACGCCAGCGCCGAGGAGGATCTGTTGGCGGCTCACGAGTTGCTGATGCGCGGGCTGGTGGATGAAACGGGTCGATATCGATCCGGCGGGGTTGGCATATTCCGGGGGGAGCAGTTGGTGCACATGGCTCCCCCCGCTGATCGTGTGCCCAAGCTGATGGAGGATCTGCTAAGTTGTCTGGAAAACACCAACGAACATCCCTTGGTGGCCAGCTGCGTCTTTCACTACGCGTTTGAATTCATCCATCCCTTTGCCGACGGCAACCGGCGGCTGGGACGGCTGTGGCAAACCCTGATTCTCCGGAACTGGAAACCGCTGCTGGCTTACCTGCCGGTGGAGACCGTGATCCGAGATCGTCAGGAGGATTATTACCGGATCCTCGCGGTGGCCGACCAACAGGCGAATGCCACACCGTTTATCGAGTTCATGCTGGGCGCGTTGCACGATGCCGTGCGCTAGGCTGTATCGACCGACCAAGTAGGCGACCAAGTAACAGCACTGATCCGTGCGATTGGGAACGGTGAGTTGGGCAGCAACGATTTGATGCAGGCTTTGGGTTTGTCTCACCGCCCCACGTTCCGGAACAACTACTGCTTACTTGCATTAAACACCGATATGCTGCATCTTGGTGATATGGCTAAGATGCAGCAACTGACATGTGATGAGAAGACCCGAAGGATTCTGGAACAGCGGAGGAGCAGCCAAACGGAATTGCACAGAAACGTGTTTCGGGCACGCATTATCTTGGGGTGCCTGGACGGACGAGGTGTCATGGAATTGGCGCGGGCACTCAACACCCGTCCCAACACAGTCATCAAGTGGCGCGATCGCTTTGCCGCGGGAGGACTGGCGGGGCTGGAAGATCGGCCACGGCCCGGTGCGCCTCGGCAGTTGCCGCCCGATTTGCGCGAGCAAATTCTGGGCGTTTTGGAAGAATCGCCGCCCCCTGGACAGGCGGTGTGGGATGGTGGTGCCGTGGCCCGGCGCTTGGGCGTTTCGCCACACGCGGTATGGCGGGTTTTGCGGCAGGAGGGAATTTGCCTGCAACGGCAACGTTCCTGGTGCGTTAGCACCGATCCGGAGTTCGTGGCCAAAGCCGCCGATATTGTCGGGCTCTATTTGGCGCCACCGACCAACGCGCTCGTAATTTGCGTGGACGAGAAACCGAGCATTCAGGCGTTGGAGCGGGCGAGCGGTTACGTGGAGACCGACAGCGGAAAAATCGTCCGGGGCTTCAAAAGTACCTACAAGCGCCATGGCACACTCAACTTATTTGCGGCGCTGCAAGTAGCCACCGGGCACGTTCACAGCGCAACTACCGCCACGAAAACCCGCGAGGATTTCTTGGCCTTCATGGACCAAGTCGTCGCCGAGACCCCGGCGGACCAGGAATTACATGTGATTTTGGACAACTATTGCACGCACAAGCGCAACGAGGACTGGTTGGCCAAGAATCCCAGGGTTCATTTTCACTTTACGCCAACCTCGGCCAGTTGGTTGAACCAAGTGGAAATCTGGTTCGGTATCCTGAGTCGGAAAGCCTTGCGCGGGGCCAGTTTCTCCAGCATCGCTGAGTTACGGAACGCTATTGAAACGTTCATTGCCAACTATTCCCAAAATCCACGCCCATTCAAATGGCGCAAACGCGAAGTGCACGGCAGTCAACTCAAAAATACTATCGTTAATTTACGTAATTAAGCACTACCTTAATCCGGCGCTGGAAGACGAATGGATCGAGCGCACACAACCCGATTCTCCGCGCAGCCCGACCCAGCGCTATAGGTTAACCGGCAAAAGCCAGCGGTGGCTGTTAAACCATGCCAATGGACGGAAGGTAACTACCAAGTTCACCGAGACCTTGCGCAAGGATCAGAAGGCAGCGGTGCGGGAGATCATTTTTCCTGTTCTTTTCCTTTTCCTAGTCGATCAGCAACCGACCGGCCTAATCTATCCCCAGCCCCTGAGCAAGGAATCTACCCCTACGGGGAATACTCCCAGCAGGAAAGCGGCGATAAATCCCATCCAGCTTCGCATCGTACGCTTCGATAGTATTCAGATCGTTCCGGCACGCTTGCATGGCGCGGGCGAACGCCTGGCAAAATTCACTCTCCAAACTTACCAGTCGAATGCCGCCGGTAAGCCGAGAGGTAATATCCACCAGCACCATATTCAAGCGCCACCGCACCGTGTCATCCGGAATTGAAGGGACGTACCCGTGGTTTGCAACTGGGTGGACCGGACATTCCTGCCATTCAATCAACGGCCGATGCACGAAACGGCCGCCCTCGAATGCCGATTGATCGAACCGGACGCAGACAAAAGGTATCCGCTCGACTTCCACCAGGACGAACTCGGCGATTCCGGTGACAAAAGCTTGGCTCTCCGCGGCGGATGGGTGGAGTACGCCCAGCACCAGATCGCAACTGGTATTGCCCGCCGCACCGGCCTCTCTTTCCTGCGTGAAATACCGAAACACACACCCCTTGCCGATCGGTCTGGGGTAGGGACGCCCAACTCTCGGGTTGAGCCGGTGTGTCATGGGATTTTCTGACTGCTGCGCCATAAAGATGTTCTACCGGTGTTGGGAGGTACAAGGGACAAGTCTGTAAGCATTCCGACATTTTGAACGCCAATCGCGAGAAGCTCTGCCGTCCTGAGTTGCTGTATTCCGCATGAGTCCGCGTCGCCGACATGGCCGCGTTCACTTATCAGCCTCAGGCAATTTATATCAAGCAATATTACTGCCAACACAGGTATGGCGATGACAATGAAATGTCCGGGCTCTTACTGTGCGTAAAGAAAGTAAAGTCCTATTCGAATCACCCTCACCCCAACCCTCTCCCAGAGGGTTCATCTTTACCCACAAATCTCAAAAACCATGCAAAACAAATAACTTATAATTTTTGCTGTCTTTTGCCGATAATATTGATTTTATTGACAGTTTCTTAATTTTTGGGCAAAGGTAAACCCAGAGGTAGAGGGGCTCTTGTGGCTTTACCTTATTGACCATTAGTAACTGCTGTCACGCGAATGTTTGGCCTACTTTGGCATGATGCGGTGTACGATCAGCCGGCAGACCCAACTTCGTTTATCGAATTCATGCCGGGCGCGAGACTGTAGCAACCGATCAAGTAGGCGATCAAATAGCGGCATTGATCCGCGCAATCGGGACCGGCAAATTGGGCGGCAACGATTTGCGGTCCTAAAGCACCTGCTGCATATCCCGCAACCCGACTCCTCGCCATATTCCGTTTTTCCACATTTACAATCACTTACACTCGCCGCAAAAATTTTTTTTGCCGGGAGTGAGGGATTAGCCCCGCCCATACGTCTTTAGGTTTAAGGATTAACAAAAAAGGTATCGTCATGACGATCAAGCAAGGCCGCCCATTTTCGAGCCGAACGGTCGATTCGACGGGAACTCGATCCGCCGAAGCCGGAACGACGAGCGCACCGGAGTTTCCTTCCGCCCGCTATTTCCAGATTCATTTCGAGTATCTCGAACAGTTGCTAGGCGACATACGTTTGCACCTGGATGCGCTGCGCCAGCAAGTCGCCGATTTTCAGCAAAGCTCCGGTTCCGTCGGAAACGAAGCGTACCAATGCTCTATGCCGGAAAGACCGGCTGTACACCAAGCCGCCGAGGAGCCCGCGACGGAATACTATGCGCCGCCTGCCCCGGCCGGGCCGGCGCTTTCGCTCCAGGAGGTCGGCAAGCGCCAAAAGACACGGCGAAAGCCTTCCAGCGCCGTCGGCCCCGTGTTCGGAACGGTATCCGGAGAATGAGCGCCTATTTCGTTTCCGGGAATACCCCGTATGATGGGTCCGGAGGTCCCCCCGTCGCGATAGCCGATGTTCCGTTCACCTGGAAGCGACCGCTCGCCGTGCTTGCCGCTATTTGTCTGGCTGCCGTTCTGCATGGTCTGCTCTTGTTCTGGTACGTCAATCGTCCGGAACCGCTGCCTTTCACTGAAGCGGCACCCCTACCGATGATCGACATGGTTTTGTCGGCACCGCCCGCACCGGCGGTCACCCAGCCGGATACGCCTCCCCCGCCGGTACCCCCGAAGGAAGAGAAAAAACCCGATCCCAAACCGGTGAAAAAGCCCAAGCCCAAGCCGAAACCGGTGCGAAAAGATTCCGCGGTCAAGAAAGCCGAGCCGCAAGAGCAGGAAACGGTTGATAGCGCGCCGCCGGCACCGGCGGCGCCTCCCGCGCCTGTCCAAGACCGCGCGGCTGCGCCACGCAACGACACCTACACACCCGCCAGTTCGAACGCCAACTACCTGAACAATCCAAAACCGATTTACCCCGGCATCGCCCGCCGCCGCCACTGGGAAGGCCTGGTCGTACTGAGGGTTTACGTCACCGCCGATGGCCATTGCGGCAAGGTGTCGGTGCAACGTTCGAGCGGCCATGACGTGCTTGACGAAGCGGCGCTCGAGGCGGTGAAGAAATGGCGCTTCGTGCCGGCGAAGCGCGGCGACGTCGCACAAGCAAGCTGGGTCACGGTGCCCATCGAATTCCAACTGGAATAACCCGGAGGAACGGAGCGTCTCATTGAACCAGTCGGGCAATGGCCGGAATTTCGTCCTTGACGGCCGGCTCTCGCATGCCACAGTCCGTCCATCGCCGCAAATCGGCGGTTCCCTTTGCGGTAAGCGAATAAGCGGGCAGCCAACATCGGGATTCAGGGGCCACGGCTGATCCTCGGCCAACGAGACGCGTCCTGGACATTAAAAAAACTAGAGTGAAACGCGAGAGGAGATCATGTTAAACCTGTCGGAAACCGCCATCGTCGATGGCACTCTCTGCTTGCTCGGCTGCTTTTCCCTGCTGACCTGGAGCGTGATTCTCCTGAAGGCGGGGGAACTTGGCCTCAACAAGCTGCGCAACCGCACCTTCCTGAATTCCGTCCGTAACGGTCTGGAGACGGGTTCCGACCCGGACCTGCCGGCCGGCGGCGCAGCTCAACTCGCCCGGGTGAGGGCGTGCGGACTGAAGACACTGGCTCAGGCCAAGGTACAGCTCACATTACGCGGCGATATGTACGAAGCTTGGCACGACCTGATGGAACGCGCCATGCGCCTGCAGGTTCAGAAGGAAAAGGCCCGCATGGACTCAGGTCTCGGCTGGCTGGCCAGCATCGGCAGCACGGCCCCGTTCGTGGGCCTGTTCGGCACCGTGTGGGGCATCATGCACGCCCTCAAGGACATAGGCGAAAAGGGCTCAGCGAGCCTTGAAGTCGTGGCGGGTCCCATCGGCGAAGCGTTAATCGCAACTGCCTTGGGCATTGCCGTGGCGATTCCGGCAGTCATCGCCTACAACTTCTTCCTGCGCCAGAACCGGCGCATCGTGGTCACGCTCGACCACTTTGCCAGCGAGTTTCTGCATGCAACGATCCAGAACCATCTAACCCAACAAACGGTGACCGAAAATGGCCGTACAACTGCCCACTGACGATGACGGCGGCGAATTGAGCGAAATCAACGTCACGCCGCTAGTCGACGTGATGCTGGTGCTCCTGGTGGTGTTCATCGTTACCGCGCCGCTACTGACTCAGGTAGTCCGGGTGAAATTACCCGAGACCGAACAAACCGAACCGGCACCCGACCAGCATATCGCCATCCTCAGCGTGACCGCAGACGGACAGCCGCTGGTGGACGATCGTCCGGTCCCGCTGGCATCGCTGGAAATGGAATTGAAAGCCTTACAGGAACGCGATCCGGACATCCGTGTTCAACTCCAGGCCGACCGGGCGGCGATATTCGATGCCGTGGCCAAGGTCATGGCCAGCGCCCAGCGTTCCGGAATAGGCAAGCTGTCCTTCGTGACCGTCCAGCAATAAAACAGGACTGCCTGCCGGCCGCGCCCTTCGCTGAACCGAAAGACGGAGTCTGCCGGATACCGGGCTGGGTCATGTGCTTCGTCCACCAACCTGGGAGGGTCGTCTGTCCACGAAGGGGCTCCCTGCGGACAGAAACGACGCTGCCGGGCACGTCCGCCGGCACTGCCATTGGGCGCATGGCGGCTTCACTCGATCGGTAATGCCGCACTTCTTTGCGCAGCCTTCCTCGCTCTTGATACCCGAATAAATACCCTCATTACCTGCAACTCGGAGAAAAATCGGACCGACCAAGCGACTGCGGCCATTCGGTGAAAAATCGGTGGCTCCCATCCGGCCTGCCGTGGTTCATCAGATGCAATATATTTAGCGAATGAAAGTCTGAATGGTCATGGAGGTGTGCAGAATGAATATCGATGTCTCGAACATCCGAAACGACAGGTCGCTTTCCTGTCTCCTTTATTTGTATCTGTGGCCGCTCTGGATCTTTGAGAACGTCAACGTCGGTTCGTTCCTCGAGCGCGCCGCAGCTTACCGCCGCAACCGCTCGAGGCGTGTCTACCTACCCGGCTACACCGCGAAATGGACCGTCATATTCGGGCTGCTCATGGCCATGCTGTCCGCGCTCGAATGCATGGGAAACGTCTTTGCCGCATGGAAATTCTCGTTCATGCTTCTCGCATGCGGAACCGGCATACTGGCGATTCTCGCGTTCGTGGTTGTGGTGATGACCATCGCCATCTATCTGTTGCTGACTCATTGGAAGTTCTGAGAGTCGGCCTGCGCCGCAGCCGACAGGCCACGAACGCCGGAAGTGTTGCGCGCATCAGCTGCTCTCACCGAACTCGGCCCGGGACCTTCCGCTCTAATCCGATCGGACGCTGTCCTCATGCAAGATCCACATGCCCTTCCCGGCGCGTCCAAAACCTTTCGACACGCCATAAGGACTTTTCCTTCCGAGGAGCCTCCTTTACGCACGCGGCATTTCAACGTCCACAGTAGCAAGGGATCATCGCCGGCACCTACTGCGAAACAAGAAAGAAAGGCGTAAATTAAGGCTTTCCAGGGCCGTAGGCCGCGCAGATCGCGAGGTAGCCGAGCTCTCGATCCTGCGCGACCGCAATGTTCGGCCGTCGAACTTTCCTGAAAGGTCAACACGATGCTGAGACAAATGATTTCGGAACGGCTGAAAGCCGATGCCAAAAATCTCACCGAGAACGATATCAAGCGGGTGATGGAAAAAGCCGACAACATCAAACAGACCTTCGAGTCCAAAGGCCCGCTCGGGCGTTTTCTAAGAGATGCCAAACTGATGATGGCGCTGCTGCGGGACTACCGGAACGGCACATATCGCGAAATCCCATGGTATGCGCTTTCGGCAGTCGCCGCCGCCCTCCTCTACGTCTTGAGCCCGCTCGATTTCATTCCGGATGTGATCCCGATCCTGGGGTACACGGACGACGCGCTGATGATGAGCGTCTGTCTGCTGCTGGTCGAGCACGAACTTGACGACTACCAATCGCGAACGACCGGCAAGCCCGCCTGAACCGGCGAATTCCACCATATCGGGCACGTATCGGCGCCTCGTCTGTCAGAACCGGCGGCTTCGATCAATGCTCTCCGATATTCCGATAGGTAAGCCCACGTATTTTCCGAACCGGCTTCGAACGATTTAATATTTGCCGCTCGGCCGGTATCCGCTGCCGTTTGCAGATGGTTTCGCCGATTACGAAACGGGAAGTTTCATTTCGGGCACCCCGGGAGCCATGGCTTCCGGCCCTCTCCGGAGATGGCGGGTACCCGTACCGAGCGATGGTACCGCAGACATATGCGGTCGGCCTTCCGGGTCCGGAAATTCAGGTTTAGCCTGTCATCTCCGTTCGACTCTCCTGCAAACAGACGCAAAGCCATGAATCACGTTTCTTCCTCGTCACGATTGCCTCGCTGGGCACGGACCGCCGCCCGCCTCTTCGTCGCTCGGCAGATGTTCAAAACATTCTCCCGGCTGACCGTCGGCGGCCCCGTTTCGAGACTGTTCGCCCTGGTCGAATTGGTCCGTATGGCCCGGAGAAGGCAGCGCATCTGATCGATTCAATTCACCGGCAAACGACGTCCATCTTTGGCGCAGCGTTCTCGCCGCCTCCACCATGTGAGCCATGGCTTGTTCCACCTCGGGCCAGGCACGGGTTTTAAGCCCGCAGTCGGGATTGACCCAGAGCCGCTCCGGAGAAATCACCTCGCACGCTTTCTCCAGTAGGCGCAGCATCTCCTCTTTGGCCGGCACGCGCGGTGAATGAATGTCATAGACGCCCGGCCCGACGTCGTTGGGATACTGAAAATCACGGAAAGCCGTCAGCAAATCCATGCCGGAACGGGAGGTTTCGATGGTAATCACGTCCGCGTCCAGATCGGCGATCGCCGGTAGTATGTCGGCGAACTCCGAATAGCACATATGGGTGTGGATCTGGGTATCGTCCGCAACGCCCGACGACGCCAGGCGAAATGCTTTTACCGCCCAGGCCAGATAGTCGTCCCGGTCGCGCCGCTTGAGCGGCAATCCTTCCCGAATGGCGGGTTCGTCGATCTGAATGGCCGCAACGCCCGCTTGCTCCAGGTCCAGGACTTCGTCGCGAATGGCCAGGGCGATCTGGAGAGCGGTAGCGGACCGAGGCTGGTCGTCGCGCACGAAGGACCATTGCAGGATGGTCACGGGTCCGGTCAGCATGCCTTTGACCGGCTTTCGGGCCTGTCTCTGGGCGTAACTGATCCATTCCACCGTCATCGGCCGGGGCCTGGAAACGTCGCCGACGATGATCGGCGGTTTGACGCAGCGCGAGCCGTAACTCTGTACCCAGCCATAGCGCGTAAAGACGAAACCCTCCAGTTGCTCGCCGAAATACTCCACCATGTCGTTGCGCTCGGCCTCGCCGTGCACCAGGAGATCCAGCCCGAGCGCTTCCTGCTTGCCTATGGCTTCGCGTACCGCCTTGCGCATGGTTTCCCGGTAAACGGCCTCGTTCAGCTCCCCTTTTCGGTAATCGGCGCGGGCCTTGCGGATATCCGCAGTCTGCGGGAAAGAACCGATCGTGGTGGTGGGAAAAACCGGCAGGCGCAGCCGTTCCCGCTGCAATGCGATACGTTCCGAAAACGGCGAATAACGCCGATAATCCGCTTCGGTCAGCCGCTCGAGTCGCGCCGTAACCGCCGGATTGCGAACCCTCGCCGATTTCGCCCGGTCGCCTAACACACGATCCTGTGTCTCCAACTCGCTTCGAATCGCCTCCACGCCCAGCCGCAAGCCTTTGTCGACGGTGGCCAGCTCCTGAAGCTTTTGTACCGCAAAAGCCAGCCAAGACCTGATCTCCGGATCCAGTTCGCTTTCCGATTCCAGGTCGGCCGGCACGTGCAGCAGCGAACAGCTGGGCGCCAGCCACAGCCGCTCCCCCAAGCGGGTACGGGCGGTCTCGGCCAACGCAAGTGCGCGCCCGAGATCCGTGCGCCAGATGTTGCGTCCGTCGACGAGCCCCAGCGACAGAACCTTGTCCGCGGGGTAGCTGTCAAGAAAGACCGGCACCTGGACCGGCCCTCTCACGGCATCGATGTGCAATCCGGCGACCGGCAGATCTTTCATCAGATCCGCCTGTTCCGCCGCGGAATCGAAATAGGTCGCGAGGAGAATCTTCGGCCCCGCCGCGGCCAGTTCCCGGTAAGCCTCACGATAGCCGGCGAGCCATTCGGGCGGCAGGTCGAGCACCAGGGCCGGTTCGTCCATCTGCACCCAGACAACGCCCAGGTCCCGGAGCCGTCGCAGGATTTCCGCGTACACCGGTATCAGGCGCGGCAGCAAGGCCAAACGTTCGAAACCGTCTTCCTTCGCCTTGCCCAGATATAGATAAGTCAGCGGACCGATCAGCACGGGCTTCGGATTGAACCTTAGGGCCGCGGCTTCCTCAACCTCTTCGAACAGCCATTCCGTGCCGAGGCGGAATGTCGTGTCGCGATGGAACTCCGGGACGATATAGTGATAGTTGGTATCGAACCACTTGGTCATTTCCATGGCCGGCTGATGCTTGCCGCCTCGGGCCAGTTCGAAATAGCGGTCGAGATCCGGCGTTTCCTCACCGAAATCGAAGCGTTCGGGAACGGCACCCAACAATACCGTCATGTTCAGCATCTGGTCGTAATAGGCGAAATCGCCCACCGGCACCAGATCGATCCCGCTCCGGCCCTGGAGTTGCCAATGGCGTTCGCGCAAGCGTCGGCCGCTCTCCTGCAAATCCGAAAGGCCGATCTTACCGCTCCAATAGGCTTCCAAAGCCTGCTTCAACTCGCGTCGAGCACCGATGCGGGGAAAGCCCAAAGAATGCGTAACCGCCATGAATCTGCTCCTCTTGTAAATGGATTCGGAGCTGGCATGATCGGTTCACGATGATTATTATTCAAACTCAAGTTTTTCATAATCTTCATCGATTTTATTCATGGTCCAATCGATTCTTGAGCTGCGCCATCTGCAAACCCTGTTGGCCCTGGTGGAAACCGGAACCTTATCCCGCGCTGCGGCTCGGCTGTATCTCACTCAGTCCGCCATTTCCCATCAGATCAAGCAATTGGAAGAGCACTACGGCATCAGCCTGTTCGAGCGCAAGAGCCGGCCGCTGCGCCTGTCGCCCGCGGGCCAGCGCTTGCATACGCTGGCGGAAACCGTCACGAAACTGGTCGGAGAGGCGGAACGGGACATCGCCCGCATTGCCCAGGGCGAAGCCGGCCAGCTCCGCATCGCGGTGGAATGTCATACCTGCTTCGATTGGCTCATGCCGGCCATGGACCGATTCCGGGAACACTGGCCGGAAATCGAGCTGGACCTGGTCTCAGGCTTTCACACCGATCCCTTGGCCCTGCTGCTGGAAAATCGCGCGGAACTGGTCGTGGTTTCGGAACCTCGGCCGCGCAAGGGAGTCGCTTTCCATCCGCTGTTCGGTTTCGAAATCGTCGGCCTGGTCTCGCGACAGCATGCTTTCGCTTCAAAAGCCTTTCTGAAACCCGAGGATTTTGCCGAGGAAACCTTGATCAGCTACCCGGTACCGGAAGACATGCTGGACATCGTGCGCAAGGTATTGAAACCGGTCGGGATTGAACCGAAGCGGCGCACGGCCGAACTGACCGTAGCCATACTGCAATTGGTCGCCAGCCGGCGCGGTATTGCGGCCTTGCCCAATTGGACGGTGCAGAACTATCTGGAGCGGGACTACGTTCTTGGGAAGCCGATCGGGAAAAAAGGTCTTTGGAGCGCCTTGTACGCGGCGACCACCGCATCGATGTCGGAGTCGCCGTTCATGCTGGACTTTCTCGATACCGTTCGTTCCTGCAGTTTCCGAAACCTCCGGGGACTTCAACCGCTGGCATAGCCGCTTGACGTCTCCGAAATCGGCGCGTACGTATTTTTGCGTGCTTACACGGCAGGCAAACGGCGTTTGAATAAAGCCCTCCTTTACTTTTCCGCCCCCGATCTTTTGTTTCTTCAGCAACGACCACAACGTGTTCCGGCTTCGATTGCACGGCCTAACCGTCGAATCCAGCTCCACCCGATGTCATTCACATATCGAGGCGCTTTGTGCGTATAATGGAAAAATCTTCCACAACCATGAATTCACGATTGTCCCAATCAAGCACCAAAATCCCCCTCGGCACGGCAGTTCTGTATAAACCCAAACGACCCCGGTTTTTCAACGACGCCTACCTGCCCGGCCAACCCGCCATTATCAGGCGGTATTCGCGCTTCAAAAGCAGCGACTGTTTCATCGAATTTCCTTCAGGGGGCATCTTGCGAGTGCCCGAGAGCGATATCGAGCCCGTCGTAGCCTAACAACAATTACCCGCCGATCCGGTTCAAACCCCATGGCCACTCCAAAATCGAGCATGGCGAACGCGACTTGACGGCTCGCGCGAAGCCTTCATGGCACTTCCTCTGCAACGCCAAAGCCGGGGCACCCGAAAGCATTGCCAATCGCTGCGCCGACTTCGCCCCGGAAAGGCGAAAGCCCACGTTTTCGGTCCCGTGCCCGCGTTTCGTACGCAGCACGGGATCAACGAAAGCGTGTGGGCAAGGGGCTCCCGCGTAGCCGCAAATTTTCCTATCGAGTTCGTCCCCCAAACGGCCTATCCATTACGGCAACGCCGGGCACACCCGCAAACATCGCGCGTTCCTTATATCCACCTGAGCTCCAGTGCCCTGAGCACCGCGCGAGTTCGGTCGCGCACGCCGAGCTTGGAAAGAATGCTGGAAACGTGATTCTTGACGGTGCCCTCGCTGACTCCCAGCACATCCGCGACTTCGCGGTTGCTGTAACCGCCCGCCATGAACCGTAGCACTTCGATCTCGCGGCGAGTCAGGGACTCCGGGGACGCAAGGCTCTCGAACTGCTTCGGGACGGACTCGAGTACGGCGCGGCTCCGCTCGGTCACGGCCGGAAGAATCAACGTTTCACCCGCCGCGACCCGGCGTATCGCATCGGTCAGGCGCTCGAAAGAAACGTCCTTGAGCAAGAATCCTCGAGCACCGTTACGGACGCCTTCGAACAGTGCTTCGTCATCATCGAAGGTAGTCAGCAGGATGGTCGGCGGCAGCCGGTTTTCGCCCTGCAATACCTTGAGCACCTCGACTCCGGACATGCGCGGCATGCGTACGTCAAGCAGCACCACCTCGGGCGTGGTCTGGACGATGGTCCGCAGCGCCGAGTCTCCGTCCGCCGCTTCCCCGACCACGACAATATCCGCCGTGAGTTCGAGAAGCTGCCGAATGCCGTGCCGCACCAGCGTGTGATCATCCACCAATACGAGCCGGATCATGCAGTCCTCGGCGGAAGGCCGAGGCCGCAGCCCCATGGCGACGCAAGCCGAACGAAGCCGCTGCTGGCTGCGATGCGCTTGCTCATCGCGGTTAATCCGCTTCCCGGCAGCATCGCTCCGGTAGAACGCCGGAGAGGAAAAACGCGAAATAAGAGTCGCCGGGTTTCGCCGAACGCCTGGCGCACAGACGCACAAACCCTGACCGAGGCCTCGAGGAGCCGGCCTTCTGTCGCAAATACCCTGGCACAGCGATGTTCGCTAGACCGGCGATCAAATGGAGGGCCAGCAGCATGATGTCGAATTGATCATCCTTGTAACAATCGAGTATCTATGTACCGCGGAGAAGGCGGGCGGCACGTGAGCGGAGAGAAGACGATAAGAGCAATGTAAAACCACGCGTAATCCCTTTCGGCATAGACTTCGGGCGTGAAGGCAAACACTTTACGGCGACCGCGGACCAAGCCGGAAATCCGGCCCATCACAGCAACGTTTCCGCGCGTATCGCCTGCATGGCCCGTGCATTCTAGGGAATGCCTTTTGCTTATCGCCATAGGCCGGAAGTCATGCCCGCGCAATGACTTCCGGCACGGGCGCGAGGCAGATCCTACCCTATATAGTCGGCCCCGCCGTCGCACCCGTCGTAGAAGTGGGATATGGAGGGTTTCTCAACGGCTCCACTTTCGCATCTCGCATCATGGATAACGCAATATGAAACATAGTCTATTCGGTATTTTCCTTCTTGTTTTAATTCTCGGGCTGGAAGGGTTTAACCCGAAAGAGGCATCAGCCGAACAGCAATCGATCCTCGAAATGTATGCCATTAGCCATGGCGGATCAACGGGAATAAGCCCTCCGCTGGGGGCAACAATCGATGACCAGTCATTCGGTGGCGGAACCGCAAAAGCTCGCCTGCGATTCGAAACCGCTCAGGACGCCGGCCGCCTTTCCCTGAAAGTCTGGAGAAGAGTTCGTTCGGGAGAATTCGTATTCGCCCTGCTGGTCTTTCAAATAGACGTCCGCGGATATGACGATCAAGGGCAGCTCGTTTATTCCACCTCACCGGAACCGTTTAGCTTCGGCGACAGCGCATCCGGTTTCTGGTCGGCAAATCTCGAGGATCTCCCGCCCGATATCCAGAAAATCGAAATCGTGTTTTACGGAAACTACGAATAACAGGGCTCGGGCAACCGGAACCGTAGACGCAAGACAACAGAGACCGGCTCCTCTCCGCCTTTGGACACTCTCTACAGCCGTCGCTCCACCGTGTTCCGGTTGCCGGGCGGTCCACCGCTCGGGGCGGCGCTTACAGGACCGCCCTAAGGGACTCCACCAACGCCCGACACTGCGAGTCGGTACCGATGGTCATGCGAAGGAATTGCTCGATACGCGGCTGCCTGAAATGCCGCACGATAATCTTCCTCTGGCGGAGCAGTGCCGCCAACTCCGCGGCATCCCGCAGCGGATGCCGAACCAGGACGAAGTTCGCGCTCGAGGGCAATATTTCGAATCCCAGCCCGGACAACTCACGCATGAGCCACTCCCGGCTCCGGACCACTGCCAGGCGGGTTCTCTCGAAATGATCCCGATCCTCAAGTGCCGCCACCGCACCGGCAATGGCCAGACGATCGAGCGGATAGGAATTGAAGCTGCCTTTCACGCGCTCCAATGCCTCGATCAAACCGGCGTCTCCGATGGCGAATCCGACCCGAAGGCCCGCCAGCGACCGCGATTTGGACAGGGTCTGGATCACCAGCAGATTGGGGAAGCGCTTGACCAGCGGAACCGCCGTCTCGCCGCCGAAATCGATGTAGGCCTCGTCGATCACCACGACCGATTCCGTGTTGTTTTCGAGTAGCGCTCCGATCTCGGCGAGCGGCAGCAGGCAACCGGTCGGCGCGTTCGGATTCGGGAAGATGATTCCGCCGTTGGTTAGCCGGTAATCGCCGATCCGGATCTCGAAGCGCTCGGAAAGCGGAATGCAGATGTGCTCGATGGCGTAAAGGCCGCAGTAGACCGGATAAAAGCTATAGGTAATGTCCGGAAACAGAATGGGCAGATCGTGCTTCAGCAGGGCCTGAAATGTATGCGCCAGCACCTCGTCCGATCCATTGCCGACGAAGACTTGCTGCGTCTCGACGCCGTAAAATCGAGCAGCGGCCTGTTTCAAGCGCTCGGCATCGGGATCGGGGTAAAGCCGCAGCGTTTCTCCGATCTCGCCCTGCAAGGCCTCCAAGACTCTGGGCGACGGCGGATACGGATTTTCGTTGGTGTTGAGCTTGATGAGATCGTTCAACCTGGGCTGTTCGCCAGGCGTATAAGGCGTCAAATCCCGGACGGCGGGACTCCAAAATTTATTCACGTATGGCTGACTCCAGCTTCATGGGTATAGAGATCACGCCCGAAATGTCGACCGCTTCGGACTGCCTGACGAATCCGAATTTCTCGTATAAGCCGACGGCATAGCGAGACGAGTTGACGGTGAACACGCCGGGATTTCCGGCATCGAGACAAACCGCTTTGGCGACTTCCCACAGCCTTCTCGCCAAGCCCCGACCCTGGAAACGCTCCGAGACGAACAAATGATACAGATGGCAATTGTCCCTGATCGCGACCACACCGGCCAATTCGCCATTTTCTTCCGCAAGGTGATAGCGGTAACCCGACTCCAGGTAGCTCTTGATCGCGGCTTCGTTCATCGACTCGAGCAAGCGGCCGGCTCCCTCCTCGGAAAATTCGTGAGCGATGTACTTGCCGGTGAGATCGCGAAGGAGCGCGCTGATGCGTCGCGCATCATCCGGAGTGGCAGCTCGAATGTCCATTTTTGCTTCGTCCGGCAGTCAATGAACGAAGTTGTTCCGTCGGATAGGTCGAGGTGCTTCCGGCGGGAACACGGGAAGTGTCGAACGCGGGTAATGTCAAAGATGTTTCCGTCTTCATCGGGCGATTTGCCAATCAGGCTGGTTCGAAGAGTGCCTCACCGGTCGTCATGCCTGGGGAAATCTCCGCTACATTCGATAATGCTCTATGCGGACCGGAGGTCTTTCTCCATGCCGTCAATACCTGCGCTAATAGCTCCGCGCACCAGCTCGGCCACCGATGCGGCATCTTCGGGCTCCGATTCGAAATCGAAAGCAAGAAATGCTCGACACATTGGACGCGCTCGCTAGCGCTCTTCTTAAGGGGCAAATTATCCTCAATTTCTTCTATCGAATATTTGGGGAAAACATCTCGACAGTCCACCCGCATTTCGGCGCAATCTCTCACTATGCCACGACAAAAAACATTTAACCCCCATGGGGTAAGGCGCGCCGAAACCCCGGATACATTTCCAAAAGACCCAAGATCACTGCGAAAACTTTGAAAACCGGCGAGTCCGCCACGACAGACCGTGATCTCAAGGTTGTCCCTGCCGATGAATCGCAATTTTGAAGAGGGATCGAGGGAGATGTAAAACACCGGCCGAACACCGGATCCCTTTCGGTTTTCTGATCGGACCGACGTGCCCTAACGCCAAGTGATGGCGCCGTTGCCGCGCAAGCCGTCGTCGGTAAGCGAAAACGCCATATCCGCCGCGAATCTACGCCGCCAAAGTATCCCGGTCAATTGCAGGCGGGTTAAGACTAAGCGCACAACTCGAGACGTCCGGCCCGGAAAATTCCGGAATGTGCCGCCCCGCTTCTTTTCAAAGGCATAGACCCGGTTTAGTGCCGTTCTTGTCGCTTCCGCTCTTTATCCGGAATTTTCTCTTTGGATGTCGCGGCGTCGACCAGCGCGTGGCATTCGCTGTCCTCGGCCAGGCCGAGCTCGACCCAGGGGATCAAAGCCGCGACAGGTGTCAACAGCGCGCCCAGCGCTATTGAAGCCGCGCCGCGGGCGATCAGGGGTGCAGGCTCGGGATAGGGGCGCGGTTTTTTCAGGTTACCTTCGATCTTGATCGGATTGCGTGCGCTGAACGGGCTGAAATCCTTGGGATGCGCGGTCAGGCGGAGATCCAGAGCCTCGGTGGCCAGATTCACCTGGCCTTCCATCAAAACGTTGGTATCGGTGGTATCCATCAGGAATAGCTGAGTCTTCAACACGCCGTCGCTGACGATGAAATCGGCAATGGTGCAACGGACCGGAATACTCGGATCCGTCCCTATGAGTTTCTGTAGACTCTCCGCGAAATCAATGCCGAACAGTTCCATCATCAGGTTGCTGATGCGACCCTGTTCCATCAGGATCAACACGCCGCCGTCGGCGTGCGCGGCCATCTCCGCCACCGAATTTCCGGCCGTGCTGAGGTGCAGGCGTCCGTAGAAGGTTCCGGCAGTCTCTGCTTCGAACGGCGTTCCGGCGGCCAGGCGCTTGAACGGCACCTTGTCGATTTTTCCTTTGACTTCGGTCTGTAATTTGTCGCCACGTGCGTTCAGTGTCACATCGGAATCGATTGCTCCGAAACCCACGGTAAGTTTTACCGGTTGGATCTGCAGGATGCCTTGATCCATTTTGATGTGGACGGACACGTCGTCGACCGGCATCCAGGGGGTCACGATATTGCCGCTTTGAAAGCGCACGTCCCCGTCGGCAGCGCGCAAGCCCTCCACGGGATACGGCTTGTCGGGAAGCAGTCTCGGGCGCTCCGGTTCCTCCGGGGACGGCGTCGGATCGGCACCGAAGACGCCAACGAAGTCCTTGAAGTCGAGTTTGCGGGAGACCAAGTCGCCTTGGAGATAGGGCCGCTCGTCCCTCATCGTGAACATCAGGTCGCCGGTGAGATCGCTGTCACCGAGACTGCCTTCGAATCCTTTCAACAACCAGCGTTCGCCCTCGCGCTTAATCTTTCCGCTGAATCGATACGGTGGCGTTTCCGGTATCCACATGGGCACGATGGAGGCGATAGCCGCAAGATCCGGCCCTTTTGCCTCGAACTGCAAATCAGGCCCCTCGAGCTCCAAGGGTTCGGCGATCGTACCCGATACTTTTGCCGCGGTCTTGCCGTACTCGACCTCGACGTTAACCGGGAAAGGCTGGTTTTCTTCCCAAAGATCGAGCACCGAACCGCCTCTGACCTTCAGTGTGAATTGCTCCTGCTGCAGCCGGCCCCGACCGCTCAGTTCGACCGCCTGCTCGTCCGACTCGCCGACCACCGTCGAAACGTTCATGTCCAAGTGCGTATCCGTGCCCGGATCGCGGAACAACAAGCGGCCGTCGTCGATAGCGAGGCTGCCGATCTTCGGAACCCATCTTTCGCTAACGGGGGCTTCGGCCGGTTCCCGCTTGTCTTTTTTGTCGCCGAACTCCCAATTGGCCATTCCCTCGGGATTCCGTTCGAGCACTATGTGGGGTTTCGAGACGCGGACTTCCGGAAGTACGATGCGCCCTTTGAAGAGTTCCGGAATTCGGACGGCGAAAGCCAGCCGGTCGAGGGTAAACATCTCCGGTTCGCTTCCCCAGGCTGCGTTGGCCAGTTCCACATCGTTGATCGTGAAACGCGGCGTCCACGACCAGTCGGCGCTCAGATCGCCATTGATCGCGAATTCGCGGCCCAGGGACTTGCTGACTGCCGTGGACAAGGGCTCGCGAAGCCTGTTCAGATCGAAGAAGGCTATGACGAGAACAATGGTTAGAACCAGAATCCCGATCAAGGCACCAATTCCGATAGCGATCCATGTCAAGACGCGCAGCATAAGCTTTCCCAAGGAAATAGGTAACTGGGCTAATCGGCATTCCGCAGAGTAAGGGCCGGTACCGTTTCAAGCTCGTCCCTGATTCCGCTCTTAATGTCCAAAGTTCTCTCAGCGCCGCGGGCCACACGCACCGTCCGTGCCTTGCTGCCGGCGACTCCGCGCGATCGTGTGATGCCTCGCCGGATAGGCCGGTCGCCGTCCCACTTCTCTATAAATCGTTATGACCGCCGATCCGACAAAAAAGTCGTCGGAAAGATGCTTCCATCCGTAAGGCAGTGCGGACCATCGTTCCCCGACGACTTCGCTACCGGTCCGAACCGGCCGCTTATGGAACTTTTATTTTAGTATCGCATCGATACTATTACCCCGCCTCGGCGCCCCTCACTGGGTGGTCCAAGCGAGGCATAAGCATTACTGAGACGAATCCGCGTCCTTGCAGATTTCTGGAGACGATCATGTTCAAGCTTTTCACGCCCAATTCCATTACCCCGATCCCTGCCATCCTGACCTTGAGCGCTCTGATGTTCTCGGCAACGACACTAGCCCAGGAGGCGCCTGTCGAGGCTACCTCCGACGCAGTCGAATATTGCCAATCGCTCGGTATGGTGAGTGGACACTCGGGATATGGAAAGCATGGCGGCGTGCACTGGGAGCGCATCGCCAAAGGCCGGGCGCTACGGAAAGCGGACAGTCTCGGAGCCACTCATATCGTATGGGAGAGCGCCAACCCGCGCGGCGCATTCAATGGACATGTAACCGGCAACATCTACGAGTGTGAATGATAATCCGGCTCCGGGAGCGGCGTTGTGCTGCTCCCGGAGCTGAACGCACAGGTCTTTACGGGCACTCGCATGTCGGGAATTCCTTCCAATCGCAAACGGTGTCCCCGGGAGCGCCGGAGCCACCCTTCCAATCGCAAACGGTGTCCCCGGGAGCGCCGGAGCCACCCTTCCAATCGCAAACGGTGTCTCCGGGAGCGCCGGAGCCACCCTTCCAATCGCAAACGGTGTCTCCGGGAGCGCCGGAGCCACCCTTCCAATCGCAAACGGTGTCTCCAGGAGCGCCGAAGCCCCCTTCCCAACGGTGCGGTTAGGCCCGCGGGTTCGTAGACAAAGCATCCCCGACCTTTAAACGCTTAGAAGCCGCAGTACCACAGGTGGTCCATCACCCGTGTAATCGGGGAGGTGGCGGTTTCACCCGGGCGGTAATCGGTGGACGGGACGACGGGCACACTTCATCCGGCGTTTCTACGCGGTCCGAGCGAACGACTGCCGTTTCGGGAATCAAACATGTTCCGAACCGGCGTACTGCTCCGAGACGGGTGACAAGGGTCGGCCGACGACCGCTTTAGGCCTGCGGGATCAGCACACATGATGGTTTTCAAATCCGGGATGCCGTTCCGTGGATAAAGTTTTAGCGACCGGGCCGGGCCCCGTCTCGGCTACCTTCCTTCGCCGACATCAGGGCCGTTCGAGCATCTTCCAAACCCGTGAATTCCCTGCCGGAGTTCACCGCTTTTTGGAGCTGCTCCGCCGCTGCCGCACGCTCGCCTCTCTTGAGGTAAATCATACCCAAGTGATATTGAAAAATCGGCACACCCGGAGATTTTTCGGCGGTTTTCAGCTGTAAAGTCAGCGCTTTGTCATATTCGCCTTTTCGATAATAGATCCAGGCCAGCGTATCCCAGAATACCGGCTCCTCGGTTCGATCGAATTCCCTTGCCAGTTCGAGTGCTCGCTCGAGCCGGTCTTTCCGGGACTCGTCGATGCTGAGCAAGCTGGCAAGATTGTTGCGGGCGAGCATGTTGCCGGGGTTCGCTTTCAGAATGCTCTCGTAGTGCTTGATGGCGGTTTCGTAATCCCCGGAGATTTCATAGACCCGAGCCAGGTTCATGAGCACGCCAGGCTCTCCGGGTACCGCTTCGAGTGCCCGATGATAGACTTCAAGCGCCCGCTTCGGCCTACCCGTCTGCTCGTAATGGGCTCCGAGGTTTGCGTAGGGCAGCAACCAGCGGGGGTTTGACTCGATCGCCTTGTTCAGAAATCTGACGGCCTCAGCTTCTTGCTTTTCGCCCAGGTAATACAATCCGAGTAACTGGTAAGCGCCGCCATGCTTCGGATCGTTTGTCAGAACCGCCTTGAGTCTTCGCACACCCTTTTCGGCTTGCCCCTGCTCCACACAAGTTCCGAAAATCGCCTTCAGAATTTCGTAATCCTTCCCCGGCTTTCCGAGCGACTCCTCAAATTCCGCCAACGCCGCATCGTATTTTTTCTGAGAACGATAAAACCTGCCCAAGAGGAACGTGCCAGCGGGATTTTCGGGAAATCGCGCTTTTATCCCCTTCAAGACGAACTCCTGCTCCGAATATTTCCCGGCGGCCGCCAAAATTTCCGATTTGAGTACCAGCGCGTCGAGATGGTCCGAGTGCCGTTTCAGGAATTCTTCGAGTTTCTCCAGCGCCAATGTGTAGTTCTTTTGTGCCGCCAGGAATTCGACCAGTTTCTTGCTCGCCTCGAATCCGTCGGGATTCGCGGCCACTGCTTTTTCCAGGCTTTCCCGAGCGAGCGCCGGCTTGCCGTCGAGTATATGGGCTGCCGCCAGTAGATTGAGTGTTTGCCAGGAATCGGGCTGGTCTTTGAGAAGCGTACGGAATGCCGCGATGGCTTTTTGACTGTCCTTGCGATACAAAGCAATACGGCCCTGAAGCAGCAGTGCCTGGCGGTCTGCCGGATTGGCCTCCAGGACTTCATCGACCCAAGCCGTGGCCTTGTCCGCCCGGCCTTCGGCTAAAGCCAGCAAAGCCAAACGGTTCTTAGCTTTCAAAGCATCCGGAGCTCGTTTGTTCAGGGCAACGATATCTTGATAGATCCGCCCCGCTCTCGCTCCTTCTTTGCGCTGTTCATAAAGCCGCGCCAAGGCGAATCGGAGGTCCGATTTTTCCGGATAAACGCCGATTGCCTTGTGAAGTTCCGCGACCGCCTCATCGGATTTTCCGGTTCTTGCCAGAAACTCCGCGAGCAGGATGTAACGCCGGCTGTCATCGGGCCTGACATCGATGGCTTCGCGATACGCCTTTTCCGCCTCGCCCCAGCGCTTCCGCTGAATATAGAATTCCGACAAGAGCTTTCTATTTTCAAAGTTGGCGGGATCCGCGGATACCATCCCCTTATAGATATTCTCGGCCTTTTCATATTTTTTCATGCGAACGGAGAGTTCCGCGAGACCTGTCCGCAGCGGGATGTCGCCGGGATTGGCTTTCACCCCCCGCTCCAGGACCTTTTCGGCTTCGTCAAGCTTATTCTGCTGGGTATACAGCATCGCCAAAATGAGAAACGCTTCGGCCCGGGAAGGTTGTTCCCCGGCGATACGGGTAAGTTCATCGATGGCATCGGCTTGGTTCCCCTTGAGGCTGGCCAAACCCGCTTTCACCATTCTTGCCTCGATGTGCCCCGGCTCGATGCTGAGCACATCATTCAACAGGGCATCGGCCTGATCGAGTTGCCTCGCCAACATATAGAGTTTCGCAAGCTTAACTTTGGCTCCCGTATCAGTGGGGTCGAGCTCGCCGGCTTTCTGATAAAAGCCGAAGGATTCCCGCCAATTCTTCCGTGCTTCCTCTATTTGTCCCAAATAGAAGTAGGACTTGGAAACCTTGGGATCGATTTGCAGAACGTTCTTGAATTCCACCTTGGCCTTATCGAAGTTCCTTTCCTCGAAAAACTTTATTCCTCGCTCCAGATGCTCGGCCTTGCGTTCTTCGGCACCGCCGCATCCGGTGAAAAGACCGGTTACACTCAGCAAGAGGCAGAATAGTGCTAACGTCCTGATCAGCATGGCTATCGTCCCTAAAGTAAAGCCGTCGACATACGCTCGGATTAACGGCACCGGGCAGAATTTGGCGGACTCCTGTTTTGCGCGGGCGTATCGCCGCTCAGAGAGTCTGGGTGAGATCTGTTTTGAAGAGAAGAACGGAAATTGCCGCCATATCCTTGGCCTGATGTCCTGCCGCAATCCGGATTGCAACGGGTGTGAAAAATGTACTAAGCTGTAGTACCCTCGTACTATACCGTTACGGATGACGATGGTCCATGGGATGCGAGCCGACTGATCGGTTCGATTTCTCGCAACATTGCTTAGATGCGCATATGAGAAATGGATTTTTGGCTTTTGCGCTCACTATTCAACTCGCTTTTTCGGTAGCCGCAGTGCCGGCACCGGCGATGTCAGTGTCCGTACCTCCCGATTATGTTGTCGGTGCAGGCGATGTTCTCGAGATCTCCGTCTGGAAAGAAGAGGGCTTGACGAAGCAGGCTCTGGTGCGGCCCGATGGCGGAATCACCTTCCCGTTGATCGGCGACATGCAAGCGGGCGGTTTGACCGTCCATCAAATCAGATCCGCGATAGCCGAGAGACTCTCCGAATTTCTGGCCGAACCGGAAGTCAGTGTTTCCTTGATCAATCTGAACCAGAACATCTATGTGGTCGGCAGAGTCAATAAGCCGGGCGAATTCGTGACGCCGCATCGGGTTTCGGTCATGCAGGCCCTGTCCCTGGCCGGTGGTCTGACGCCTTTCGCCGACACTGATGACATAAGGATCATACGTCGAATAGGCGAGAAAGAAGTCGCATTGCCCTTCGACTACGATGCCGTCGCCGACGGAAACGCCTTGGAGCAAAACATTCTGCTGCAAAGAGGAGATGTCGTCGTGGTTCCGTAACATCGCCAGGCGATGCCGAGAATACCGCCGTTTCATGTGCAGAGCGGCCTACATTGGAACCAGACCGAACCTCGGCGGCTCACGGTATCGTATCAATGCAACCGTCAGGAGATCGATGTCATCGTGAATATTCCCGAGTCGCACGCGGCATATATCACCTTCCGTTATTGCCGGGACAAGCCGGCGTACTGAGCAAGGGAATTGGGAAGGGAATCATGGAAGAGAAAGAACTTAGCGATTACATCACTGCATTCAGGCGCAACAAGCCTCAATTTGGAGCAATCCTGACCGGCATCCTGTTCCTTTCTCTCTTATTCGCCGCCCTGCTGCCTCCGACCTACCGCTCTACTGCAACAATTCTGATCGAAGAGCAGGAAATTCCGCCGGATCTCGTGCGATCGACCATTACGACCTATGCCACCCAACGTTTGCAAATGATCAGTCAGCGGGTCATGACGCGCAACAATCTAAACCGGATCATGGAAAAGTTCGAACTTTATCCCGACGCCCGCCAACGGCTTACCGAAGAAGAAGTCATCCGGCGAATGCGCGAGGATATCACGCTGGACACGATCAGCACGGACATTATCGATCCCCGCACCGGCAGACCCTCAACGGCCACGATCGCATTTACTCTTTCTTACGATAGCGGGAATCCGGAGCTCGCGCAGCGAGTCGTCAACGAAATCACCTCCCTTTACCTGGAGGAAAACCTCAAAACCCGCACCCAAAGGACCGCCGAGACAGCGGACTTCCTTAAGAAAGAAACCAGACGGATGGACAAATATGTTTCCGTCCTGGAGAAAACACTCGCCGATTTCAAGGAAAAGAATCTGAATAGCCTTCCCGAACAAAAACCGCTCAATCTCGAGCTCATGGATAGAACCGAACGCGAATTAATGCAGATTGACAATGAAATTCTCTCCCTGGAAGATCGAAAATTCTATCTGGATGGCCAGCTGGCCCAACTCAAGCCGGATATGCCGGTCATCTCATCCGACGGAGAACGCATACTGAGCCCGGAGGACCGATTGAAAAGCCTCAAGACGGAGTATCTGGCCCTGTCGAGCCGTTACTCGGACAAACATCCCGATGTGATCAAGGCGCGCCTGGAAATCGATTCTCTCAGAATGAACGCCAACGATACCGACGGCGGTTTGGACCTGGCCAAGCATCTCACCGGTTTGGACGGCGAATTAGCGGCGCTTAGAAAAAAGTACTCTGAAAATCACCCGGACGTCGTCAATCTGAAAAACCGGATTTCGGTCTTGGATGAGGAGCTCAAGAAGGTACAAAGGACTCGTACCATCAGAGAAATCGGTACCGGCCAGCCGGAGAACCCGGCATATATCACACTGCAGACTCAGCGTGACGGCGCCGTTCAGGATTTACGAGCCTTGCGACAGCGTCGCGAGGAACTGAAGGAAAAACGTACCGAATACGAAAACCGTCTGTTGCAAACGCCCAGAGTGGAGCGACAGTATCTGGAACTGGTCAGGGATTACGACAATGCCACTGCCCGTTACCGCGAACTCAGGGCAAAAGCCATGGAAGCCGAAGTCGCCGAGGAACTCGAAAAAAGAAGAAAGGGGGAACGGTTTTCCGTTATCGAACCTCCGATGCTGCCCGAAAAACCGATTAAACCGAACCGGCCGGCCATTGCATTTCTTGGTGCGCTGCTGGCCGTCGCGGGAGGACTCGGTTACGTGCTGCTCATGGAGAACATGGACAAATCCGTGCGCGGACCGAAATGGGTAACGGCCTCGGCCGGCCGCCCTCCGCTCGCGGTCATACCCTATTTTCGAACGGATGAGGAAGTCTCCGATCGGCAGAAAATGAAAACCGTGGCCATGCTGACAGGTCTAGGTCTGGTTTTGCTGATCTTAACTCTGGTTCATTGGCTGTGGATACCGCTGGACGTCCTGTGGTTCAAAAGCTTGCGCAAGATGGACTCGATATTGAGCTGAGTGTACGAGATTCGGTTGCCGCAACCGTAACCCGAATCGGCTGATTGCGATTGTTACGACTCATCGGCCGGTTTCAAAGACCAACCTAAAAGGGAAGGAGAGCACTATGGAAAGTATCAGTAGAGCACTCGGACAGCACCACCAGGACGCCGTGCAGGCAAGCCCGCAAATCCCGAAGGGAGACCTGGTTTCATTGGAAAGCATTCAGTATACGCAAACCAGAAGCGTAACTCTCTCGCGGGAGCAGCTCCGCCGCCAACGCATTATCGCGGGTTATGGACCTTGTGCCTTCGTCGATGCGTACAAAATCCTCCGTACTCGAGTATTGCACCAGATGCGGGAACAAGGCTGGAATACCCTCGCCATAACCGGCCCCGGCGCAGGCTGCGGGAAAAGCCTGACCGCCATCAACCTCGCGCTCAGCATCGCGCTCGAAGTCCATCAAACCGTTCTGCTGGCCGATGTCAATCTCAGAGATCCCGCCATTCACCGCTACCTCGGCATCGAACCCATCGCAGGACTGAGCGATCATTTGATGGACAACGTTCCCATACAAAAAATCCTCCTCAATCCTAGGGGTATAGGGCGATTTGTCGTTCTGCCGGGAAAACGTCCGATATTCAACTCCTCGGAGTTGATCGCCTCGCCGAAAATGGTGCAACTGGTGAAGGAGCTGAAACACCGCTATCCGTCGCGATTTGTCGTCTTCGACCTGCCCCATTTGGGAACTGCGGACGCCTTGTCTTTCGCGCCCTATGTCGATGCCGCGATTTTAGTCGTCGAAGAAGGGAAAACCACCCAGGACGAGCTTTCCCGAGCCATAGCTTCCCTTGACGGAATACCCTTGGTCGGGCTGGTTTTGAACAAGGCCGAAACCGGTTCGGTGGAATAGCCGGCGCAAGCGCGCCCGGTTCACCTAAATAGACTGCCGGACATCATCTCCTTCGCCCCGACGGGCGAGGGAAAGCCGGGTTTTGGTCTGATCGAAGGTGAGTCTTTTACAGCACTTTTCGCCGGCCTACAGCCGGACGGCTTGGGCGAACGGAGTTACCCGACCTTTTCGGGTTCCTTCTTTCGGATAGTCAAGCCGACCTCGTCGCGAACCAATTCAAAAGCACCACCAAAATCGGAAGTCCTATTCGAGTTATTCCCGGCCAGTACGCAACGCTCTTTGAACTCGTCGAGTGATCTTCTCGCAAATGTTTCGGAATCGAAAGGCCCCATCACACCCTCGCGGCTCAGAAAGAACCATTCGGTCCGGCCGGTTAAGTCATTACGCTCCCAAAATACACGATCAGCTTTAAACATGGCACTTATCTTCGACTGTCCAGTGCAGCCAGCACATCCAATCATGCGGCGACACGTTAATGGCTAGCAACTCATTCCAGCAGATGCTCCGAAAATTGGTTGATGAAATATATCATCAAAAGAATTAAAGCGCTTCCTACTTTGTAAACGGGTATGTGACGGGCCACACCTTCGATCAGACGGAAAAAGCCTGAGTCAGTAGCCGCCCATTCGCACTATCGAACGCCGGGACTTCGGCGAAAAAGCCGGTAGAAGCTTTTTCCGATTAGCTATGAGAAACTTTAAATCCAAAATCATATTGAATTTCCCGCCTTCATGTGAAGAAGCTTCCGTCCCATCCTGGTCCAAAAACAATAATGCCTCATTGCAAGAGCGCACCATTAGGACCCAGTGGAAGTGGCTGCCGGAGCGGCCGTGCATCAATGGCATACTTCCCTGATACTACACTTTAACCGTTATACTCCGCTAATTCCGAGCTAAGGAGTTCACACTTGCATGAATCGGCTGGCCCGAATCGCTAGAAACCCGTGGATACTCACCATTACGGCAGCGCTCCTAGTTTACACGCTGGCCGGATTTTCCCTGATTCCTTACCTGGTAAGGCATTATGTCCCCAAACTTGCTTCCCAACATCTGAAACGGGATGCTTCGGTCGGCGAGGTAGGCTTCAACCCGTTTGTATTCACCTTCGAAGCCCGCGATTTCGACCTCAAGGACACGGATGGCCAGCCGATCCTTCGATTCAGCCGGCTTTTCATCGATTTCGAACTGGAAAGTATTTTCCGCCGGGCATGGACTTTTGCCGATTTCCGATTGGAAACGCCTTCGGTAAATGCAATCGTCGATCAGGACGGTACGCTCAACCTGGCCAGAATCGCGGAAGACGTACCAAAATCCGAGCAACCGGAACAGCCCGACGAACCCCTACCTCGTCTGTTGATCAAGCACCTATCACTGACGAATGGTTCTGCGCACTACGCAGACTACTCGAAAGACACCGATATAACGGAAACGGTAAGTCCCATCGATCTGGAACTCAGAACGCTCACCACCCTTCCGGAGAAGACCGGAGATTATCAACTCGTTCTGAAACTCCCGGACGGGGCCACGCTCGAATGGCGCGGAAATCTGTCGTTGAACCCGATGCTTTCCGACGGCGACCTGCGACTCGATGCTTTCAGCCTGGCAACCCCGTGGAGATTTTTGCGAGACCGGCTCGGTTTGGACGAGCCGTCCGGGCGGGCCGATTTATCGGCACACTACCGCTACAGCCGGAATTCGGAAAATACCGATCTATCCGTGAGCAATTTAGCGCTGAAACTATCGGAGCTGCGCCTCGCCATGACCGGTGCCGACGACCCTATCCTTGCCATGGAAAGGATTGAAGCAGGCAACGTCGGTTTCGACCTGGCCGGCCGAAACATCAGCGTACCGTCCTTGGTCATCGAAAACGGCGAAGTTAGAGCCTCCGTGGACAGTTCCGGTTCGCTGAACTGGCAAAATTTGGTGAAACCGGAAGAACCGGGCGGTGCCTCTTCGAATTCGAACGATCCGCCGCCGGACAGCGCAAGCCAAACACCATGGAAGCTCGTGGTGGAAAATTTTAAAACCACCGATGTCGAAGTCGCCTACACCGATGCTAGCCGCCGGTCACCCTACGTTGTGTCGATCAACCGTTTCGGTTTCGGTCTCAAGGCCGACGCCGAAATCGGAACAGACGAGACGAAAGCCAGAATCGAAGCGCTGGCCGCCTCTCTGGACCGGATTGCGCTCACCGAACCCGGCTCGCCCGAACCCTTGGCTGCATGGGACGCATTCGAAATAACGGACGGTCAGGTCGATCTCGAAAAGCGCGAGGCCATTGTCGGACGGGCCGCACTGAAAGGCGGCAAGGCGAAAATCATACGCGACAAATCCGGTACGATACATCTGGCCGAAATTTTCGGACCCAAGAACGGGTCGGCTGTAGCCCCCTCCTCTACCGAAGCGGGTAGCCGGCCCGCGGAACAAGCGTGGAACTTCGCACTCAAAGCCTTCGCACTGGAAGGCTTCAGCCTCGCGCTCGTCGACCGCAGCCTGGCTCCCGAAATCGCCTATGATTTCAAAGACATCAACATCGACCTGCAAAACATCACGAACGACAATATCACGCCCGTCACATTCGATGCCGCCCTCAAGATCGAACAAGGCGGTTCGCTGAAGACGACAGGCACCGCATCCCTTAAAGGAGATCGGGCGGAAGCCAAGGTCGAGGCCGACCGAATCAACCTGACCGCACTGCATCCCTTGGTCTCCGAATTCGCCAAGCTCAAGCTGGAAAGCGGCGACCTATCGAGCGCTCTACAGGTGGAGTTCACCCAGACTGAAAGGGGTCCTTCGGTCAAAACCAAAGGCACACTCAGCGTCTCCGATTTGCTGCTGAATGAAGCCGGAAGCAGCGGGCGCTTTCTGTCCTGGAAGAAGCTTTCGGCCGATGAAATCGATTTTTCGCTCGCACCTGACCGCCTGTCGATACGTGAGGTACGCATCGACCAGCCGGGATCGAAAATCACGATCTTCGAAGACCGCTCAACCAATCTTGCCGCCGTATTCAAAAAACCCGCCGCCAGCAGCGCGCCCGACAGGAAAGCGTCCACTTCCAGAACGGCGACGCGGCAGAATTCGCAAAAGCCGTTTCCTGTCACGGTCGAACGCGTCCGTGTCAGCAACGGCGTAGTCGATTTCAGCGACCTGAGTCTGGTCATCCCGTTTGCCGCCCTGATCCATGACTTCAATGGAACCGTAACCGACATATCCACGGTGGCCTCGGGCCGAACCCACCTGGCCTTCGCCGGGCGCGTCAACCAATTCGGATCGGTCAACGTCGACGGTGCGATGAATCTCATGGAGCAAAAAAAATTCAGCGACATCGACGTGGTCTTCCGTAATGTTTCGATGACATCGCTCTCGCCGTATAGCGCAACGTTCGCCGGACGCAAAATTCAGTCCGGCAAGCTCGATCTGGATCTGGAATACAAGATCGAAGACAGCCTGCTGAAAAGCGAAAACAAGATCGCTTTGGAAAATTTCACCTTGGGAGATCGTATCGAAAGCCCTAATGCAGTTTCCTTGCCGCTGGATCTCGCGGTTGCAGTGCTCACTGATAGCCAGGGCCAAATCAACGTCTCCGTCCCGGTGGAAGGCGATGTCGACAGCCCCAAATTCCGCTATGGCAAAGTCGTCTGGGAAGCGGTAGTCACGGTATTGCAGAATGCAGCCACGGCTCCTTTCAGGATGATCGGCTCGGTATTCGGCGACGGCGAGGAACACCTCGACACGGTGCTGTTCGAGCCCGGCGGGGACACCTTGCCGCCGCCGGAGCTGGAAAAGATCAAGAAATTCGGCGAAGCGCTGGAAAAGCGCCCTATCCTTAAATTGACGGTGCATGGCCAATTCGATCCCGAACGTGACGGCGAAGCCCTGAGATCCCTGAGCGTTCGGCGCGCCGTCTCCGAAAAGGTGGGCATCGAGATCAAGGCCGGGGAAGATCCGGGGCCGTTGGCTTTTACCAACGCCAAAACCCAGCGCGCCCTGGAAGAGTTGATTATCGAGCGAGCCGGACCCAAGGCGCTCGATGAAATCCAAGCCAATTTCGAAAAAAAGAGCGGAAGGAAGCCGCAGCGGCTCGGCAGATTGTCGGCTCTGTTCGGCCGAGCGAGCGAAGACCAGGAATTCTACGAGCAACTGTTTAAGCATCTGGTCGGCAACGCTCCCTTGGAAAAGTCCGAACTCGAGGCCCTGGGAGAGCGCCGCGCCAATGCCATCAGGCATGAACTCATCGCTCTGCCCGGCGTCGATCGCACTCACATCGGCGCAGGAAAAGTCGAATCCACTTCGGAAAACATCGACGGAAAGGTTCCGTCCCGACTCAAACCGGAGGCGTTGGGCGGTTAAGCCACATCCATCGAGCGTTTTCACTCGCTCATACTGCAAAACAGGGCGTGCGAAAACCGTTGGCACCCTCGGCTAGGGTGAATTGATTCGAGCATTCGTAGGTCGGCAATCCTTTGCCGACGAACCCATCGGCCCGACGTCGGCATCGGCTCCTTCGTCAGAGCTCGCGATAGGCTCGCCAGACGACCCGCAGCACGCCCGAGCACGTTCAACGGCCGTTTCCAGGTTCAACCGTACCGCCGGTGAAATGTACGCGCGACCGGACCTGCTTAATCGCTTTGTCCCACGCAATGCCGTAAACGCGCCGCATCCAGCACATCCACCACCTTTCCGTGGACCTCGATCGCTCCGGCCTGCACCAGTTGTTGCAGAATCCGGGAAAAGGTCTCCGGACGTACCGAAAGGCGCGAAGCCAATACCTGCTTCGGCGTTTCCCACTGTATGCTGTAGCTCGTGCAATTCCGATCGGGCGCGGAGCGCAGCAGGTATTGCACGACCCGCATCGTCGCATTCTGCAAGGTCAATTCGTCGATCTCCTGCAGTAATTGGTGAAGACGCTGGCTCATCCGGCCCAATAGTCGAAAACAAACTTCCGGCGAGGTCTCCAATACGCTCCGGAAAGTCTTGATGTCGAATCCCCAAAGCTCACTGGGGACGATCGCACGAGCACTTACGGGATAAAGATGGCCTTCCATGAACATGACGGCTTCGGCAAAAGACTGGTGGGGCTGAATCAATTCGATAACCTTCTCCTCACCCGCCGCCGAAAGGCGGTAAAGCTGAATCGTCCCCGTTTCCAGGATATAAAAACGGCTGGCGCATTGGCCGTGGGTGAAAAGCTCCTCTCCCGCCTCTAACCGAACCGGAAGCGCGGCGGCGATCACCCGGGTCAATTGAGATTCTTCCAGTTCCGCGAACAGCAGGTGCTTGTACAGCCAGTCGGGTACCGATCTTTTCATGCAAATCTCCCACGAAAAACCGCTTGATCTAGGTCAAGGAGAAACGAATGGGCAATCGTTATGTTGTTCACCGTCCGAATCGATTTGACTGTCCATTTAAAGGAAAAAGCCATGTTTTGTTATCAATGCGAACAGACCACCCGCACCGATTCCGGCAACGGCTGCGCCATGGCCAAAGGCGTCTGCGGCAAAGATCAAGTCACTGCCGATCTACAAGACCTCTTGATTTACGGGATAAAAGGCATCGCCCAGTATGCCCGCCGCGCGCGTGGTTTCGGCATCTCCGACCGCGAGGCGGACGGGTTCATACTCTATGCCATGTTCACGACGCTGACCAACGTCAACTTCAACCCTGCCCGGTTCATCGCCATGATTCAGGAGGCAGCACGCCTGCGCGACCGAATCAAGGCTCGCTACGAAGAAGCCGCTCGGGATCGAGGCACTGCGCCGGAAGTTCTGAACGGCCCCGCCACCTGGCAACCGGTGGATGACATGGACGGCTTGCTGGCGCAAACCGCCTCGGCCGCCGTGACCGCCGGCCGCGAACAAGTGGGCGACGATATCGTCGGCCTCAGGGCAATGATTCTTTACGGGCTCAAAGGGGTCGCCGCATACGCCCACCATGCCCACGTCCTCGGTTACGAAAGTGACGAACTCTATACCCGTTTCGAGGAAATCCTGGACTTTCTGGCCGGCGATCCCACCGACGCGGAGGCGCTCGTGGATCAAGCGCTGGCCGTCGGCCAATTGAATCTGAAGGCTCTGGAACTCCTGGATGCCGCCAACACCGACAGCTTCGGCCACCCCGAGCCGGCCAGCGTGCGGATGACTCCGGTCAAAGGCAAGGCGATCCTGATCAGCGGCCATGACCTGAAGGACATGGCAGCGCTGCTGGAACAAACCAAGGGCATGGGCATCAACGTCTACACTCATGGCGAACTGCTGCCGGCCCACGGCTATCCCAAGCTGCGCGCTTATCCGCATCTGGTCGGCAATTACGGCGGCGCCTGGCAGGACCAGACCCGCGAATTCGCGGAGTTTCCGGGCGCGATTCTGATGACGTCCAATTGCCTGGTCGAACCCCATCCCCGCTATCGGCAACGCATCTTCACCGCAGGCCCCGTCGGCTGGCCCGGCGTACGCCATATCGCCAACGGCGACTTCTCACCGGTCATTCAAGCGGCGCTGGCCTTCCCCGGCTTCCAGGAAGATGGCCCGGAACAAACCGTTACCGTGGGATTCGCCCGCAACGCGGTGCTCGGCGTCGCCGACAAAGTCGTGGATGCCGTCAAGACCGGCGCCATCCGCCACTTCTTCCTGATCGGCGGATGCGACGGCGCGGCGCCGGGGCGCAATTATTACACCGATCTGGCGGACCGTGTACCCGAGGACAGCGTCGTGCTCACCCTGGGCTGCGGCAAGTACCGCTTCAACCGGCACGAATTCGGCGCCATCGGCGGCATTCCGCGCCTCCTGGACATTGGGCAATGCAACGACGCCTACTCCGCCATTCAAATCGCGAGTGCCCTGGCTCAAGCCTTTAACTGCGGAGTAAACGACTTGCCCTTGTCGCTCATGGTGTCCTGGTTCGAACAGAAGGCCGTGGCCGTGCTCTTGACCCTGCTGTCACTCGGCATTCGAGGCATCCGACTCGGACCGAGCCTGCCCGCATTTCTGACGCCTGCGCTCCTGGAGCAGCTATCGGCACGCTTCGACCTGAAACCGATCACTACTGCCGAAGCGGACATCGAGGCAGCGCTTCACCGGGCAGCCTGAACGTTTGAAGAAAGGGCTTATTCCATTCAGCATTCGAATGGACATTAATCGTAGGATGGGTAGAGCGAAGCGAAACCCATCGATGGTGGTTTAGCCCCTCGGCTCCGCGTAACCCACCGACCCTTCGACTTGGCTCAGGACAGGTCCGAGGTCGCTCGGTGGGTTACGCCCTCACGGCCTAACCCACCCTACAGCCCGCTCCCATCGATTTGCTCTCAGGGCGATCACGACTTTCCATTGGAGAACCCATGATCATCCACGTCATAACGCTCACCACCCGCGACGGGCAGCAGGTTCGTTTCACCTGCGAAACCGAACAGAATCTTCTCGCCGCCGCCGAGGAGGAAGGCATCGTACTTCCATCCTTGTGCCGGGACGGCGGTTGCGGCGCCTGTCTCTGTACCCGCGTCGACGGCGATTACCATCTGGACAGCTATAATCCGCAGGCGCTGCCCCCGGACGCCGCGGCTCGCGGCGACCTGCTGCTGTGCCGGGCCCATCCGCAAAGCGACCTTTCGCTCGAAGCGCCTTACGATTTCGACCGCATCCGCTTCGAAGCGCTGGCGAGCCGCCCCGCCGAAATCGTCGAGTTGGCGCCCATTGCCGAAAACACCGTGCGCCTGCTGCTCCGGCTGCAACCGGACAGCAGCGGCGGACAGGCCGCGGAATTCGAACCGGGGCAGTACATGAGTCTGGAAATTCCCGATTCCGGCATCAGCCGCGCCTACTCCATCGCCAATACATCCAACTGGACCGGAGAGCTGGAGTTTCTGATCCGGCTGCAGCCGGGCGGAACATTCTCCACCTATCTGGAGCGGGAGGCGAAGACCGGCCAGCGCATCGACGTGCGCGGCCCCAGCGGCCATTTCGTGCTGCAGGCGCAGAGCCTACGGCCTCGCTATTTCGTCGGGGGCGGCACCGGCTTGGCGCCTTTGCTTTCCATGCTGCGCCATATGGCCGAGTTGCAAGAACCGCAACCGGCACGGCTCTATTTCGGCGTCAATCGCGAAGCCGAATTATTCTGCCTGAACACGCTTCAGGAACTCTCCCAGACCCTGCCTCAGCTGAAAATCGAGCTTTGCGTTTGGCATCCGGAGCCGTCATGGACCGGATTTCGAGGCACTCCGGTCGATGCGCTGCGGCGCGACCTCGAGCAAGGCGGACCGGTGCCGGATCTGTATCTATGCGGTCCGCCCGCGCTGATCGATGCCGCGACGGAAACGGCGCGCGCTTTCGGCATCTCCGATGAACACATCTTCAGCGAGCGGTTTTTGCCCTCGAACTGAAGAGCCGATCCTTCCGGAATCATCATTTTTCACCGTTCACGCGAGGCGAAATCGATCACGCACTATCGCAGGTTCGAACATTATCAATGGGCTGTTCGAGCGCCATGCGCCTTCGCCCGCCGTAATAAAAGGCCTTCCCTGACCAGTGCGGTCTCGAAGTCCGGAAAATCGCGCGCGGAGCCGCCAGCCCGTGCCCAAAGCGCCTGCAATCGCGCTGCCGCGAAGCGGCTATCGCATTGTCCCTCCGGCAGAAAACCCAGCGTCTTGGCGGCATCCGTAGCGAGCTCGGATAGTGCCGGTGCCGCCTTGGCCCAGACTCCGCGCAGTTCGCGCAAGAAGATATTGACCGTCGTCGGGCCGATTCCCTTCGCCAGAGCGATCAATCTTCGTTCGAGATCCTCCGCGGATTCCGCTTCCGCATGCAGCCTGTTGAGACTTCCCTGATAGTTCTCCAGCAAGGACCGCGACAGGTTTAGGAGCTTGGTGGCGGTCTTGAAGTCATAACGGGTATACCCGCCGGAATCCAATATCGCCACCAACCCGTTCCAGCCACATTCGATGATGGCTTCGGGAGTCGCTAGCTTTCTCTCCGCAAAAGCCCGGTAAGTGCGTGCCGCCAGCCGTTCGGAAATGCGCGCTCCGAACAAAACGGCCGCGAGAAGCCATTTGAAAAGTTCGCCGTCGTCCAGCTCCGCGACATCGATCCCCAGTTCGGCGGAAAATCGGCCGCGGCGAGCGGCAACCAAATCGGTGGGCAATAAATGTTCGGTTTCCGTTTGAGCCGGTTCGCTCATGCCATACATCCTCAGGATGCATCATTTGCACAATCCAGCAGCGCCAGATACAAGCCTCGGACGACCGCTGCAAAGGACTCGTAATGAAGCCTATCCGGCCGGTCGCCAGCCGTGTGATACCAGGGATTTCGATAAAAGGCCGTGTCCGTCACCATGATCGCCGAATAGCCCTGCCGCCAGAAGGAAAAGTGGTCGCTGAGCGCTACGCCGGGCACGAAAAATGGCGCTGCGAGATGCTCGATCGGAAATTCCGAATTCCGGCGAAAGGCTCTTACGAGGCGTAGCAAGTCGCTCCGAGAATGCCGGTTGGACACGAAGGCGATGAAATTGCCGCAGTCGGGATAAACGTACTTGAGCAGTACCGGATATCGCTGACTATTGGGCGTATCGTAATAACAGCCCAGCATTTCGAGCGAAACCATGAAGCGAATCCGATCGCGTCGCTGCCTGGCGGCTTTGGCGTATATGAGGCTGCCCATGTGCCGTCCGGCGAAAAACGGTGCTTCCTCGTTCACGAAAGCCACAAAGCGGACAGTCTTTTCCGGCTCGGAACTCATGAACAAGCGCGACAGTTCCAATAGAGCCGCAACGCCGCTGGCGTTATCGTCCGCACCGGGACTACCGAAAACGGTGTCGTAATGGGCTCCGATCAAAATGATATCGAGGGGATAGCGGCCTCCGTGCCGCGCTGCCTCGAGATTGGCGCATTCGATCCCTTTCACCCAATAGGCGAGCCGGTTTACCGAATAGCCTTGGGCTTCCCATTGCCCTGTGATATAGCGCTCGGCGGCATGCAAGGCTTCGGGCAGCATCAGGTTTCGCTCCCCGATTTGATCGGCCAAAGCGTAAACGTGCATTTTCAATGCATCGGCCACCTTTTCCATTCGCCTGCCTTCCGTAATGCCAGGTGCCAAATCGCATGTCCTTTGGTGGTTTTTCCTGCTTTGATCAAAGAGGATTCAAGAAAGTTGCCCACAAAAAAAGCCGCGGTAGCGGCCTTTTTGCGTCGAACTCAGACGACTTCAAGGACGGTTATCGGTCGCGCCTTCTTTCTCCGGCAATAGGAGATCCGCGCGGCTGATCCCCAAACGGTAGGCCAATGCACTGGCGACGTAAATGGACGAATAGGTGCCTACCACGATACCTACGATCAGAGCCAGGGCAAAATTCCGCAGGACTTCCCCACCCCAGATGGCCATCGAAGTACAGGCCAATAAGGTCAGGAAAGAGGTCATCAGGGTGCGGCTCAGCGTTTCGTTGATAGACAGGTTGATGATGTCCAAAACCTCGCCGCGCCGGATTTTCCGGAAATTTTCGCGAATTCTGTCGAAGATCACGATGGTATCGTTGATCGAGTAACCCAGGATTGCGAGAACGGCGGCCAGCACGCTCAGATCGAAATCCAATTGAAAAACGGAAAACACCCCGAGGATCAAGACGATGTCGTGCGCGCTGGCTAAGATGGCACCGAACGAAAAACGATACTCGAAACGCCATGCGACATAGGCCAGAATCCCGAGTATCGCCAATAACAAAGCGACTACTGCACTTTCGGCGAGATCTTCGCCGACCTGGGGACCGACGAACTCGACCCGATGGAGTTCTGCCTGAACTTGCGGATTCTTGCCCAACGCATCCATGATCCGTGCTCTTAGATCGGTGCTAGTCAATTCCGCCTGTGGGGCAAGACGGATCAGGACTTCTCGGGTGGTTCCGAAATGCTGCACGATCGGATTGGCGAAACCGGCGTCTCTCAATTGCTGACGCACCTCTTCGAGGTCCGCGGGCTCCTGATAAGCGACCTCGATAATCGTGCCGCCGGTAAAGTCGATGGCGAAGTTCAGACCTTGCCACCCAAGTGAAACGATCGACACCACGCTGAGCACAGCGGACAGGATGACCGCCGGCCAGCTCCAGCGCATGAAATCGATTTTGTAACCGCGAGAATTAGTATCGGTCACTGTTCATATCTCCTGAATTCTTTGAATCAGCCTCAGATCCATAATTTAGCAACGCGCCGCTGGCCGTAGACGAAATTGACCAGCATCCGCGTACACATCACCGCGGTGAACATCGACGTCAAAATCCCGATCGTCAAGGTCACGGCGAACCCTTTTACGGGACCAGAGCCGATACTGAACAACATGATCGCCGCCAGAAGCGTTGTGATATTGGAGTCGAAAATGGTGGAGAATGCACGCTCGAATCCGGCGTAAATACTGGACTGAATGGAATTGCCGTTACGCAGCTCTTCCTTGATACGCTCGTAAATGAGCACGTTGGCATCAACGGCCATACCAATCGTGAGCGTGATGCCGGCGATCCCCGGCAAGGTCAAGGTTGCCTGCAGCAGCGATAGGATCGACAGAATCAAAGCGACATTGAACAGCAAAGTAATATTGGCGATGATCCCGAACACTTTGTAGTAGAGAATCATCACTGCAGCGATCAGGACAAAACCAATAATGAATGAGCGGGTACCCTGCTCGATATTTTCCTTGCCCAAACTGGGGCCGACGGTACGTTCCTCGACGATGTCCACCGGCGCGGCCAAAGCGCCTGCACGCAGCAGCAACGACAAATTGCGCGCTTCTTCGGTACTATCCAAGCCGGTTATCTGAAACCGCTTGCTGAAGCGGTCGCGGATGGTCGCAACATTGATGACTTCTTCGATCTTCTTCTTGGTCGCTATTTTCCGGCCGTCTACTTCCCTGGTTTCGGTCTTGGTTTCGATATAAACGACCGCCATCGGCTTGCCGATATTTTCACGCGTGATATCGGACATTTTTCGCGCGCCTATGCCGTTCAGCGTCACAAATACGGCCGGAGAGCCGGACTGTGAATCGAGCCCCGACGAAGCGTCGACGATCTGGTCGCCGGTCACGATGATTTTACGCTGCAGCAGAATTGGCCTGCCGCTGCGATCCTGATAAAGCCTGGTACCCAAGGGTGTCTTGCCCTCTTCCAAGCCCTGAGCGCTGTGCTCGGTATCGACCAGACGGAATTCCAGCGTCGCGGTGGCACCCAGAATCTCCTTGGCACGCGCGGTATCCTGGACGCCGGGCAACTGAACCACGATACGGTCTTCACCCTGCTGTTGAATAACCGGCTCTGCAACGCCCAATTCGTTGATACGGTTGCGCAAGGTCGTAATGTTCTGTGCCACCGCCAAACGGCGTGTTTCCCGGCGTTCGATTTCCGACAATCTGGCTTGGATCGCATTTCCACTCCCATCAAGCTCGAGACCGCGCAGCTCTCGCCGCAGCACGTCCCTGGCCTGGGCGAGGGTCTGATCGTCGGGGAATTTTACTTCGATGGTCCGGTTGTTTCTGTCAACGGACAAATAACGGATCTTGCTTTCCCGAAGCAGCGAACGCACGTCTTCGGCATAGCGCTCTTCGGCCTGGCGAACCGCCGCTTCCGTGTCCACCTGCATCAGAAAATGCACACCGCCCCTAAGGTCCAAGCCCAGATACATGGGCTGAGCGTTGATAGCTCTGAGCCAACCCGGCGTGGATGGCGCAAGGTTCAGTGCCACCGTATAGTTACTTCCCAACGACCCAGATAGCAAATCGGCGGCTTTGAGCTGGGTTTCGGTTTCCATAAAGCGCACCAGAAGCCGCTTTTCGGATAATTCTAGCGACTTCGGTTTCATCCCGCCGTCGCTCAACAGTTTTTCAACTTGAACGCGAGTGGCTTCGTCCAGTTTGGCGCTCCGCAAAGGCGAAATCTGCACGGACGGATCCTCGCCGAAAAAATTGGGCAGCGAGTAAATTGCCGCCAACATCAATACGGCGATAATCAGAAGGTTTTTCCAGAGTGGAAAGCGGTTTCGCATGTTAGCTGCCTATGAGGCGTGATGCCCGGTAATAGCGCATCCGCCGTTGTTTATTGCTTAGCTGTTTATTTTTCAGCTTTCTTCTTAGCTTTATAGGTGCCCTTCGGCATCAATGCCGCAACGGCATGGCGCTGAACATAAACATAAACGTTATCAGCGACTTCCAACTGTATGAAGTTTTCATCTAAATCCGCCACTCGACCGAGCAGTCCGCCATTGGTTACGACTTCGCTGCCTTTGGTCAGCGACTGGATCATTTTTTTTTGCTCTTTCGCCCGTCTCTGCTGAGGAAGGACAAATAAGAAAAAGAAAATCAGCAAAATGGCCAGAGGTAAAATAAGGCCTGCCAATCCCGGCTCTTGCTGGGCCGGCGCGGCTTGAGCAAATGCATCGGAAATAAAGAAACTCATATCGGGTCCTTGCTTATCTTCTTCTAAAGCGCGGCATTATTACACAAAACATCACCTTTTCCTCTTTGCTCATAAAAACGGACGACGAAGTCATTGAATGTCCTTTCCTCGATTGCCCTTCTGAGTCCAGCCATAAGCTCCTGGTAATAGAAAAGATTGTGTATCGTATTCAGCCGAGCTCCGAGAATTTCGCGACACTTGTCGAGATGACGGAGGTAGGATCGGCTGTAGTTCCGGCAGGTGTAGCAGCGGCATTCGTCGTCGAGTGGCCTGGTATCGTTCTGATAACAGCTGTTGCGTATTCTGATTGCACCGTGGCGCGTGAACAGATGTCCGTTACGGGCGTTACGGGTCGGCATAACACAATCAAACATGTCGATGCCGAGCCGGACGGCCTCGACAATGTCTTCCGGGGTACCGACTCCCATCAAATATCGGGGCTTGTCGAACGGCATCTTCGGCATCAGCGAGTTCAGGACCCGCGCCCGGTCTTCCTTGGATTCGCCGACGGAAAGGCCGCCGATAGCATATCCGTCGAATCCTATAGCCTTTAACCCCTCAACGGACTCGGACCGAAGCGCTTCGTAAACACCACCCTGCACGATACCAAACAAGGCCGACCGGTTGCCGTCATGTGCTTTTTTGCTGCGTTCGGCCCAGCGTAACGATAAACGCATGGAATCGGCAGCTTGCTCGTAACTGGCCGGATATGGGGTGCACTCATCGAAGACCATCACAATATCCGAACCCAATTCGCGCTGTACCGCCATCGATTCCTCCGGGCCCAAAAACGTGACGCTTCCGTCCACCGGAGAGCGAAACAGGACCCCCGCCTCGGTAATCTTGCGCATCGCCCCCAAACTAAACACCTGAAAGCCCCCGGAGTCGGTCAGAATCGGGCGGTCCCAGTGCATAAAATCATGCAAACCACCGTGACTGCGGATTACGTCCGTACCCGGACGGAGCATCAGGTGAAAGGTGTTTCCCAGAACGATTTCCGCACCAAGTTCCTTGAGCTCTTCAGGCGTCATCGCCTTGACGGTGCCATACGTGCCGACCGGCATGAACGCCGGCGTCTGCACTCTTCCGCGCGAAAAGATAAGCTCGCCCCGTCGGGCCTTGCCGTCAGTGCTGCTTACATTAAACTCCATCGGATTTTCAAGTGCGCAAAAAGAAAAGAGGCCTGACTATGCAAATAGACAGGCCGTCTCGTTACATCGAGACTGGTGCCGATGGTCGGACTTGAACCGACACGACTTGCGTCACCACCCCCTCAAGATGGCGTGTCTACCAATTCCACCACATCGGCTAAATACGGTCTAACAAGGTTGGCTATTCCGCCTACTCTGCCGGTTGGGGTATCTCGACACCCTCCGGCAAATCGGCCTCGTCAGTCGCTGACGGCTCTTCCACTATCGGTGGAAGATCGCGTTGGGATGGGTCCACATCGGGGGCCCCTATGACATCAACTTGGCCATTATCCTGCTTATCCGCTAAGTATGCAAGACTCAGACTCGTCACAAAAAACACGGTAGCGAGTATCGCGGTAGTGCGGGACAAAAACGAAACGGCGCCCCGCGCACCGAACAAACTGGTGGATGCACCGCCGCCGAAACCCGCACCGGCATCGGCACCCCGTCCTTGCTGAAGAAGCACCAATCCAATGACCGCCAAGGCAACCAAGACATGAATAATTGTCAATGCCTGATACATAAAACCTTCACCTAAACCGAATGGCATATCGAGAGAAAAGACTCGGCATCCAAGGACGCTTCGCCAATTAATCCACCGTCCACGTCGGGCAAACCGAACAAGGTACGGGCATTTTCGGGCTTAACACTGCCGCCATATAAAATCCGGACCGAAGCCGAAACCCCGGGTTCCCACCCCGAGATCTTTCGCCGCAAATATTCGTGTATCTCCTGCACCTGCGCGACCGTCGCGGTTCTCCCGGTCCCGATCGCCCAAACGGGCTCGTAAGCGATGACGGCGTTTGCCAGCGATTCAACCCCGGCTGAATCGACAACCGCATCCAACTGCTGGTCGATTATGTCGAGTGTTTCGCTTCGTTCGCGCTGCTTCAGGGTTTCGCCTACACACAAGATCGGCGTGAGACCGTAATCGAGTGCCTTTTTATAGCGCGCAGCCACCAATTCATTCGACTCCCCATACAGCAATCGTCGCTCGGAATGGCCGACGATAACCAAGTCACACCCGAACTCTCGCAACATCCGTGCAGAGATTTCACCCGTAAACGGCCCATCATCCTCGTTGGCTACGTTTTGCGCCCCGAGCAAAATCGGTACTTTTTTCAACAACTCGGCCGCTTCGGGTATGAATACGTAAGGTGCGCATATGCCCACTTCCGCTGGATCGGACTCCGACACACCCGACAAGATATTCGCCAGCAATGTTTTTCTACTTTCTCGAGTGCCGTTCATCTTCCAGTTTCCGACAACCAGAGGACGACGAACCATTAAGCGCTCCTTGTTGTAAAACCGTGGAAGCTTACTGTTTCAGACCCCATTTTTCAAGCTAAAAGGCGGCTGAGGCAGGTCTAGATTGGCAATTTCCACCCGCTTCGCACCGTTGGGGAACCTTTGTGCTCATCGAATCGTTATAGGAGCATTGCGATGGACTTTCCGAAACAGGCGGTCCGAAAAGTAAAACTTCCGCACGGTTTCAGACTCACCCAGAATTTCACTCACCGAAAATGGCTATTCACCGGAATGGACTTTTTATTGGTTCAGCAAAGCTCACGCCTCGGGTAACATGCCGCTTAATCATCCTGTGGGCACGGAAATGCTCCCTTCCTTCGTTCCGATTCCGTCAGGCATGGGGTACGGCTTTTTGGCTACGTGTTCGAAATGCGATTGGATGGAACCAAAGCATGATCAGTCCCGTTGAACTACATTTCACCTATACGCTCATACATCAGCGTTCGGCTTAAACGTTCAGGCAGCTGCATTTCAGAAGCAGACACGGCAATCGATGCGTTGCGTTCAAGCGGAAACCGTCCTTCCCAAATGATCGAAGCTATTTTTCTCTTGTGCGGCCAACCAGATAAGAGATGCTGAAACCGAACGATCTTGCCAGAACGCATTTCCCGATAATCGCTTCCCGTCATGTATCGTGGAGGCTCATCCCTGTTGCACATTTAGCTGACTATGTCTCCGCCTCCTCTTCTAGAGGACGAAGTTGCACAAGAATTAGCACAACGCTGCTCGAGAGCCATCCCGAACGAGGCTTGCGCTCTTATCGCATCGGCGACGGAGAATATCCATGAATTCTACTGCCCTGGCTCCATCCCATCCGCGGGAGCATAAAAGCTTGGTCATCGCTGCTCTGGGGATCGTATTCGGCGATATCGGAACGAGTCCGCTCTACACTCTGAAGCAATGCTTTGGAGGCTTTCTTGCGCTCGAACCGACACCGGAGAATGTCCTCGGCGTTTTGTCACTCATTTTCTGGGCTGTTCTGACCGTCATATCGTTGAAATACGTCATCTTCATAATGCGTGCGGACAACAACGGCGAAGGAGGGATTATGGCCCTGATTTCGCTTGTCCAGCGGAAGGCAGAAATCAGTCCAGGCTTCCGCTCACTGCTGATTGGATTGGGATTGATCGGCGCCTCGCTATTCTATGGCGACGGGATGATCACACCGGCAATCTCGGTGTTGAGCGCCGTCGAGGGTCTCGAAGTCTTCCGGCCGGAGCTTCATTCGTACGTAATTCCTATTGCTCTCGCAATCCTTATAGGGCTCTTCACGTTTCAACGAAAGGGAACGGCCGGAGTAGGCGCGTTGTTCGGACCGATCATGGCAGTCTGGTTCTTCAGTCTTGCGGCATTCGGCATCATCAACCTGATAAGCATGCCCGCTATCTTGGAAGCGATAAATCCGATCCATGCCATGCATTTCTTCATGTCCTATGGATGGTCTTCCATATTCATATTGGGCGCGGTAGTTCTGGCGGTCACAGGGGGAGAAGCACTCTATGCGGACATGGGACATTTTGGCCGCCAGCCTATACGCAAGGCTTGGTTTCTGTTTGTCTGGCCGTCATTGATGCTCAACTACTTCGGACAGGGGGCTCTTCTCATACAGGATTCGTCGGCAGTCCAAAATCCATTTTTTCTGCTCATCCCCAGCGGAGGCGCACTGGTATTCATGATCGGCTTGGCCACCCTAGCCACGATTATTGCTTCCCAGGCCGTCATTTCCGGAACATTCTCATTGACATCGCAAGCGATTCAGCTGCGTTTCTGCCCCAGACTTGGCATCCAATACACCTCCGAAGAGGAAAAAGGACAGATTTACGTCCCCTGGATCAACTGGGCATTGATGACCGCTACCATCGGATTGATTCTCGGGTTTCAGACTTCGTCCAACCTTGCAGCCGCTTATGGGATCGCCGTTACCGGAACGATGGCTATCGATACGATTTTGGCTTTTGTTGTGGTGTACAGCCTATGGAAGTGGAATCCATTCCTGAGCGGTATTCTCGGCATCGGATTTCTGACGGTGGATTTGTCGTTTCTAGCGGCCAATGCGATTAAGATCTTCGAAGGCGGCTGGTTCCCCTTAGTCATTGGCCTATTTGCCTTCACCTTCCTAACGACTTGGAAACGTGGTCGCGACTTGCTCCGGGAAAGCCAACGCGACGACTCGCTCCAGGTCAATCAGTTCCTGTCCGACATTGCCGCCACTCCCCCGCTTCGCGTAGCCGGGACCGCCGTGTTCATGACGAGCAGCCGTGAAGGAATTCCACCTGCACTGTTGCACAATCTAAAACACAACAAAGTCTTGCACGAGACCGTCGTGCTAATGACCGTCACCACGGAAAACATTCCACGCGTCCCCCCGGAGAAGCGTAGAGAGATCCATCGCCTTAGCGCAGGATTTTTCAGAATCAACCTGCACTATGGCTTTTTGGAATCTCCAAACATCCCGCGCGTATTGAAATCAAGCAGCCGGGAGTTCGAAATCGACATCTCCGACACGACGTTTTTTCTCAGTCGCGAAACGATTATTCCAGGTCCCGTTCCGAAAATGCCGCTCTGGCGCTTGAAGCTGTTCATAGGAATGTCCAGAAATACCAGCAGCGCGGTTACTTACTTCCGGATTCCTGCAGATCGAGTCGTTGAACTCGGTGTACAGCGCATGCTGTAATTACGGGGCTGCTTTTTTCCAACCTAAGGAGCCTTATGGATATCCCCCTTTATTTGAAAGCTATCATCCTTGGTATATTAGAGGGAGCCACCGAATTTCTCCCCGTCTCCAGTACAGGCCATCTAATCATCGCCAATGACTTGTTGGCTTTCACGGGCGAACAGGCCAAAACCTTCGACATTTTCATTCAACTCGGCGCAATTTGCGCGATCATCTGGCATTACCGTGCACGCATCGGGCAGGTATGCGCATCACTGTTCTCGGATCCTGCCGCCTTCCGTTTCGCTATTAATGTATTCATTGGATTCCTTCCCGCCGCTCTGCTCGGTCTCGCCCTTCATAAAACGATTAAGGCTCAACTCTTCAACCCGATTACCGTTGCCGGAGCGCTGATAATCGGCGGGCTTGTCATTTTGGTCATCGAAAGTCGGCGCCGGACTCATCGGGTCGAGAAGGTCGACGATATGACTTGGCATATTGCACTGAAGATTGGCTTCGCCCAGAGCCTGGCATTGTTTCCCGGCGTGTCTCGAGCAGGGGCGACCATCATGGGTGGATTACTAACCGGCATGTCCCGGTCTGTTGCGACGGAATTCTCGTTTTTCCTGGCAATTCCGACGATGTTCGCCGCGACGTTTTACGATTTATACAAGAATCTCGACATCTTGAGGCCTGGAGATTTCGAGATCTTGGCAACCGGTTTTGTTGCCGCTTTTTTCAGCGCTTGGCTGGTCATTCGTGCACTACTGGCATTCGTTGCCAGACACAGTTTTAAGGCTTTTGCTTGGTACCGAATTCTCTTCGGTTCTATGGTATTGATCTATTTCCTGTCTACTGCAGGACTCACCATTTCGCTCTGATCCTGATTCTACGCGCCAGCCCCGAAAACAGCCGATGCACCCTGAATTTCCGCTATCCCCGGACTTGATCTACCTGAACCATGCAGCGGTCGCGCCCTGGCCTTTGCGTACAGTATCGGCCATAACCCGCTTTGCCGAAGAAAACCTGCGATTTGGCGCCGCTCATTATCCCGATTGGACGCAGCAAGAAAACTTCTTACGCGAGCAGTTGAGAGAACTGCTCAATGCGCCATCCACTGACGACATCGCTTTGGTCAAGAATACTTCCGAAGCAATTTCGCTTGTGGCTCTCGGCCTTGACTGGCTACCGGGCGACAATATCGTTTCGACCAACGAGGAATTCCCATCCAATAGAATTCCCTGGCAAGCACTGAGCGGTCGAGGCGTCGAGTTCAGAGAGGCAGATCTCACGGATGGCGCAAACGCGCCCGAAGACGCCCTATTTGCACTCGCCGACGGACAAACCAAACTTATTACCGTCAGCTCCGTTCAATTCGCTTCTGGACTTCGTCTCAATCTCGAAAAAATCGGCCAGTTTTGCCATGACCACGGAATACTATTTTGTATCGATGCCATTCAAAGCTTAGGTGCTTTAAATTTCGACGTACAGAAATTTCACGCCGACTTTGCCATGGCAGATGGTCATAAATGGATGCTGGCCCCCGAGGGCTTGGGCGTGTTTTACACCTCGGCACGTGCAAGACGGCTATTGAATCTGATGCAGTACGGTTGGCACATGGTTGCAAACGCCGGCGACTACGACAACAGATCCTGGATTCCAGCCGGCAATGCTCGTCGTTTCGAGTGTGGCAGCCCTAATATGCTCGGCATACATGCCCTGTCAGCCAGCCTTTCACTAATATTGGAAACCGGCGTAGATAGAATCGAAAGCTCACTGCTGGAACGAACCCGCCTTCTTGTCGAAGCGATTACGAATGAGCCAGCACTGGAGCTTCTGTCGTCCAGTATCCCCGAACGTCGCTCCGGCATCGTGAATTTCCGCCACCGCTCTATAGAAAGCCAGCGACTTTATCAACACTTGAAGCAGAATGGCGTTGTCTGTGCGCTACGGGGCGGAGGGATCCGTTTCTCACCACACTTCTACACTCCGCCAGATCAAATAGAACGGGCACTCCACATTGCATTGTTTAAGCCCGAGGGCGTGAAAACAGCCGATAGAAATTGTCCGAACTGAGCCTGGCGACCTCATCGATAGAAATGTTCTTCAGCTCAGCGATACACTGAGCCACATGCCTAACATAAAGCGGATAGTTCGGCTTTCCACGAAATGGAATGGGCGCCAGATATGGTGAATCGGTTTCAATCAAAAACCGATCATTCGGAATCATTCTCGCTACATCCTGTATCAACTGGGCATTCCGAAAAGTCACAATGCCGGAAAACGAGATAAAAAACCCCAGGTCTATAACCTGAAGTGCCGTCTCCCAATCCTCGGTGAAGCAATGGAATACGCCACCGACTTGACTTGCACCTTCCTCCTTCAGCACCTTTATGGTGTCGTCCTTGGCTTCGCGCGAATGGATAATTAAGGGCTTACCCAGAATTTTTGCAGCTCGAATATGCTGTCGAAAACGCTTTCTCTGCCAGTCCAGGTTTCCTGAGCTCCGGTAATAGTCCAATCCCGTTTCGCCTATAGCCATTACCTTGTCGTCCCCCCCTAATGAGACGAGTTCTTCGATACTGGGTTCTTCGGAAACATTCTCATTAGGATGAACGCCGGCCGATACGGAGACATTATCGTACGCGCCCACCAGACAGCGCATTGCCGGGTAGCTTTGAAGATCAATCGATACGCACAGCATATGATCAATCTGATGCATGCTCGCTTCTTTCATAAATGAAGCGAAGTCGCCACCAAAAGGTGCCAAATCAATGCGATCCAGATGGCAATGGGAATCTATAAACATATTGGAAAACAAAACCCTAAAAGTACAAGGCAAGATCGTCCATCCATTCTACCATCCCTGTCCCCGCCCGCTCGCGGTGATCGAAGCCGTAGTCCATTTTCACCACGCATAAAAAAGCCCCCCTTCGGCGTGAAGGAGGGCTCTAAGTAACGACCGTCGGTCGTGCATCCGTTACGGGCGCCGGTCGGACCGGCGCCCGGCGGAATTACATGAAGGACGGGATCAGCGGTGCGTCGATCTGAACGATCTGACGGCTACCCGCATCGTCGAAGAAGTACAACAGACCGGCGAAACGGCTGTCCGGATCGTAGATGATGTCGGACAGACGATAGACTTCCCACGCCGCATCGCTGGCGGTCACGTCAATCGTCCGCGTCTCACCCGGCTGCAGCGGGCTGTTGTCGCTCACTTCCAACCCATCGTCAGCCATCAGGTCTTCCGGATAACCGCTGGTGTCCTTGTATACGTCGCTATCCAGGAAACGTACCGACGCCGTGTAGAATTCGCCCAACCGTACCGGCTTGTCGCCACTGTTGGTCACGGTCAGCTTCATCCGCATCGCACGACCCGGCACACGGTAGCTCGCATCTTCCACTTTCACCGCAATCGTCGGCGGCGCCATCTCGATCGGCTGAATGCCTCTCATCGTACCGGCCTGCAGCGGAATGGTGATCGGGTATTTGCTGTTGGCGCTCGACATCGCGAAGATCACAATCAGGATCGTCGCCGCCGCAAAGCCCATGGCCACTTTCTTGTCACCGCCGGAGACTAGTTCGTCCGCACGGCCCGCTTCCACCATCAGGTAGCGCGGCAGGAAGGCCGGACGACGTACCCAGTACACAATCCAGGCAATGCCGATCGCATACCAGAAGACGTGCCAGAAGTAGGTGTTGCCTTCGTTATAGGTCTCAAGGTCAACCGTCTGACCGGTCAACGTGGTCACCGGGTTCTTGAACTCGCTCATCGAGCCTTCGATCGTGATCCATTTGCCGGGACCGATGATCGGACCACCGCCTTCCACGTTCATCATGGTGTGAACGTGCCAGTCACCCGGACGACGCGCCTTCAGCACCACGCGGAACTCGTAGGTCTTGCCGATTTCCAGGCGAACCGAACGCGGCACCAACTGGCCACCAATGTACGATTCCTTACGGATGAAAACCGGACCCGGGATACCGATGTTCAGGAACGCCGTATCGGGCTCCGCCACCGTCTCCGGCCAACCTTCGAACACATGGAATTTACCGGTGATTTCAACCGTGTCATTGACCTTCACCTTCTCTTTCGACCAGTTCAGATCGTACCAGTGAATGGTACGCATACGCATGAACGCCGCCTGCGATTTCTCACCGTGGGCCGACGCATTCGGCGCATAGAAACTGGTCGCGGCAAACGTGGCCAGCAAACCGACCATGGACCACTTGGCGATCCTGTCTTTCAGTAGTTTCATAGATTCTTCCTCTCTCGAGTCTATTCTGGTGTACCCGCCCTTCAAGCCCCCTCCCAGAGGGCGCTCAAAAGGCTCGGTGCGTTGTGCTTTTGTTCTTCCGAATTCCCGGTCCGATTAGGTCTGCTTCAAGAACCGAACCGTCGAGAACCAGCGACCCACGAAATGCCACATGAAGTAGATCAGGATCGACATGAAGGCCGAGAAGAATGCCGACACCGGCGCAACGTCTTTACCGAACGTTCTCAAAGTGCCTTTTTCAACCATGCGGATGTACTCCGGCGTACCGGTACGCACATAGTTGTAACCCTGAATGTCCGCAACCGACATCAGCATGCCGTTGTATTCCACCGGTACGTGCAGCGGCGCAATGACCGGCCAGTTGCCCGGATAGAAAATCAGGCCCCAAGCCATACCGCCCACAATCGCCGTGAACAGGTAGCTGCCCGAAAGCATCAGGAAGGTGTCGAGCAAAATCGCACCCGGAACCAGAACCGCCGGGAATACGAAGTTGATGGGGAAGTAGGTCCAGCCCCAGAAGTTGAAGTAGCGGTTGACCCATTCACCAAACAGCAGCGCCAGAACCGCAATGGTCGCACCCCACGGATTGCGGAACCGCTCCCAAGCCCACGCCTGGATCGCCGCCGGGAACGTCACCAACACAATCGGGGTCACCGTCACCCACAGTCGACGGTCTTTCCAATCCGACCAGAAGTCCCAGTCACCCATGGTCAACATGGCGTGAATGTGATACGAACCACACACTACAAAGAAGAAAATGAAGATCCCCAGGTAGTCAATAGTCCTGGAGACTTGCACTGCTTCGGCATGAGACCGAACCGCAGATTGAAGTGCGCTCATGAGTTACCTCCAAAAGTTCATTTATTGTCGTTCTAGATGACTGCCCGTCGCTCGGACCGCCATCGTCACGTCCAGTGCCGGGCGCAACGGCCGCGCCTTTCAGCACGCCCGCCACGCCCTTGTCCAAACTTATTTCGCGATCAGACCTTGATCTACCGCTTCACAGATTTCCTTGCCCATCAGGTTCGAGAAGCTCGCAAATACCTGCAGCAACACGCCCATGATCGCCAAGGCCAGCCAGCCGAAGATCACAAAGCCGTAGTGCAAGGGCGCTACGAACAACTCTTCCATGAACCAGAAGGTGTGACCCCATTCGTTCAGGCCAACGTTCGGCAGAATCATGAACGGACCGGTCCACAAAATCAGGTACGCCAGCGACAAACCCTTCGAAGCGCCGAAGTGCGGCAGGCGGGTATGCGCATACAGGAACGCGCCACCACCCGTGATGATGTAGATCGGATAGCTCAGGTAGAACTCGATGATGTGCGACGGCGTGAAGTCAGTGTCGCGAACAATCGTCTGGTGCCAGGTGCCGTCCTGCTCGGTGAAGTAGCTCGCACCCCAGTAAATGGCCCATGCATAGGCAAACAGCCAAATCAGGTGCGTCATGTTCCGGCGCAGTTCTTCCCGCGGAGCCAGGGCCGCCATGTTGCGGTCACGGGTCTTCCACAGATAGCCCCACAGAATCGAGGCCGTAACCACTTCCAGCACAATCTCCGTGTACAGGAAGTTCATCCAGTACGTCTCGAATTCCGGTGCGAACGAGTCCAGACCGGCCGACCAGCCGTAAACCCCTTCGTACCACCGTACCCACATGTAAAATACCGTGTACAGTACAAACGCAAAAGTCAGCCATTTGATGTCCAACAGCGGCTTATCTTGCGCCTCTACGCCACCAACAGTCGTTGCAGCCATAGTTTTACCTCCAAAGTTAGTACTCACTTCCAGTGCGTCTCCGCACCGCTACCTCAACTCGCTTCCCTGCCTTTCTTTTTCATTCCCGTCCCAGGAGTCTTCACCCCTGCGACAAAATGTCCCACTCCTAGGGTGCCGAGCAGTCTATCACTCATTCTTACCTTGTCAAGGAACAGTCTGTCTATAAATCAAATACATATTTAGCCGCGGGAAAATCCTTTAAAAAGAGCATAACGGATTGTTGTGATGAAGCTTTTTGAAGGCTTTTCGAACGCAGCAAAAGGCGTACGAATTTTTGAGCTTCCGGTTCACGCCAATTCTTCTCAAATACCCGCGCTCCTCATCCCCAACAGAGATGAACCGGAAGTAAAGCCTGACACAACCGGGTCAATAGGTTTGGTCGCGCCGGAATCCATCTCTCGACACCTGACACGATTCTCAAACAGACCTAGACGCTGTACGCTAGCCCAATGCCCTACAGGTGACAGTAAGCGGATATGCAACTGATTCGAGTTCTGCGGGTAACGGCATGTGCCGCTATTTCTGCACTTTCGGTTTGCCAAGCCGTACTCGGCGATGATTTCAAACGACCGAAACCTGCGGCGATTGCACTCGCCTGCGGTGGTTGCCATGGTACTTACGGTCAGGGCATGGGGTCGATTCCGGCGATACGCGGAATCCCGGAATCCGAATTCATCCGCGCCATGCAGGACTTTCAATCGAGTTCTCGCTCAGCCACAGTGATGGATCGCATCGCACGGGGATATCAGCATCAGGATTTCGTTGGGCTGGCGCGCTTCTTTCGAAACCGCTGAGGAGCTTGTATGGCACGCCTTTCTCGACGCAGCTTCATCAAGTGGGCATCGATGGTCGGAGCACTCGGAGCATACGGCTGTTCGGCAAACCTTTCCGCTCTTCGGGAAAAATCAGTCAAGGCTCGTATTGCGGTCGTCGGCGGTGGCTTCGCGGGAGCGTCCGTAGCGAAATACCTCAAGATGCTCGGTCAGAACCTGGACGTGACTTTGATCGAGCGAGAGGCCGTTTATTTATCCTGCCCGGGATCCAACGAAGTGATCGCCGACCTGAAAAGGCTCGATGAACTTCGTCGCGACTACGACATCCTCGGAAATAGCCAAGGAATTCGCATCGTAAGAGCGGAAATCAACGCGATCGATGCCGATCGACGTGCCGTTCTGCTGACGGACGGTTCGGCGGTACCGTATGATAGGCTGATCGTCGCGCCAGGTATCGATTTCCGATGGGAAGAAGTCGACGGGTACGATGAAAAGGCCAGCCTGTCAGTCCCTCATGCCTGGAAGGCGGGTCCACAAACTCTACTCCTACAACGACAGCTGCGAGCCATGCCCAATGGCGGCGTCGTTTTAATCACTGCGCCCGCAAATCCATATCGCTGCCCACCCGGACCTTATGAGCGCGCGTCGCTGATCGCCCATTTCCTGACCCGCTACAAGCCGCGCTCCAAAGTGCTCATATTGGATGCCAAAACCCGCTTCTCCAAACAGGAACTGTTTCTTCACGGCTGGAAGGAGCTCTATCCGGGCATGGTGGAGTGGATCTCGGCGGAACGAGAAGGAAAGATCGACCGGGTTGATGCGGAATCGCGTGTCGTGTTCACCGAGTTCAACGAGTATCGCGCCGACGTGTTGAACGTGATCCCGCCGCAAAAAGCCGGGAAACTCGCGCAATCGGCCGGACTGACCGACGAATCGGGTTGGTGTCCCGTCGATCCCAGAACCTTCGAATCAACCATCGTCCCCGGCGTACATATTGTCGGCGATGCCTGTACGGCGCCCCCCATGCCTAAATCGGCCTTTGCCGCCAATTCGCAGGCCAAGGTCTGCGCGGCGGCCGTGATCGATCTGCTGCAGGGGCATGAACCCGGCCCTCCCAGCCTGATCAATCATTGCTACAGCTTTTTGCAGCCGGACTATGCGATTTCGATCACGGGCGTATACGAATATTCACCGATCGAAAAACAGCTTACGGCTACCTCGACGGGTGAAACGCCAATGGACGGCGACCGCCGGAAAGAGGCCGAGCATGCCCGGAACTGGCAGAAAGTCATCGCCGCCGAAGCGTTCGGCTAGTCAAGCCCCACGGAATTGGTAACTCCGGTAACTTTCAGGTTTCAATTTTGTCAGCCGTCACGTGGCGAAGGCCGAAAACCACGCTTACCCTACGGGGACGGTGTGGCCATGGGGGACATGGGGACTTGGACGCATGGACTAAGACGCTTGCAAAGCGATTGCGAGCAGACTTTGAATCTCATCGGGAAACTCCAGCTCGAGCGCACGATTCCGCGCGTGTTCGGACATTTTTTTCCAGGTCTTGCGGACGATTCCGATCAGTTTTTCCTGATTGTGAATCACCGCAAACGGAGCAAAGTAAAAATCGAGAAACACCAGGCACGCGACGTCCTCGATCGATTGAACGTCAGGGTCGCTTTTCAAGCCGCGTTTCTGGAGAATTTTTCGAACTCGCTCGATGTCAGTCGAGCCGTATCCGGCCTGAGTCATCAGTTCCGCGACACGATCAGCATGAAAACCGTATAAATAGCTGCGCCATTGGAGATACCCCTCGCGAGTATCGGGGTAACTCTGCCGAGGTACTTCCCAACGTCGGATGTGCTGCCCGCGTGCGGCGATGTGCAGCAAATCCGGAGATCCCGGATAGAGCCGGTCGAGCCACTCCGTCATACGCGTCCCGTAAAGCAATTCTTTAGAATAGGATTCGCCCTGCCAGACTTCCCTGTTGGGATCCTGTGCGTTGGCCTCGTCAATTAAACCAAGCACCTGCTCCAGCCGATCGTCGTTCATCAAGGTTTCACTCCAAGTTGGAATACCGGACAACTACATATCAAATCCCGATTTCATTCGCAATTAAGCCTTCTCGATGAATTCCAGCATTGGCGGAAACAAGACTAAACGGTATCATCACGCAATCAACGGTTCGCCGGGAGAAAACGATGCCTGACGCGTGCGTGTTCACCATTTTTGGATCTACCGGCCACCTGTCCCGCACAAAACTGCTGCCCGCCCTATATCGCTTGGATAAGGCAGGTCGATTGCCGGAGGCGATGTCCATCCTGGGTATCGGTCGACGGGATTGGGACAACTCCCGCTGGCGAACCGAGGTGTCCAAATGGCTTGGAGAACGCTTGGGCAACTCCCTTGAACAGGAGGCTTTCGGCCGCTTCAGCAAACGTCTCCACTTCCTCTCCGCGGATATCGGAGATGCGGGCTCGTCGGCGCATCTCCGGCAAGCCCTGGATACCGGCCCCGGGTTTCCGCCGAATCACGTGTATTACCTTTCGCTTCCACCTTCGGAATATAAGGTGGCGGCGGATTACCTGGCGCTTGCCGGACTCAACCAGGAAATTGCCGGCTGGCGGCGCCTGGTCGTCGAAAAGCCGTTTGGCTATCATCTGGAGGATGCGCAAGTCCTCGATCACTGCCTGCATCGAAATTTTGCCGAGCATCAGATCTTTCGTATCGACCACTATCTAGGCAAGGAAACGGTCCAGAACGTTTTCGTGTTCCGCTTCGCGAATCTCATGTGGGAACCGCTCTGGAACCGCAACCTTATCGATCATGTACAGATCACCCACGGTGAGATTGCGGGAATCGAAGATCGGGCTGCCTACTACGAAACCGCCGGCGCATTGCGAGACATGATCCAGAGCCATCTCATGCAGATGCTGGCCCTGGTGGCCATGGAACCGCCGGCCTCCATGGACGCCGAATCGATCCGGGACGAAAAGGTCAAGGTACTGAAATCCATTCGCCCCATAGCCAAAGGTGCGGTCCACGCTCACGCCTTTCGCGCCCAATACGCCCGGGGACGGATCAAGGACCGGGAGGTTCCGGGATACCTGGACGAAAAACAGGTGGACAAGCAAAGCACGACCGAAACGTATGCCGCGCTGAAGCTTTATATCGATAATTGGCGCTGGCGCAATGTTCCGTTTTATTTACGGACCGGAAAACGCCTGGCGAGGAACAGTTCGCTCATCGCCATCCGGTTCAAGCACCCGCCGCAGCAATTGTTTCGGGAAACCCAGATTCAAGCTCCGCCGCCGAACTGGCTGCTGATGGGCATACAGCCAGAGCAGTGCATACGGGCCGAAGTTCAGGTTCGAGAACCCGGCATCGGCATGCGGGCGCGGACTACTCAACTCGATGCAAGTACCTGCTATCAGGCAGGCTACCAATTGGATGCCTACGAGTCGCTCCTGCTCGACATCATCAGCGGCGATCATTCTCAGTTCCTGCGTTCGGACGAGGTGGAATGGGCCTGGAGAGTGGTCGATCCCATCATCAGGGCATGGTCGGTGGACCGGGCATTCATTCACACCTATCCCGCCGGTTCATGGGGGCCCGAGGAAGCCGACCGCATCTTCGAGCGAGAGGACCAAAAATGGCGGCATTCGTTCTCGGTCGGCGATGCGCCTTCCTAGCGTCCGGGATCCGTTGGGCTAATTACCGTTTACCGTAAGTTCGTTCGATTCACCTGGAGACCTCTTCAATGGCGGTTACAACCCGGACCATCGACTATTGCCATAATGATGTTCAACTCGAAGGATTTTTCGCGTATGACGATCGGCGTACTCAGCCTCTGCCGGCCGTACTGATCTCCCACGCCTGGGCAGGAAGGGACGAATTCGTGTGCAACAAGGCCCGCAAATTGGCGGAACTGGGCTACGCGGCCTTTGCGCTCGACATGTACGGCAAGGGCGTTGTCGGAAGGGACCCGGAAGAAAACGCGCGATTGATGACTCCGTTCATGAACGACCGTCGTCTGCTGCAGGAACGCATCGCCGCCGCACTGGAAACCGTGCGCGGACTCCCGCAGGTTGACCCCAAGAGGATCGCCGCCATGGGATTTTGCTTCGGCGGTCTATGCGTGCTTGACCTAGCTCGCACCGAAGCCGATATCCGAGGCGTGGTCAGCTTCCACGGCTTATTCGTACCGCCCGGCAATACCCGGGGCAATAAGATCAAGGCCAAGGTACTCGTCTTGCATGGCTATGACGACCCCATGGCGCCGCCCGACCAGGTCCAGAGCCTGGCCAAGGAGCTGACCGACGCCGAGGCTGACTGGCAAATCCACTTATATGGCAATACCCTGCACGCCTTCACCAACCCGGTTGCGAACGATCGTTCATTCGGTACGGTCTATGACGAGACCGCGGATCGCCGCTCCTGGGATACCCTGCGGAATTTCCTGGCCGAGGTGTTAAACTAGGCATTCACCGAGCATCCTAAAAAATCGACAAATGGATCTGAAATTCCTAGATTTCGAACAGCCCATCGCCGAACTCGAAGCCAAGATCGAAGAACTGAAGCGAGTCGGCTTCGACAATGAAATCAATATCAGCGAGGAGATCGCGAGGCTTGAAGAGAAAAGCCGCAAGCTGACCGAATCGGTATTCTCGTCGCTCACAGCGTGGCAGATATCGCAGATTTCCCGCCATCCGCAGCGTCCGTATACGCTGGACTATATCGATCTGATGTTCGACGAATTCCACGAGCTTCATGGGGATCGCGGCTTCGCCGACGATCCGGCGATCGTGGGCGGGCTCGCCAAACTGGACGGACAATCGGTTCTGATCATCGGCCATCAGAAAGGCCGTGATACCAAGGAAAAAATCTACCGCAATTTCGGCATGCCGAGGCCCGAGGGCTACCGCAAGGCACTGCGGCTGATGCACCTCGCAGAAAGGTTTCGCTTACCCATCCTTTGCTTCATCGACACGCCCGGCGCCTATCCCGGGATCGGCGCGGAAGAACGCGGTCAGAGCGAGGCCATCGCGCGTAACCTTTTCGAAATGTCCAAGCTGCGCACTCCGATCATTTGCACCGTGGTCGGCGAAGGGGGCTCCGGAGGTGCGCTGGCGATCGGCGTGGGCGACCGCCTGCTGATGCTGCAGTACAGCACGTATTCGGTCATCTCCCCGGAAGGCTGCGCCTCGATACTCTGGAAAAGCGCGGACAAGGCGGAGCTGGCGGCCGAAGCCATGGGCATTACATCGGATCGCCTGCAAGAGCTGGAACTTATCGATGAAATCGTGCCCGAGCCCCTGGGTGGTGCTCATCGCGATCGCAAGCAAACCGGCGACAATCTTAAAGCCGCCCTAAAGCGGCATCTCGAAGAGCTGCGCCGCACGCCCATCGAGACCCAGCTGGAACAGCGTTACGAACGCTTGATGAGCTACGGCATTTTTGAGGAAGCCGTAGCCTAGTCCATGCTTGCGGGGCGGATACTGGCCGCCCCAGCTCATTTTGGCTTTGATGAGCCTCTTCACCGCAACCCTAACCTCGATTCTGGACCGCCAACCGCCGGCCCCCCGATATTGGATCGCCTACAGCGGCGGCATCGACTCTCAGGTTTTGCTTCATGCCTGCTCGGAACTGAAAGCCAGGCGCCCGGACCTCGACTTTGCCGCCGTACACGTCCACCACGGCCTGCAAGCCGCCGCTGAACAATGGGCTGAATTTTGCGAAGCGAGCTGCCGGGAACTGGGAATTCAGTACCGTCTTTTACGGGTAAACGCCGCCGCGAAACCCGGCCAAAGCCCCGAGGAAGCGGCTCGGAGCGCCCGCTACCAGGCCTTGCGCGCGCTTCTGTCCGAAGGCGAGGTCGTTCTGACCGCGCAGCATCGGGACGACCAGGCGGAAACCCTCCTGCTCCAACTGTTCAGAGGCGCGGGCATCGCCGGCCTTGCCGCCATGCCGGAACGAGCCGATTTCGGCCCGGGATTTCTGATGCGGCCATTCCTGACCTTTTCGCGTGCCCAATTATGCGAATACGCAGAGTCCCACGGGCTGGCCTGGATCGAGGACCCCAGCAATCTCGACTTGCGCTTCGACCGAAATTTTATCCGCCACGAGGTCATCCCGTTACTCGAAAAACGCTGGCCATCAACCAAGGATGCCTTGGCCAGAACGGCTCGACATTGCGCCGAAGCGCAAGCATTACTCGACTCGCTTGCTGAAAATCTACTGAAATCCGTTCTCCATCCGGAGCGAAACACGCTTGATCTGGACCGGCTCCGGACCTATTCGCAACCGGACGGCCGCCTGATTCTGCGTGAATGGCTGCGAAGTCGAGGTTTCCGTATGCCGTCGACCCGGGTTATCGATCGGGCCTTGGACGAGGCCCTGAGCGCGAGACCCGACCGGAACCCGACAATCCGGTGGAGCGAAGGCGAAATTCGGCGCTATCGGGGCGAACTCTTCCTGATGCCTGTTGCTCCCCCCTTCCATCCGCACGAAATCATTCCATGGGATGGCATCTCGACACTCCGCCTTCCGGATCAAAACGGCGACCTCAGCGTCACCCACGAGAAACGAGCGGGAATCTCGCGGGAGGCATGGCGATCCGGCACCATCACCGTCCGCTACCGGCAAGGCGGCGAACGAATGCGCTTACCCAGCCGTGACGGCTCGCACGAGCTTAAAAAGCTGTTTCAGGAAGCCGGCATTCCGCCCTGGATACGGGAACGAACGCCGCTCGTCTATATCGACAACGAACTCGCGTCGGTGGCGGGGTTGTGGCTATCCGATTCTTATGCCGGAAAACCGGACGACACCAATGTGGTGATCCGCTGGCGCGCGCCGGACGGGTTTTCCGGCGCGACGTTCCTAAGTTAAATCACCCCCGGCAAAGCCGGGGGCTTATTGGGTGAGCGCCTCGAAGGCGCCGTAAAATCATGAGCCGCCCAAGGCGGCTGTTGACAGGCCCAGCTTCATCTGGTCAATACGCTCATCCTCCTGTTCCTGATGGCGGATATACGCCCGAACCATAGCCTCATCCAAACCCACCGTGGACACAAAATATCCCCTCGCCCAGAAATTCTCCCCGGTGAAGTTCCTCTGCCGCCCCCCAACTGCCGGGCGATTTGGATCGCACTCTTACCCTTGATGTAGCCCACCACGTTCGAAACCGCATACTTCGGCGGAATGCTGATACACATATGAACGTGGTCGCCCATCAGGTGACCTTCTACTATTTTCGATTCCTTGTGCCCGGCAAGCTCATGAAATATCTCTCCATGATGCCGCTTGAGCGCACCAAAAATCTGTTTCTTCCGCCGCTTCGGGATGAACACCACATGATACTTACAATCCCACCGGGTGTGGGAAAGACTCTGGTACTCTTTCATTGTGAACCTCCTTCTCTTGGTCGAGATTTCAGGTTCACGATGACCGTTGTACAGGTCAAACCTCGGTGAGTCCCCCGGCAAAGCCGGGGGCTTACCTCAATGAGTTAAGGATTGATGCAGCGGTAAACGTTGAAGGACTGTTCTCCGTCGATCATGGGGCCGGTCGGCACGATCGTATCGCCCCCCATATCTCCCGCGTTATTGCGCGCGAGACGATAGACTTCCTCCTGTACGGTGTCTCTGCTGCGGGCGAAAATACCGATGGTCGCGGCCGTATTCGACGTGATACGCCCCAGAAATTTACAGCGCCCCACTTCAGGCGGGGTCAGCATTCGTATCTTTTCGCCTTGAGGCTTGAGTTCAACCCAAGTGCATCCCGAAATCAGGAACGCCAACGCGCCCCCCAAAACAAGCGTGAACAATCTCGCCCCACTCATCTAATGATATCTCCTCAATTTATCGTTGTACTTCGTCATGTTAGCGCGATTCGACAGTGGATTGTAACCAACCTGGGCGGTGACTCCGACCCGCAGGTTGAGTAGAATATGCGGACTATCCCATTGACGTCCGACGCGACGGTTGCTGTCTCTGCAGCCGTAACGCAGCCCTATCATACCCATCGCTGAATGACCAAATATATCTTTATCACCGGCGGAGTCGTCTCATCTCTGGGCAAAGGCATTGCCGCATCGTCGCTAGCCGCAATCCTGCAGGCCCGTGGCCTCAAGGTTACGCTGACCAAACTCGATCCGTATATCAACGTCGATCCGGGCACCATGAGCCCGTTTCAGCACGGCGAGGTGTTCGTAACCGAAGACGGCGCCGAAACCGATCTGGACCTCGGGCACTACGAGCGCTTCCTGAGCACCACCATGGGGACGGTCAACAGTTGGACCACCGGACAGATTTACGAAAATGTCATCCGCAAGGAGCGACGAGGGGAATACCTCGGAGCGACCGTGCAGGTTATCCCCCATATCACCGACGAGATCAAGCGCGTGATCCGGCTCAGCGCGGAAGGCTACGACGTGGCTCTGATCGAAATCGGGGGAACCGTGGGCGACATCGAGTCCCTGCCTTTCCTGGAAGCCACTCGCCAGATGCGGGTCGAGTTGGGCGACGACAAATGCCTGTTTATTCACCTCACCCTGGTTCCGTACATCGCGAGCGCAGGTGAACTCAAGACCAAGCCGACCCAGCATTCGGTGAAGGAACTCCGAACCATCGGCATACAGCCCGATGTTCTTATTTGCCGTTCCGACCGGATCATTCCCAAGTCCGAGCGAACCAAGATCGCGCTCTTCACCAATGTCGGGGAAGATGCCGTCATTTCCGCCGTCGATGCCGATACCATTTATCGAATCCCGCTGCTACTGCACGAACAGAGATTGGACGATATCGTGGTGAAAAAACTCAAACTCGACGCGGGTACCGCCGATCTGTCCGACTGGCATGGGGTCATCGATGCCCTGGAGCACCCTGTACACCAGGTGACAATTGCCATGGTCGGCAAGTACGTCAATCATTCCGACGCCTACAAGTCTCTGTCCGAAGCACTCATACACGCCGGCATTCAAACCCGGACCAAGGTCGAGATCCGGTTCATCGAATCGGAAGAAATCGAAGACAAAGGCACCGCCTCGCTGGAAGGCATAGATGCCATTCTGGTGCCTGGCGGCTTCGGCGAACGGGGGGTCGAGGGTAAAATTGCAACGGCCAAGTATGCCCGCGAAAAGAGGATCCCTTATCTCGGCATTTGCTTGGGAATGCAGGTAGCGGTCATCGAATTCGCCCGCGACGTAGCCGGACTGGAAGGCGCCCACAGCACCGAGTTTTTGCCCAAGACACCGCATCCGGTCATTGCCCTGATTACGGAATGGCAAGACGACTCCGGCACGATCGAGCATCGGGATGAAAAATCCGATCTCGGCGGCACCATGCGACTCGGTGGTCAAAAATGTAGCCTGATCGGGGACAGCCTGGGTCATCGCGTCTACGGCAAGGATGTCATCAACGAGCGCCACCGCCATCGTTACGAATTCAACAACCGCTATCTGAAGCGTCTCGAAGACGCCGGGCTGCGCGTATGCGGCAAATCTCTGGACGGACGCTTGGTGGAAATGATCGAGATCCCGGATCATCCGTGGTTCCTCGCCTGCCAGTTTCATCCCGAATTCACATCCACCCCGCGTGGCGGCCATCCTCTGTTCACCGGCTTTGTGCGCGCGGCCATCGAGTACCGTCAAAACAACAAGGCAAACTGATGCAACTGTGCGGATTCGAAGTAGGTTTGGACCGGCCCTTTTTTCTCATCGCCGGCACCTGTGTCATCGAAGGCGAACAACTCGCTTTGGATACGGCTGGAACACTTAAGGAATTCACGTCCGGTCTGGGCATTCCATTTATCTACAAATCGTCTTTCGACAAGGCGAACCGGTCGTCGCACGAAAGTTTCCGGGGCCCCGGTCTCGAAGAGGGGCTCCGTGTTCTCGAAAAGGTAAAAAGAACCATAGGCGTCCCGGTGCTGACCGACGTCCACGAGGATACGCCACTCGGCGAAGTCGCCGCCGTCGTCGACGTATTGCAGACGCCGGCATTTCTCTGCCGCCAGACCAATTTCATTCAGGACGTCTGCAGGCAAGGCAAGCCGATCAACATCAAGAAGGGCCAGTTCATGGCCCCCTGGGACATGAAGAATGTGGCCAACAAGGCAAGAGCCGTCGGCAATGAACAGATCCTCGTCTGCGAACGCGGCGTTTCGTTCGGCTACAACAACCTGGTCTCCGACATGCGCGCGCTCGTCATCATGCGAGAGACCGGCTGCCCCGTCGTTTTCGACGCCACCCACTCGGTACAGTTACCCGGCGGTCAAGGCACCGCCTCCGGAGGACAACGGGAGTTCATCCCGGCCTTGGCCAAGGCGGCTGTGGCGGTTGGCATCTCGGGCCTGTTCATGGAAACCCACCCCGAACCGGAAAAGGCGAAAAGTGACGGTCCCAATTCATGGCCCTTGGCTCGCATAAAGGAGCTTTTGGAGGTGCTTGTCGAAATCGACCGGGTCGTCAAATTACGCGAAATGCTCTAGACCAGATTATTACAACAACACCCCAATACCAGAGGAAAGGATCCAATGAGCAAAATTACCGACATACGAGCACACGAGGTGCTTGATTCCCGAGGCAACCCCACTGTCGCTGTAGAGGTGATACTTGAATCGGGAGCGAGCGGCTGTGCCATGGTACCGTCCGGCGCTTCAACCGGGACCCGCGAAGCCATAGAACTCCGGGACGGTGACAAGGCCCGCTATCTGGGCAAAGGGGTTCTGAAAGCCGTCGAGAACGTCAAGACGGCAATCCGCTCCGCCGTTTTAGGTCTGGATGCCGCCGACCAGACAGTCGTCGACCGCCGGATGATCGAACTGGACGGCACCGACAACAAGGGCCGCCTAGGCGCGAATGCCATCCTGGGCGTTTCCCTGGCAACTGCCCACGCCGCAGCGAACGACGCCCGCAAGCCACTCTATGCTTACCTCAACCGTAGCGGCGAGTTTCTGTTGCCGGTCCCCATGATGAACATCATCAATGGCGGCGCTCATGCCGACAACAGCGTGGACATGCAGGAATTCATGATTCTTCCGGTCGGCGCGCCCAGCTTCCGGGAAGCTCTCCGCTACGGCGCAGAAGTCTTCCACGCCCTGAAAAAGGTACTGGCCGAACAGGCTCTGAGCACCGGCGTGGGCGATGAAGGCGGCTTCGCGCCGAATCTTCCTTCCAACGAATCCGCCATCGGCATCATCCTGGAAGCGATCGAACGGGCAGGATATAAAGCGGGAAAAGACATCTATCTCGGCCTGGATGTCGCCAGTTCCGAGTTTTGCCGGGACGGCATCTATACTCTGGAATCCGAGAATAAGCGGTTCACTTCGGACGAGTTCGCGAACTACCTTGCTGCTTGGGTCGACAAATATCCCATCATCACCATCGAAGACGGCATGGCCGAAGACGACTGGGACGGTTGGAGACTATTGACCGAACGGCTGGGGAGCCGCATTCAGCTGGTAGGCGACGATCTTTTCGTCACGAATCCCGCCATCCTGAAACAGGGCATCGAGACCAAGATCGGCAACTCAATACTGATCAAGGTCAATCAAATCGGCACCCTCACGGAAACCCTGGACGCCATAGCCATGGCCCACCGGGCCGGATATACGGCTGTCGTCTCGCACCGCTCCGGCGAAACCGAGGACACCACCATCGCGGATCTCGCCGTAGCCACTTGCTCGGGACAAATCAAAACCGGTTCTCTCAGCCGGTCCGACAGAGTGGCCAAATATAATCGGCTCCTCAAAATCGAGGAGCAATTGGGTGAAAAAGCCCGATATGCCGGACGTAGCGCCTTCCATCAAGCTTTCTGAACAGGCAAGACGCCGTCCGACGACCGTGTGAAAAAGCTGACTGTGTTCTTGATGGTATTGATCGCCCTGCTCCAGTACCGCCTGTGGCTTGGCGATGGGGGCATCGCCGAGTTGCAGGGCATACAGGAGCGAATCGAGAAGCTCACCGAGGAAGGCGATAAGCGGCGCGAACGTAACGCCGCACTGGAAGCCGACGTCCGCGATTTGAAGGAGGGATCGGACGCCATCGAAGAACGGGCTCGCCAGGAACTCGGCATGATCAAACAGGGAGAGACCTTCGTCCAAGTGATCGAGATGCCCAAGGACCAGACCCACGACAGGTTGCCGCAATCAAAGCCTTCAAATCGAAAAGCCGCACCGCAAAAAAAGACCGAAAGGCCCCGTTGACACGCGTTCATGACCGATCCTTACCAAAATGACCGATTCTGGGCCGTCGTCCCCGCTGCCGGCGTGGGAAAACGCATGGGATCCGACGTACCGAAGCAATATCTCGAAGTTCAGGGCAAGCCGGTGCTGCAGCATACGCTCGAGCGACTGCTGGAAGTCGCCGTATTCGCCGGCGTCGTCGTCGCGCTCGGGAGCGAGGACACTTATTGGCCCGAGCTGCCTTGTGCCGTTCATCCCAAGATCCGTATCGCGCCGGGCGGCAAGGAGCGCGCCGACTCCGTCCTTTCCGCCTTGCTGAGTCTCGATGGAATCGCCGGGCCGGACGACTGGGTGCTGGTGCACGACGCGGCGCGACTATGCATCACGAGCGGCGATGTTCAGAAATTGATTGATAGCCTCAGGAACGATCCGGTCGGCGGCATCCTGGCGCTGCCGCTTACCGATACCTTGAAAGGCGCAGAGGCCGGGGAAATCGTGGAGACCATCGACCGTAGCCGAATTTGGCGCGCGTTGACGCCGCAGATGTTTCGCTACGGCATGCTCAAGCGCGCATTGATAGATGCCGCCGAACAAGACCTCGTCGTGACAGATGAAGCCAGCGCGCTCGAACTTCAAGGCTTCCGCCCCAAACTCGTGGAGGGCCGGCCGGACAATATCAAAATCACGCGGCCGGAGGATCTGCCTTTGGCGGCTTTTTACCTGGAGCGACAATGCTACGAATAGGTCAGGGTTACGATGCGCATCGGTTCAAAGAAGGCGGCCAACTGGTTCTCGGGGGCGTGGCCATCGATCATGAAAAAAGCCTGGCGGCGCACTCGGATGGAGACGTTGCCTTGCACGCCTTGTGCGACGCCTTATTGGGGGCGGCGGCGCTCGGCGACATCGGTCGCCATTTTCCGGATTCCGATCCGACTTTCAAAGGCATAGACAGCCGGTTTCTGCTTCGCGAGGTACGTGTCAAGGTCTTCAAGCACGGCTACACCGTCGCCAACGTGGATCTGACCATCGTTGCTCAAAAACCGCGGCTCGCGCCCTACATTGAAAAGATGCGCGCAACCATCGCGAGCGACCTCGATATCCCGCAGGATGCGGTCAATGTCAAGGCCACCACGACCGAGGGCATGGGGTTCGAAGGCCGGGGCGAAGGCATCTCGGCCTATGCGGTAGCGCTGCTACAGAAAAAATAAAGATATGGGTGATTCCACCGCTGCCCTGCCCTACGCCTTTGGCGGACCGGCCGGAACGGGCACCATCAAGACCTCACCGGATGATTTCGTAGTCGAAGAATTGCTCGGCTTCGAACCCTCCGACCAAGGCGAACACGTTTTTCTGCGTATCGAGAAACGCGGCGAGAACACGGACTATGTCGCCCGACAACTGGCCCGCTTTGCCGGCATTTCGCCGCGTGACGTCGGTTACGCGGGCCTCAAGGATCGCCACGGTAAGACCGTGCAGTGGTACAGCGTCTGGCTGCCGGGCAAAGCCGAACCGGACTGGCGGCAGCTCGAATCCCCGTCTCTTGGCATAATCGAGGCCCGACGTAACAACCGCAAGCTGAAAAAAGGCGCGGCGGCCGGTAATCGGTTCGAGATCACCGTCCGCAACTTGACCTGCGACTTCGCATTATTGGAACTGCGCCTGAAACAAATCCACGACCGGGGAGTTCCGAATTATTTCGGAACGCAACGGTTCGGCCACGAGGGGCAGAACCTGGCGAAAGCCTCGGCGCTTTTCGCGGGAACCCTGCAACGCGTGAACCCTCACCGTCGCGGACTTTATCTGTCGGCAGCGCGTTCCTATCTGTTCAACCGCATCCTCGCCAGCCGGATCACGCAAAATAATTGGGATCGAGCCGTCACCGGCGACGTCTTCATGTTTCCGGACTCACACAGCTTTTTCAAATCCGAAACCATAACTCCCGACATCGAGCAGAGACTCGAGGCGAAGGAGATCCATCCGAGCGGCGCGCTCTGGGGCAGAGGCGCGCCCGCTGTCGCGGATCAAGCATTGGCGCTGGAACAAGCCGTCGTCGGGGAGGAGTCCGCACTCTGCCGCGGACTCGAAGACTTCGGCCTCGAAATGTCCCGCCGTCCACTTAGACTTTGTCCGGAAGACTTTTACTGGGAGCTGCGCGACCCGGCCAGCTTGCACCTGCGATTCACCCTACCCGCCGGGGCATACGCGACTGCGGTTCTGCGGGAACTGATCAACACCGATTATATCAACGATTAAAAATCTCCATGGATTGCCACCACGTATATTTCTTGGCCCTGCTGCAAGGACTGACCGAATTCCTGCCGATTTCCAGTTCGGCTCATCTGATCCTGATGCCGGTAATTTTCGGCTGGCACGATCAAGGCCTCGCTTTCGACGTCGCCGTCCACATCGGGACGCTGACTGCGGTTGTGGTCTATTACGCGGGTGCTCTGAAAGACATGGCCGGAGCCTGGTTCGGCTCGATCTCCGGAAAAGGCATGAACACCGATGCGAGACTCGCCTGGTACGTGATTCTGGGAACGATTCCGGCGGGCATTGCCGGACTGGCAGCCAATGCTTACGTCGAGGCCGTGTTACGCAACCCTCTGGTTATCGCCACCAGCACGATCGTTTTCGCCCTGGTGCTCTGGCTGGCGCAAAAGCTGAGCGCCGAACAGCGTACCGATAACGATATCAACTGGCGGGACGCTTTGGTAATCGGGCTGTTTCAAGCCGTGGCGCTGATACCCGGCACATCCCGATCGGGCATCACGATCACCGGCGGATTGTTCCGCGGCCTCGACCGGAAAGCGGCTGCCCGGTTTTCGTTTCTGCTGTCCATTCCGGTAACGGCATTGGCGGGCTTGCTCAAGACTTATCAACTGCTGGAGTCCGATCAGGCCGTATCCTGGTGGAACATGTTCCTAGGAGCCCTACTCTCGGGAGTCGTTGCCTACATTGCCATCGACTGGTTTTTGAAACTCCTGGACCGTATCGGCATGCTGCCTTTCGTCATTTACAGGCTGATACTGGGGAGCGTGCTGTTTTTCGTCTTTCTGCCCGGCTAGCCCGGTCTGTGGTTTTTCCTGCATCCGGCGGTGCAAACGGGTAGAATAAGGACTTTCAATCAACCAACAGCGCAAAGGATCACCATGTCAGTCGGGCAATTTTGTAATCGCGATACGGTCATCCTGAGAAAAGCAGACGCGATCGTCGAAGCGGCCAAACTGATGCGCGAGTTTCATGTCGGTAGCGCCGTGGTAGTCGAGGATTCAGCGGAGGGCGCCAAACCCGTCGGCATCGTTACCGACCGCGATTTGGTCGTCGAGATTCTTGCTGCAGAACTCGACCCTGGCTCCGTGACCGTCGGCGATATCATGAGTTATGAATTGCTAACCGCCCGCGAAGATGACGGACTTTGGGAAACCTTGCAGCGAATGCGTCTCAAGGGCGTGCGCCGTATTCCGGTCGTCAATCCTCAGGGCGTCTTGGCCGGTATTTTGACCAGCGACGATCTCCTTGAAATACTTGCCGGTGAACTTACCGAACTGGTTAAAATCATCGGCAAGGAACAGGAACGCGAACAACGGACGCGTGGAGGTCTCGGCTAAACAGTTAGCCACCCCGAGAAGCCGGGCCGCATCACCTCGCCATGATCGGCGGCCCGGCGGCAAAAGCGAATTCCGACGGACCACGACCGGCTTCGAGAGCTGAAGAAATGAGTGTTACGATCTACCACAATCCCCGCTGCAGCAAATCCCGCGCAACCCTTGAACTACTCAGGAACAAGGGCATCGAGCCGACGGTGATCGAATATTTGAAAACGCCTCCCAGTGTATCCGAGTTGGAGTCCATTCTGGTCAAGCTGGGCATGGAACCGCGCGATCTGATGCGTAAAGGGGAAGCGGTTTATAAGGAAGCCGGCCTGAATAACGCTGAGTTGGAGCGGAAAGCGTTGATTGCCGCGATGGTGGAAAACCCAATCCTCATAGAACGCCCTATCGTGCTGGCAAACGATAAAGCCGCAATCGGACGCCCGCCGGAGAACGTATTAGAGATTCTTTAAGGCCGCCCAGCCTGCAAACGATTCATTCGGGCCAAGCCGGCTTGGCTTCCATTTCTTGACCTAAGCTTTTCCGTCCTATTGCATGGTTGAAGTTCTTGTCGTCTACTATAGCCGCCGGGGTTCCACGGCCGAAATGGCTAACTTGATCGCCCGAGGCGTCGAGGAAGTTCCAGGTGCCGTCGCCAAGGTGCGTACCGTCCCGGAAGTATCGCCGGTTTGCGAGGCCACCGAGGACACCATACCCGAGGCCGGGCCGCCTTATGCGACCATCGCGGATCTGAAGAACTGTGACGCTCTGGCCTTGGGAAGCCCCACTCACTTCGGCAACATGGCGGCACCCCTCAAATATTTCATCGACAGCACCAGTTCCTTGTGGTTTTCGGGCGCCCTATCGGGAAAACCCGCCGGAGTATTCACGGCCACCTCGTCCATGCACGCCGGCCAAGAAGCCACGCTGATCACCATGCTGCTGCCTTTGCTGCACCATGGCATGGTTCTGGTCGGCATTCCCAGCAGCGAAAGCGCGCTCCTCGAAACCACCAGCGGCGGTACGCCCTACGGCCCCAGTCGGCACACCGGGAGCGACAACGCGGTCAGCGACGAGGAACGGAGATTGTGCCGCGCCTTCGGAGCCCGCCTGGCGCGCGTGGCTCTGGCGCTGAAGCGCGCCCGGGTGAAATAGGATTCTTGTTCCCCGGATGGACGCGTTCCGCGCACTACGCCAGGCAATCCAGCAAAGCCCTGCGGCGCCCGTGTATTGAAACTATGGCGGAGCAATTGCCTCTGCGCTTTGCTTTCAATCCCGAACTGAGTTTTCGGCAGTTCCACCCGGGCGCCAACACAGAAATCATCGCGCATCTTAAACACGCAGCCGGAGGTCACGGTGAACCTCTGCTCTTTTTATGGGGCGAACCGGGAACCGGCAAGAGCCACTTGCTCAATGCCTGCTGTCGAGAAGCGTGCGACCGCAACTTGTCGGTTTCGTATCTGCCCTTGTCCAGCCTCCGCGAGTGCGGCCCCGGTGTGTTCGATGGGCTGGAGCATCAAGATGTCGTGTGCCTCGACGATGTCGATTCGGTCGCCGGCGATGACGTTTGGGAACGGGCTTTATTCAACTTATTCAACCAGTCGCGAGAGCTTGGCAATCGGCTCATCATCGCGGCCCAGGTACCGCCGTCCGAGCTCCCCATCCATTTGCCGGATCTCAAAACCCGCCTGGGCTGGGGTTTGACCTTACGCCTACAGCCCTTGAACGACGAGGACAAACTGATCGTTCTCGCTGCCTATGCCCGCTCGCTCGGCCTGGACCTCCCGCCACAGGTCGCACGTTTCTTGTTTTCGCACCGCCGGCGGGACCTTTCCTCCCTGAAGCAATTGCTGGACGAACTGGACCACGCGACGCTCGCGGCGAAACGCAAACTCACCATTCCTTTTCTGAAGACCTACCTGCACAACCTGGCGAGCGATCATCAGCCGGAGGAAATCGGAGCTCAAGACCCGAAGCACGCAGGAGATTAAGCGGCAGCCAAGCATTAGCGGACTGAGGACTGAAGGTGGCACAGCCGTTTGGTAAACAGATTCTGAAAACCCATTTGGAGGCATCGACATGAAGGTACTGGTCATTGGCTCGGGAGCCGTCGGCGGTTTTTACGGTTCTCTGCTTGCTGCACAGGGCGCGGAAGTCTCGATGGCGGCCCGTTCCGACTACATGCATGTGCACGCCCATGGCATCGATATTACGAGCGAGAGCAAATTGGGTGCTTATCACTTCCGGCCCCACACCGTGGTACGCAATGCCGCCGAATTGCCCGAAAAGCCCGACTACGTTCTCTTGTGCATCAAAGTGGTCGAAAACGCCGATCGTGTCGGCCTTCTGAAAGACGCCGTGGGACCCGGTACGTCGATCGTTCTCATTTCCAACGGCATCGACATCGAAGACGAAATCGCGAAAGCCTTTCCCGATAACGAACTGATCAGCGGCCTCGCATTCATTTGCGTCACCCGCACCGCACCCGGCAAGATCTGGCACCAGGCTTACGGGCGGCTAGCCCTGGGCAATTATCCGCAGGGGCTTTCCGAAAAGGCTCTGGAGCTTTGCAAAGTATTCGAGCGATCCGGCATCACCTGCGTCGCCTCAGAGGACATCGTTGCCGCCCGCTGGCAAAAGTGCGTCTGGAATGCACCCTTCAACCCGCTGTCGGTCCTCTCCGCGGGGCTTAGCACGAATGAGATACTTTCGACTCAGGAATCATTCGTGCGGGCCATCATGGAGGAGGTTTGCCTGATCGCGGAAGCCACGGGACATCCCCTGCCCGCCGATACCGTCAACAAGAACATCGAGAACACCTATAGGATGCCGCCCTATAAGACCAGCATGTTGCTGGATTTCGAGGCCGGACGGCCGATGGAGACGGAAGCCATTCTCGGTAACGCCGTGAGGGCGGGATGGAACGCAGGCGTGCCGATTCCCCACCTGGAATCGGTTTATGCTTTGATGAAACTTAGAGAGTTGGGGCGGGGAGACGGATAGCCCGTCGCGAGCGCGATAAAAACATGCCGGTCGCAGCGGAACCGATCCGGACACGGGATCGGTGCGCTGCATGCGCGGCCAAAATCGCCTAAAACGGCATCCCTCGCCCGAGATTGCCCTTCATACCCCTCAGCATGTTCATCAGATTGCCTTTCTTGAATTTTTTCATCATCTTCTGCATCTGATCGTACTGCTTGAGCAGACGATTAATGTTCTGCATGTCCGTGCCCGAGCCTTTCGCGATGCGCTGTTTTCGCGAATTATTGATCACGTCCGGAAACGCCCGCTCTTGCTTGGTCATCGAATTGATGATGGCTATCTGCTGAATCATTTCCTTGTCGTTCACTTTTTCCTTCACGTGCTGCGGCACGTTGGTCATGCCGGGAAGCTTGTCGAACATGGCGGCGACGCCCCCCAGATTCTTCAACTGCAGCAATTGATCGCGATAGTCGTTCAAATCGAAAGACTTGCCCTTCTGAATCTTCTTGACCAGTTTTTCGGCTTTCGTCTTATCGATCTTGCGCTCGGCATCCTCAATAAGACTCAGAACATCGCCCATGCCCAGGATTCGCGACGCGATCCGGTCGGGGTGAAAGCGTTCCAGTGCCGCGGTCTTTTCGCCCACACCCAGGAACTTGATGGGCTTGCCGGTAATATGGCGGACCGACAATGCGGCGCCGCCTCGGGCATCGCCGTCGGTTTTCGTCAAAATGACACCGGTCAGGGTAAGCGCATCGCCGAATGCTTTCGCCGTGTTGGCGGCGTCCTGGCCGGTCATCGAGTCGACCACGAACAGCGTTTCGATCGGATTGATGGCGGCGTGGATCTGCCTGATTTCCTCCATCATCTGGTCATCGATATGAAGCCGGCCTGCCGTGTCGATAATCACGATGTCCTTGTATTTCTTGCGCCCGTATTCGACGGCATTGCGAGCGATATCCACCGGATTCTGCGTAGGGTCGCTCGGGAAGAACTCGGCGCTTACTTCATCCGCCAGGGTTTGCAACTGATCGATAGCGGCGGGACGATACACGTCGGCACTGGCCACCACGACGGATTTCCGCTCGTTCTCCTTGAGCCAGCGGGCCAGCTTGGCTACGGTAGTGGTCTTGCCGGCACCCTGCAAACCCGCCATCAGGATCACCGCCGGCGGCTGCGTCGCCAGGCTGAGCCGCTCGTGGGCGCTGCCCATGATGGCGATCAATTCCTCATTGACGATCTTGATCAGCGCCTGCCCGGGCGTAAGGCTGGATTGGACCTCCTGCCCCAGTGCCCGTGTCTTGACGTGCTCGATGAAATCCTTGACGACCGGTAGCGCCACATCGGCTTCCAAGAGGGCCATGCGCACCTCTCGCAAGGTGTCCTGAATATTGTTCTCGGTCAGTCGGCCTTGACCGCGAATTTTTTTGAGCGATTGGGTTAAGCGTTCGGTAAGGTTATCAAACATGGCTCGGGATCCTGCGGGCTATGGAAATACCCAGGTTACTTCATCTTGATCGGCCATTATGCCAGACTAAAGAACTCAGGAGGACATGATTTAGATGAATTCTACGCTGTTTGGCGTCCTGGCGATCGCCGTTTATGTCGCTGCCGCTTTTACCCTGGTTCGCTCCTTGCGCGAAAACGATCGCCCGGCGGAGGAGATGACTGTAGCCCGGCGCCTACAACCCTTGACACTCGGCTGGCTTGCCGCCGTCTCGCACGGGCTTGCGCTCATCCGCTCGGTTCAAACCAACGACGGGCTTAACCTCAGCTTCCTGAGCGCGATGTCGCTGGTGGCCTGGATAATCGTCGCCATCCTGCTCCTGACCGCTCTCGCCAGGCCGGTGGATAAACTCGGAATGGTCGTTTTTCCGATGGCGGCGCTGGTTCTGCTGCTAAAGATCGGCGTTCCTGAAAGCGTTCACACGATAAAGGATCTTTCCTGGCCATTGACCATTCACATCGTGGTCTCCATGCTCGCCTATAGTTTTCTCAATATTGCCGCCTTTCAGGCGGCGCTGCTGGCTTTTCAAGATTGGCGGCTCCGCAGCCATCACACCGATCTCTTGCTGCGTTCGCTGCCGCCTTTACAAACCATGGAGTCGCTATTGTTTCAACTGATCGCGGCCGGGTTTGTATTTCTCAGCGTATCGCTGCTCACGGGCTTCATTTTCCTGGAGGACATGTTCGCTCAGCACCTCGCGCACAAAACCATTCTATCTATCCTGGCCTGGCTCTTGTTCGCCGTGCTACTGATCGGAAGGGCTCGCTACGGCTGGCGGGGAACCATGGCGATCCGCTGGACGCTGGGAGGATTTATATCGTTAATGCTGGCCTATTTCGGCAGCAAGATGGTTTTGGAATGGATATTGAACCGGGCTTGACACGCGCGCCTCCCGATACCCGCCGGGCACGCGAACGCGGTTCTCAAGTCTCGGCACTCACTTGTTTTCGGCGGACCGATAGGCCCGCTCGCATTGCCGCGAAATCTTGAGGTTCCGCAACTCGTCGGCCGCCCGGTTTCTTTCCGCCTCAATCAGGTAGACTACCTGTCCGTCGATGGCCTGTACCTCCTCGATCACGCGAGCCAAGAACTCGGCGCCGCCTTTCTCCAAGTCGGCCGAAGCAAAAAGCTTGTCTATCAAGGGCATCCGCTCCTTCCCCAGCCGTTCCACTCTATCCCATTCCATGGCTTCCGCCGCCGCGAGGATGGAACGGCTCGCGGCCAGGATAGTCTCGGTTTCAGGCATCATATCTGACATCGCGGCATATCCGGTCTCGGACCATCAGAAACTTGCTCAAGCCAACCTGTTTTAAACAGTCGGAGCCGAAACCGGCTCTCGTATCGCCTCCCAAGCACTCTTGATTTCCTTTATCAATCCGCCAACTTCGTCCAGGGCACTCTGATCGTTTTTCGCACTGGCATGAAACAGACGTTCGGTCATATAGGTATAAAGACCGTCCAGATTTGCCGCGATTTCACCCCCTTTTTCCAGGTCCAGGCAGGCTTGCAAGTAGCCGACGATTTCGATTGCACGGCCAATGGCCTGGCCTTTCTCCGCGAATGCCCTCCTTTGCATCGCCCCCTTGGCGACGGCAATTTTTTCGTTGAGCCCATTAAAGAGCATGACGATCAGCGCATGCGAATCGGCATACTCGGCACTTGCCTGCACGGTCGTCTGCCGATACTGATTCAATGCAAATTGAGCGGGTCTCATGACATATTACCCCTGTACTTACTTCTTATTCTGGTTAGCCAACGGCAAAGCGGCTAACTGCTGTCCCAAATAGCTGCTGATCGCCTGGAACTGCCCCAAGAGCGCATCCATTCTGTTGAACCGATCCAAGAGACGTTTTTCGAGATCGCTCATCCGACTCTCCAAAAGCTCTCGACTTTCCTGAATATTCTCGAGGCTTTTTTCCAGCCCGTCCGTACGAGCTTCTATCGCCCCTTTGCTCTCCAGCAATCCGGAAAGAACCTTGTCCAGCCTCTCTACCAGTCCGCGGGAGAAACCGACCGCACCGCGATCGCCGGTTTTGGCATCCGCGATTAGAAGCTTGAGTCCCTGTGCGTCGCCGGCTGCCGCCGTCAACTCCCGGCCCTTGCCCGTTGCTTCCGACTCTCCGATGCTCCCGGCCACATCCTTGCCTCCGGTGCCGTCCGCCAGGCTAGATCCAAGTTTCAGCCCCAAGGTCGCCTCACTATTGTTATCGACCTGGGTAATCTCGACTTGAGACTCCGAGCCGTAACTCCTGGATTGAATGACAAACCGATTATCAACGTCGTCATAACTGACGCCGACCGAAACTCCTTTCGCCTTCAGCGCGCTGTCGCCATTGATGCGGGACTGTATTTCCGCAGCCAGAGCCGCATGACTGCCATAGGTCGCTTGCGTCAAGGTGATGTCGGCCGACAAAACCCCGTCGACTTTGATCTTGAAGGTGTCGTTATCGGCATCCACCACCAACGAGTTGACGGCACCGCCGTTCAGAAGGCCTTGCGTCGCCGACTGGGTGATATTGACGGCATAAGTTCCCGGCCTGGTATCGGCGGTATGGCCGGAATACACGATTCCGGCGTCCGTAGGGCGGCCGATGGGCGCGAACAGAGCGGCTACGCTGTTCCGATCCGCGTTCAAGGCCTCGTTCAACTTAGTACCGTCCAAACTGAGGGTCCCGTCTCTTTGCGTACGGATGCCGATATCGGCCAAGGTTTTCGTCGAGCCTTCGAGTCCTTGGACAAATCGCGCTAACTCGGAACGCAGCTGCGCCATTCCGCCGCGTACCGTGGCGTCGCCCTGCAAAAGCCCGCCCGCTTTCCGGGCGGCGTCATAGCCGGTCAAAGCTCGGTCCGTTTTTGCCAATTCATTGAAACTTTTGACGAATCCTTCTATAAGCTTTTTGATCTCGTCGTTGCTCTGGCTGATCGATACATTGACGATCTTCCCGGGTTGAGCCGACTGAAGATCGAACGTCACTCCTTTAAGCGCGTCTTTGACGGTGTTGCTCGCACTGACAACCTCGAGCCCATTGATCGCGATCTTCGCGTCCAGCGCCGCCTGAGTCTGCTGCAGATTGACGGCCGCCGCATTAAAAGATAGGACCGAGAGCCCCGAGGTATCGGTCGAATTCCCGTCATCGTCCGCTACGCTGATCTGCAGGCTGTTCTCGGCACCGGTTTCACTGGAATTGAGCACAAGGCGAGAACCGCCGCCGTCGTTGACGATGACCGCGGTTACCCCCGCCTTGGCGTTGTTGATCGCGTCTCGAATCGCGCTCAAGGTGTTGTTGCTCGAATCGATCTCGAGGGTCAGCGTGCCTCTGTCGGGATTTTGGGTAAATCCGTTGTAACTGCCCGGAACGCCATCTGACGGCGGCGTGTAGTCCGTGGCGCCGAACTTCAGCGTCAAAGTCCCGGTCCCGACCACGGCATCGGCCGATATGAAATAACCGGTCGCGAGAGCATGACTCTGCGCGAGCTGTTTGACCTCGATCTTGTAATTACCCAGATCGGCATTGCTTTCGGCCGAGGCGCCGACGATGCTGCCGTCGCTGGAGGTAGCGCTCGACTTCTGAAAGCTGTTGAGGTTTCTCAGCGCCGAAAGGCTATCGCGAAAAGCCGATAACGCGCTCTTGAAATTTCCGAACGAGGAAATCTTGGATTGAATCGCGACCTCTTGCCGATCCAAGCGAGCCGCAATTGGCGTGCGTTCCGCCTGCACCAGTTGGCTGACCAGGCTGGATATATTGAGACCGGACCCGAGCCCCGTCGATGTGATACCTGCCATCAAACCCTCCACTTCATCTCTTGTCGGCCTCTCCCGAAACGCCCATCTCGGTGCCTTTCACGCCGACCGAAGTCAGCCAAGCCAACCTGTCACGCGAACGGCCAAACCCTCCAAACTCAGACTTTTTCCTTTAGGAACATACCCTTGAATCCATCCTTGAACTCGTCCAAATGTCTTGCGAGTCTCAAAATCTCTTCCGAGGGGATTTGACGAATCAGTTCATCGGTCTCGGCATCCTTGACCTGCACGATCGTCCGACCCGAGTCTTCATCGACGGAAAACTGGACCGTCCGCCGCAACATTTGAAAGAATTCGTTGAAATTACGTACGGCATGAGCGACTTCGTCCCTTGGCTTCTCTCCTTCCTTTCCCGAAGAAGCAAACGCCTCGGCGGCCAAAGACGGCGGAACCGCGCGGCCCGTAGAAGCCTGTTGTGCCGTCCCGATGCTTCCCGCCGCGGCGACGGATTCCGAACCCACCTCGTCCGCCGCCGGGCGACGCACCATGTTCGGCTTCAGAGCCGTTACATTGCCCAAAGCTGTCGGTGCATCCATATCGATCTCCTGTTGCTCGAAGAAGAAAGCGAAAACGTCTTAAAGTCCCCGCTTTCCGGATTAACTGCCTCGGAATTTAACCGCGAAGCAGGGAAAGCACGGTCTGCGTTGAGGCATTGGCCTGGGCCAGCATGGCCGTGCCGGCCTGTTGCAGAATCTGGCTGCGGCTGAGTTCCGAGGTTTCCTTCGCGAAGTCCGCGTCCTGCACGCGCGAACGGGCTGCCGAGATGTTCTGAGATACGTTCTCGAGGTTCGAGATCGTCGAGCTGAAGCGGTTTTGGATCGCGCCCAAATCGGCACGGGTATCGGCAATGAAGGCCAGAGCCCCATCCAATACGGCCAAAGTGTCCAGCGCACCTTTTTGCGAACCGATGTCCACGGATCCCACATCGCTGAGAGAGGAGCCCGTCTCCGCGGCGAAGAGTGCCGTATCCGTCGAATCGATCGAAAACGATTTGGCTGATTCAAAAATCACGTTACCGCCGACGGTAGCATCATCGCCGCCGGCTGCAGTCAGGGTGGCCGCATTGCCGACCTCTGTTTCCCCGTCCTCCTGCAATCCGGTCAAATCGAAGTCTCCCGCAGAACCCGTGCTGTTAGCGACATGGATATCGTATCCCTCGGCATTTTTCAGTGTTATGTAGGACTTGTCGCTGCTCAGTTCTGCAGTAACGCCCGTCTTACCGGAAACGCCATTGATTGCATTCGCGAGTTCCGTGAGATCGCCGGTATCGGTTATGCTGGCGCTGATCGTCACTGCACTCGCGGTATTTTGGCCATTAAGATCGAGTGAATAAATCCCGGTAGCGCTCACGTTATCGATCTTGGCATAAGTCACGGCCCTAGCGGAAACGCCGGTTTGATCCGTAACTGCGTTTATACCTTCCGCAATGGCCCTGGCCGTATCGCCCGCGCCGACCGTGACATCCACCCCTGTTCCCAGATAGCCATTGATGGTCAGAGTGCCGCCTGCAACATTGTTGGCGGCGCCCGCGACGGCTTCTGTAATGGCGCCAGCCACATCATCATTGCTCAGTGTGTTTGCTCCCATATCGGTGGCTTTGGCGCTGCCCACGGTCACTTGGATGCTCTGGTTGGCAAACGCGCCCACCTGGAACTCCTGGCCACTGAAAGTGCCATCCAGCAATTTTTTCCCATTGAAGGTGGTCGTGTTGGCAATGCGATTCAGCTCAGCCTGCAGTTGGTTTACTTCCTTTTGCAGGTTTACGCGGTCAGAAGCGCTGTTGCTGTCGTTGGCGGACTGTACGGCCAATTCACGCATGCGTTGCAGAATGTTGGTGGATTCCTGAAGCGCCCCCTCGGCCACTTGAGCCAAAGAAATACCATCATTGGCGTTACGTACCGCTTGGTTAAGACCCCGAATCTGGGCGGTCATGCGGTCCGAGATGGCAAGACCCGCGGCATCGTCCTTGGCGCTGTTGATGCGCAGTCCCGAGGAGAGGCGCTCCATGGAAGTTTGCAGCGTCATCTGCGAGCGATTAAGTTGCCGCTGGGCGTTGAGTGAAGAAATGTTGGTGTTAATAACTTGGGGCATGGTCGTCTCCAATATTTAGACTTTTTCGAAAAGACGAGCTCAAAAACAACAGCGCTGTGCATTCAACTCTCATCAACGTTATCGGGCGCCGCGGCGGAAACTTTAAAGGTTTTTCTGTCGAGCTAAAGTATGGCCAGGACGCGCCGTTTCCCCATGGCTTCTCCGCCGACACAGCGCCAACATACACCGCAGGAGGTATATTGATACCCGTACGAACATCGTTCTTGACGACGAGCGGGTCAGAGAGGCGTTCAAGCATTCCGTGCAGAGACGAAGATTTCGAGCGTTTCCAGGATTACTCGAGAAGTCAGCGCTCTGTCATCCGAAGACCCTCTATCGACTCATGCCAAAATAGACTAAGCTAGATTGATCTGTTTTTCGAAGATTCAAATATGCAAACCGTTAATCTCTTCGAAGCGAAAACTCATTTATCCAAGCTTATTGACCAGATTGCTTCCGGCAGCGAAAACTCATTTATCCAAGCTTATTGACCAGATTGCTTCCGGCAAGGAAAAGGAGTTTGTGATCTCCCGCAATGGCAAACCGGTAGCCCGTGTCCTTCCTATCGCCAAGGTGGAAATATCGCGCCGGATTGGAATTGCCAAAGGCGAATTCACCATCCCGGAGGATATCGATCAAAGCAAGCAAGAGATCGCTCGATTGTTCAACGGCGAGACATCCGACGATGCGCCTGCTGCTTGATACCCAGATAGCGTTATGGGCATAAACGGACGATCCCCGCCTGACCGAAAAAGCACGCCGCCTGATTTTGGATCCAAACTGTGAAATACATATCAGCGTGGCTTCACTCTGGGAAATCGCCATCAAACATCAACTCGGATGCGGCGATATGCCCGTATCCGGCGTCCGTGCCGCGGAGCTTTTCGAAAGCGCCGGTTACCTACAATTACCCATTCTGGGCACCCATGCGACTGCGGTCGAATCCCTGCCCGCTATTCACAACGATCCCTTCGACCGCATTCTCATCGCCCAGGCACTAACCGAACCCATGCGGCTGGTGACGCATGATCGGACTGTGACGCGCCATAGCGATACGGTAATTTTCGTATGAGTGGATCACGCTTTGAACGAAAGAAGCCCGATCATTGGCGTGGCTTGCACTCACCGCACATTTCGGGCCCCTCGTGGATATGCATTGCGTACCGTTCAGGCTTGCTGTTAGAGCAACTTGAAACAAGAATTCGAATATGGGCGTCAATCCCAAATTAAGATGAATGTCGTCACCCCGGCGGGGCATAAGCGCGACTCAAGCGGCCGTTTGCGGTTGGAATGGCAGCTTAACTCGATTAGGTAAGCCACCGCCTCTGGCGGTGGACTCCGCAAGGCTCTGCCGTTCCGGCGAGCGCCCTTGGATGGTCGATGACCTCCCTCCTACAACTGCAATTGGAAGGAGGTCATCATGCGAGAATGGCAGAGCCAATCTCACGTCAAATGGTACTGCAAGTACCATGTTGCGTTTGTGCCCAAATACCGGCGCCGGGCAATCTATGGAACGTTGCGGCGACGGGTCGGGGGGATTTTCCGCGAGTTGTGCCGCCAAGTGGGCATCGAGTTGGTGGAAGGGCACGCGATGCCGGATCACATTCATCTGTGCTTGAGTATTCCGCCGAAGTTCAGCGTGGCCTATACGGTGGGCTTTCTGAAAGGGAAATCCGCGGTCCGTATCCATCGGGAATTCTTGGGACAGAAGCGAAACTTCACGGGGCTACATTTCTGGGCCAAGGGGTATTGCGTCAGCACTGTGGGATTGGATGAGCAAGTGATTCGAGCCTATATCCGTCATCAGGAAGCTGAGGAGAGGCGCATCGAGCAACTGTACATCCAGGGTCTTTAGGCCCTTTCATCCGTTTTTCGGCCCCCTCAGGGGGCCTTCATCAAACCACCCGCTCTGCGGGTGGTAGCTGATTAAACAGCATTGCCCCAAAACGGAAGAAGTCTTTGCAACATTCGATTACAACCTACTCGACTACGAAAACAATTCCGTAACAATCGAATCTAATCGATCAAAGCTACTTTGTAGCCAACTCCATAGCTCCTCCGGCACGATTCTGAAGGCCGCAAAAACCGCAAATCCGAGAAACAGCAGACCGCTGGCGATATGCAAGGCGCGCTGCGGCGTCTTTCGCAACAACTTCGCACCCGCCCAAATCCCCAGAGCGGAAGTCAGGCCCAAGGCCGCGGTCGCGCCGAGCCACACCGGCACGGGCGGCGCCGCCGCCCCCAAGCCCGCGACCGCCAATTGGGTCTTGTCGCCGAACTCGGCGAAGAAAATCATCAGGAAAGTCGTTAAAAAGATTCCGTGGCCGCTTTTTTCGGTGACCACCTCGCCCTCGTCCTCCCTAAAAAGCAGGGCTTTCACGCCGAAAACGGCAAACAGGACGGCCACGGCCAGGGATACCAAGGATTCGGGCAGCCATCGCGCGGCCGCCGCTCCGAACACCACAGCCACCAGATTCAAAATGGCAAAAGCGAGGGCGGCACCAAGCAGAATAGGCCAGTGGCGGTGTCTCGCCGCCAGCGTCATACAGACCAATTGACTCTTGTCGCCGAACTCCGCGGCCGTCACCAGCGCGAACGCGGTCCCGGATGATGCCCACCACCGCGCCCAATCGATCGCCGGCAGGTTTCCATCCAGCCACACACCCACATCGTTTATCAGATTGCAAGCCACTGGACGAATTCTCAGGATGTGAGCAGGTTGTCCAAAATCATCATGATGATGAAACCGAACATCAGCGCGAAAGTCGCATAACGGGCCTTACCTTGGGATTGTGTTTCGGGAATGATGTCGTCACTGATCACGAACAGCATCGCTCCCGCGGCGAACGCCATGCCAATGGGCAATAACGGCATAAACATCGTCACCGCGGCAACGCCGAGAACGGCACCGACGGGCTCGATCAGCCCTGTCAGGGTGGCGATCAAAACCGCCTGCTGCCGCCGATACCCCAAAGCCACCAGCGGCATGGCAACCGCCAAGCCTTCCGGGACGTTTTGCAGACCGACTGCGATCGCCAAGACGACGCCGTTGTGCCAGTCGCCGGAACCGAAGCTTACGCCGACCGCCATGCCTTCCGGCAGGTTATGTATAACGATCGCGGCGATAAAGAGCCAGATCTTTCGCAGCGAGGCGAAGGCTTCTCCGCTCTCGCCCAAAAACCGCTCGTAGGGCAGCCAGTTGTCCGCCAACACGAGAAAAACCGCGCCGATCAAAACCCCGGCCGCAACCACGTACACGCCGAACCCAGGCCACAGCTCATTGCCGGCGTCGATGCCCGGCACGATCAGCGAGAAAGCGGTGGCCGCCAACATCACACCGGCGGCTCCCCCCAGCATCAGATAAAGGGTCCGGTTGGAAACATTCTTGAACAGCAAAGCGGGCAAGGCGCCGAAGCCGGTAGCCAATCCGGCCAGGATGCTGGCGAAGGTCCCTATGGCGATAATCGGATCGACAAAGAAATACACCACGACCAGAAGCACAGTCGTCAGGAATGCCAGCGAACTCACCAGGACCAGCCGCTGAGCCAGAGCCGGGAGGCGAGCGTATTTCCGATAGAGGACGTTGGCGCGAAGTTTCTCGGCCAGCAGATTCAAACCTTGCGAGTTCATCGGATGAAATCCTTGGAGCGGTAAATTCGGATGGGTCTCAGAGGAGGCGGAAAAGCGAGCACTTGGCGGCAAAAACCCCGTCAATAGTCGAGGATTCATCACTCAGCGTCAAGGCGAACTCGATGATGCCGCGTTTCCCTATCCCTTGACGGCACATGGAACGGACTGCTGCTGATGCGTAGACTGGCCCGGTTCTTGTGTAAAATGATAAGGAAAGGGGGAGCATGTCTGATGCATATTTTGTTGAGCAATGATGACGGTTATTCCGCCAAAGGACTGATCACCTTGGCCCATGCGCTGGGGCAGAGGGCGCGACTGACCGTGGTCGCTCCCGAAAGAAACCGCAGCGGAGCGAGCAATTCGCTGACGCTGGACAGACCCTTGCGCGTCAGCCGAACCGAAAGCGGTTTCATCAAAATTGACGGCACGCCCACCGACTGCGTGCACCTGGCCGTGACCGGCCTGCTGCATGAAGAGCCGGACATGGTGTTCGCCGGCATCAATCACGGCTCGAATCTGGGCGACGACGTCATCTACTCCGGCACCGTAGCGGCAGCCACCGAAGGACGATTTCTGGGGCTTCCGGCAGTCGCGGTATCTTTGGCATCGAACAATCCGCAGCATTTCGATACCGCTGCCCAAGTGGCGGTCGCTTTGCTCAAACAGATCCAGGAACACCCCTTGCCCGCCGATACTATACTCAACGTCAACGTTCCCGATGTTCCGCTGAGCGAACTGCGCGGTTTCCAGTCCACCCGCCTGGGTCAGCGCCACAAGGCAGAATCCGTGATCCGGACGACCGATCCGCGCGGACGCGAAATTTACTGGATCGGCTCCGCCGGTCCGGAGCAGGATGCCGGACCGGGCACCGATTTTCATGCCATACGCAACAATTACGTCTCCGTCACACCGTTGCAAATCGATTTGACCCGTTACGAAAGTCTTCAGCGATTGGCCGACTGGCTCCCGCGCGAGGTTATTACATGAACCGTCGTCTGCAGGGTATCGGCATGACCTCCCGCAGAACCCGGGAGCGCATGGTCAGCCGGTTGAAGGAACAAGGCATCACCAATCCGTCGGTTCTGGCTGTCATACTGGAAACGCCCCGCCATATTTTCGTCGAAGAGGCTTTCGCGAGCCGCGCCTACGAAGACACCGCGCTTCCCATCGGCTTCAACCAAACCATTTCCCAGCCTTATATCGTCGCCCGCATGACCGAGCTGCTGCTGGAAAAAGGCCCTTTGGACAAGGTGCTGGAAGTCGGCACCGGCTCGGGCTATCAAACCGCCGTACTGGCGCAACTCGCCAGACGGGTTCATTCGGTGGAACGCATTTACCCCCTTCAGCAGCGTGCCCGCCGCTGCATTCAGGACCTTCACCTGCGCAATGTGCGCATGAAGCATAGCGACGGCGGCTGGGGCTGGGACGATTACGCGCCTTACGATGGAATCATCGTCACCGCGGCACCGCCGGAACTGCCGCAGCCGCTGCTGGACCAGATGGCGCGGGGCGGCGTCATGGTGATACCCATCGGCGACGGACGCGGGCAATTTTTGCAGCGGGTTACGCGCACGGAAGTCGGATTTCAGGCGGAGATCATCGAACCCGTCAGCTTCGTGCCGCTGCAAGGCGGCCTACTCTAAAAAACAGCCCACTATCCCAAGGACTCTTCAATGCATGAACTGATCAATTGGCTTGTGACGACCATCGGCGCGATGGGCTACACTGGGATTTTTCTGCTGATGGCCATGGAGAGCTCGGTTTTCCCCATCCCCAGCGAAATCGTCATGCCGCCCGCGGGCTATCTGGCTCAACAAGGCAAGATGAACATGACCCTGGTGATCCTAAGCGGAACGCTGGGAAGCCTGGTCGGGGCTTATGCCAACTATTTCGTCGCCCGCTGGCTGGGCAGGCCGCTCCTGATCAGATACGGCAAATACGTCTGGATCACCGAGGAGCACTTCGACCGCGTGGAGAAGTTTTTCCTGGCGCACGGCGAAATCTCCACCTTCGTCGGCCGGCTCTTGCCCGTGGTCCGGCATCTGATCTCCTTGCCGGCGGGCCTTGCGAACATGAATCATTTCAAGTTCACCGCGTATACACTGCTCGGCGCGGCGATCTGGGTGTCGGTCCTGAGCTGGATCGGTTATTTCATCGGCGAAAACCAGGAACTGATCGCGCGCTACTCGGAACACGCGGTCATCGACGTGATCATATTCAGCATCGTCCTGGTTGGAATCTATATCGCCATCCATCGCCGCAAGGCCCGCAGCAGGATGCATTCATGACTATCCCTGCATTTTCGATTTCTCGCCTTCCCCGCATCCTTTTCGGTACCGGCCAACTGGCGGAAATGCCGAAACTGGCCCGCTCGTACGGACGGAAGGCACTGCTCGTCACCGGAGTTCGCTCGTTCCGCGCGTCGTCGCGCTGGATCTGGCTGACGGAGCGTTTGACCGAACAGGGCTTGAGCTTGGAACACATGGCCGTCAGCGACGAGCCCACGCCGCAGTTGGTGGACGATGCCGTCGCCGCGTTTCATGGCCGCCGCATCGACCTGGTGGTCGCGATCGGAGGCGGCAGCGTGCTGGACGCCGCCAAGGCCATCGCGGGACTTCTGCCCCACGGCAATTCGGTCATGGATCATCTCGAGGGCGTAGGCCGCAACATTCCATACACCGGACCTGCGACACCGTTCATCGCCGTGCCCACCACCGCCGGCACCGGCAGCGAAGCGACCAAGAATGCCGTCTTGAGTGTGCGCGGCGAGCACGGCTTCAAGAAATCGTTCCGCCATGACTGCCTGGTTCCCGAATACGCGATCGTCGATCCCGATCTGCTGGACACTTGCCCGCCGGACCTGATCGCCGCCGACGGCATGGACGCGTTCACCCAGCTGCTGGAATCCTATGTCTCGGCCCGCGCCAACCCGATGACCGACGCTCTGGCAAAAAGCGGAATGGAAGCGTTTCGCGACGGCTTCTTCGCGGCCCTGCAGGGCGGCGACGGCGAGCAAGCCCGAGCCGGGCGCGGCGCCATCGCCTATGCATCGCTCATGTCCGGCATCACCCTGGCCCAGGCGGGCTTGGGCTCCGTGCACGGGCTGGCCGCGCCGCTGGGCGCCTTCTATCCGATCCCGCACGGTCTCGCCTGCGGCACCCTGCTCGCCGAGGCCACGGCCGTCAATATCCGCGCACTGAGGGAAAGAGTTCCGGAACATCCGGCCTTGAAGAAATACGCCGGTATCGCCGAACTCCTAACCGGCCATGGTTTCAAAACCCAAATGGAAGCTTGCAATGCCCTGGTTGAACACTTGGACGACTGGACCGAACGGCTGGCTCTGAAGCGCCTCGGCGATTTCGGCGTGGAATCGGCGCACGTTCCCAGGATCGTCGCCAACGCCCGCGGGACCAGCATGCAAACCAATCCGGTAACGCTCACCGACGGCGAAATCGGCGAAATCCTCATCGCCAGAATCTGAGGCTCATATGGCACGCCATTACCTCGAGCATTTGTTCAGCCCGAAGTCCATAGCCGTTTTCGGCGCCAGCGAGCTGCCCGACTCGGTCGGCGCGCGCATCTATCAGAATCTCTTGGACGGTGGCTTTCAAGGCCCGATCTACCCGATCAATCCCAAGTATCAACTGGTTCGGGATCAGGTCTGCTTCCCGTCGATCGAGGAGGTGAAGGAACACGTGGATCTCGCGATCATCGCGACGCCGGCCGCCACTGCCCCCCTCATCATCCGCGCTTGCGGCCAACAAGGGGTCAAGGCCGCCATCGTGATTTCGGCGGGATTTGCCGAACAGGAGGGCAGCGGCCGAATGCTGGAGCGGGCCCTGCTGGAAGAAGGCAGGCGCTATGGGCTCCGGATACTCGGCCCCAACTGCCTGGGGCTGATGCGCCCTTCGGTCGGCCTCAACGCCACTTTCAGCAATAATGTCGCGGAGCCGGGTTCGCTCGCCCTGGTCTCCCAGTCGGGAGCCCTTTGCACGGCGATTCTGGATTGGGCGAGCGCCCATCGCATCGGTTTTTCGACCATGGTGTCCTTGGGCGCCGGCGCCGATGTCAACTTCGGGGACATCCTCGATTATCTCGCCCTCGATCCCGAGACCCGCAGCATTTTGATGTACGTGGAAGGCGTGCGCGATGCGCGGCGTTTCATGAGTGGACTGCGGGCCGCGGCTCGCATGAAGCCGGTAATCGTGATCAAGGCTGGCCGCCATGCCGAAGGCTCCCGCGCAGCCATGTCGCACACCGGCGCCCTGGTCGGTTCGGACGACGTGTTCGACGCCGCGCTGCAAAGGGCCGGCGTGGTTCGGGCCACCACCATCGAGCAGCTCTTCGCCGCCGCCCAACTCCTGGCGACCCAGCACCGCGTTCGGGGCAACCGCCTCGTGATCATCACCAACGCGGGCGGACCGGGGGTGATGGCGACCGACCGTGCCGTCGAACAAGGCATACGGCTCGCCGAACTGGGCGGATCGACCTTCGACAAGCTGAACGCGGTTCTGCCCAAACAGTGGTCGCACAATAATCCCGTCGATATCCTCGGTGACGCCACCCCCGAACGGTATCGGGCGGCTGCCGAGATCTGCCTGGCCGACGAAAGCGTGGACGGTGCTTTGGTGCTGCTCACGCCGCAGGCCATGACCGATCCTACGGAAGCCGCCGAGGCCGTCATCCGCGCTGCCGAACCCTCCCATAAACCGGTCCTTGCCTGTTGGCTGGGCAAGACCCACGTGCAAGAGGGACGTGATTTATTTACAGGACATCAGATCCCGACCTTCTCAAATCCCGAAAGCGCCATCGAGGCATTCGGCTACCTGGCGGAATACCACCGCAACCAGCAAATGCTGGTACAAGTGCCGGGACCCTTGAGTTCGTACCGGCAGCCCGACCTGACCGGCGCCCGTCTGATCATCGAGGGCGCCCTGGCGGAACGGCGGACGCTGCTGTCCTCGCTCGAAACCCGCGCCGTGCTGCGCGCCTTCGACATACCCGTGCCGCCGTCACTCAACGCCCATTCGCCCAACGAGGCGCTGTCGGCGGCCGAATACCTGGGTTTCCCGGTCGCACTGAAGATCCTGTCGCCGGACATCACCCATAAATCCGATGTCGACGGCGTACGGCTCAACATCAACAGCGCCCAAACGGTGCGGAACGCCTATAACGATCTGGTGTCGACCGTGCAGGCCCGAAGGCCGAACGCACGGATCGAGGGTGTAACCGTCGAAAAGATGTACCGTAACCGCAACGGCCGGGAACTGCTGGTCGGCGTGGTCGACGATCCGATTTTCGGCCCCATCGTGAGTTTCGGATCGGGCGGCACAGCGGTGGAAATTCTCAAGGACCGTGCGGTCGCCCTGCCCCCGCTCAACGAGCACATCGCCCAGACCATGATCGCCCAGACCCGCGTCGCACGGCTGCTCGGACAGTTCCGCAACCTCCCGCCGGTCAAGCTGGAGGCGATCGAGCAAGTATTGCTGCGACTCTCGGAAATGGTCTGCGAACTGCCCGAGATCAAGGAGCTGGACATCAATCCTCTGGTGGCGGACGACCAGGGCGTGTTCGCCCTGGATGCCCGCATCGCGGTGCATGAGCCGCAGCCTGGACGCCGGCCCTACGGGCACATGGCGATCCATCCCTATCCCAGCCACCTGGTTCGGCAGTATCAGCTCGCCGACGGCACCAACATCACCATTCGGCCGATCCGTCCCGAAGACGCGGAAAGCGAGCAGCGGTTCGTAAAACGGCTTTCGCCCGAGGCCAAATTCTTCCGCTTCATGAACGCCTTGCAGGAATTGAGTCACGACATGCTGATCCGTTTGACTCAGCTTGATTACGACCGCGAACTGGCGCTCGTCGCCATCGTCGATTCCGGGGCCGAAGAAACGGAACTCGGCGTGGCGCGCTATTTCACCAATCCGGATGGCGAAACCGCCGAATTCGCCCTGGTGGTTGCCGACGAATGGCAGCACCGTGGGTTGGGTACACGGCTGATGTCCTGCCTGATCGACGCCGCTCGCGAGATGGGGCTCAAATCCTTGCGGGGCGAAATCCTGGCAAACAACGTCAAAATGCTCGGCTTAATGAAACGGCTGGCGTTCAGCTGTCATACCAAGACCGACGACCCCACCATCGTCATCGCCGAAAAGCCCTTGTGAATCCGCCCGCGGATTTTTGGATACATCCGCGAATGCTAAACTTTTACCCCTTTTCCCACTCTTGAGGTTTGTTGATGAACATCATCGCCCGTATCGCTGAAGAGCTCGGCGTCCGAGAAAGACAGGTCCAGGCAGCCGTGGACCTGCTGGACGAAGGAGCTACGGTGCCATTCATCGCGCGCTACCGTAAAGAAGCGACGGGCGGTTTGGACGATACCCAGCTCAGAACTCTGGAAGTTCGGCTCTCCTACCTCCGCGAACTCGAGGAGCGCCGCCAGACCATCCTGGACAGCATCCGAGAACAGGACAAGCTGACGCCGGAGCTGGAACAAGCCATTCTCGCCGCCGATACCAAGACCCTGCTGGAAGACCTTTATCTTCCCTACAAACCCAAACGCCGCACCAAGGCCCAGATCGCACGGGAGGCCGGGCTCGAGCCCCTGGCCGATGCCTTGCTCGGCGATCCGTCCCTGGTGCCCGAGACGGAAGCCGGGAAATTCGCCGATGCCGATAAAGGCGTTCCCGACGCCGCGGCGGCGCTGGAAGGGGCAAGGCAAATCCTCATGGAACGCTTCGCCGAGCAGGCCGGACTTCTCGCCGAGCTGCGCGAACGAATCTGGAACGAAGGCATTCTTTCTTCGACGGTCGCCGAGGGCAAAGAACAGGCCGGAGCGAAATTCCGGGATTACTTCGATTTCGAGGAACCCGTCGCGAAAATCCCGTCGCACCGCGCACTGGCCCTGTTCCGGGGACGCAACGAGGATGTGCTGGACCTGGCCCTGAAAGTCGGCAAGGATGAGGACGCCGCGCATAAAAGCGCGGAAAGCCTGATCGCGCGAACCTTCGGTATCGCCGACAAAGGGCGGCCCGCGGACCGCTGGCTGGCCGACACGGTGCATTACGCCTGGAAAGTCAAAATCCTGACCCGCATCGACCTCGACCTCAAGCAGCGCCTCCGCGAAGCCGCCGAAGCCGAGGCGATTCAGGTTTTCGCCAAGAACCTCAAGGATTTGCTGCTCGCGGCGCCCGCCGGCCCCCGCACCACCATGGGCCTGGATCCGGGGCTACGCACCGGCGTCAAGGTCGCGGTGGTGGACAGGACCGGCAAGCTGCTGGAAACCGCGACGATATATCCCCACGTGCCGCAAAATCAGTGGGATCAATCGATCGCAACGCTGGCCCGGCTGATCGCCCGGCACGGCGTTGAACTGGTCGCGACGGGCAACGGCACCGCCTCCCGCGAAACCGATCAGCTGGTCGGCGATCTCATCAAGCGGCACCCCGAGCTGCACATCACCAAGGTCATGGTGTCGGAAGCAGGAGCGTCGGTTTATTCCGCATCCGAGCTGGCCGCCAAGGAATTTCCGGATCTCGACGTCTCGCTGCGCGGTGCCGTTTCGATCGCCCGCCGCCTGCAGGACCCCTTGGCCGAACTGGTAAAGATCGAACCCAAGGCCATCGGCGTCGGCCAGTATCAGCACGACGTGAACCAGTCGCAGCTCTCCAAGAGCCTGGACGCGGTGGTCGAGGACTGCGTGAATGCCGTTGGCGTCGACGTGAACACGGCTTCGGCTTCGCTGCTCCGTTACGTCTCGGGACTGTCCCAAACCATCAGCCAGAACATCGTCGAGTACCGAAACCGAAACGGGGCTTTCGACAGCCGCGAAGATCTCAGAAACGTGCCGCGTCTCGGGGAAAAAACCTTCGAGCAGGCGGCCGGATTTCTCCGCATCATGAACGGAAACAATCCGCTCGACGCCTCGGCCGTACATCCCGAAGCCTATCCGGTGGTGGAACGCATCATCGGCGATACCGGCAAGGATATTCGCGAACTGATCGGCAATGCGGCCTTCCTCCGCGGCGTCAACGCCGAGAATTTCACCGACGACCGTTTCGGCCTTCCGACCGTCACCGACATTCTGCGCGAGCTGGAAAAGCCCGGCCGCGATCCGCGGCCGGAATTCAAGACCGCACAGTTCAAGGAAGGCGTGGACAAGATCGAGGATCTGAAACCCGGCATGATGCTCGAAGGCGTCGTCACCAATGTCACCAATTTCGGCGCTTTCGTCGACATCGGCGTGCACCAGGACGGCCTGGTCCACATTTCGCACTTGTCCGACAGGTTCGTCAAAGATCCCCGCGAGGTGGTCAAGGCGGGAGACGTGGTGAAAGTGAAAGTGCTGGAAGTGGACGTGCCGAGACGCCGCATCGGTCTGTCGATGAAAAAGGATGCGGCGGACGCACCGCGGTCGGAGCGCGGCCCGTCGATTCCCTCCGGGAAAGCGGCCGCGCCGAAAACCAAGAAGCCTCGGCAGGAGTCCCTTCCCAGACCGCAAGGCGCCATGGCGGAGGCCTTGGCCAAAGCGCTACGGAAAGGTTGACTGTCGCAATTTCCCAGGCGCAAAAAATTTCGACGGATTCCTCGTCGCCCGCGGCCAAAGCGTTTTTCACCTCGGTTGAGCGAAGTTCGTAGGTCGGCAAAGAGCCTTATCGACAAGGGATTACCGACCTACAACCGGATCTCCGCTACCCGAAGTCGGAAACCGCCTAAATTTTCAAACAGCCTGCCAATTTCCCCAGACCACCAGCCGGGTACGCCTTCACCCTCACCTCATGGCTTGAGGAAAGCCACCATGTTCCGCTTATCCGCCCCCGAGGGCAAAGGCTTGGATCGATCCGCGACCCAGGCCGCGATATCGCCCCAAGGCTTGGCCGCGCTCAAATCCCGGAGCAACAAGTGGTATCCCTGCTCGTAAAGGGCGACACGGGCAACCCCGGTCTTCGACAGCTTCTTAAGCATAAGCGAAACCGGCTCTTTCGGAATCACTTGGTCGTGTTCGCCGTAGAGCACCAAGACCTCCTTGTTCAGCTTTTCCACCCGCGCGAGAGCCTCGTCCATGAGATTGACGAGTCCGTAGATCGTATCCACGCGGGTTTCTTTTATAACCAGGGGATCCCGTCCGAGTCCGCGCAGCATTTCGATATTGTCGGACGGAAGAATCCCTAGGCTCTCCCCCGTCAACTCCAGCCAGGGTACCGTACTCACGGAAATCGTAAGCAAGGCGCGTTGATACCAGGGCATGGTTGCCCTGCCCCAAACGGCCGGAGCCGAGAGAATGATGCCGTCGGCGGCGGGAGGCCGCGCCGATGTCATAGCCACGATCGCCAAGGCCCCGCCCATGCTCTCGCCGAGGATATAGACCGGTTTTCCCGGGTAATTCTGCCGCACGAGGCGCGTGAAGTGGTCCAGATCGTCGACATAGGCATCCATTCCCGCCCAAAGCCCGCGCCCGGGCGCATTCCCGAAACCTCTTTGATCGTAAGCATACAGCGCGATCCCGCGCTCGCTCAGATAGCGGCCGGGCATGGCAAAGGCATTGCCGTAATCGTTGAAACCGTGTAGGGCTACGATAACGGCCTCCGGCTTTCCGCTGCGGGGCAGCCAGGATCGAACCGGCAAAACGGCGCCGTCGGTAGCGACGAAATGAGATTTGCGGAGTTGCGGCTCCACATGGTTGGGTCCCGGAGGGTGGATGAGAGGCGTACAGCCGCCGAGCAGCAGGCACGGAAAAAGCACGAAGCAAGGCAAACGAAGCGATTTTAGAATCATGATTGGAAGCGAAGTTGAGGACGGGGCCTATATTACCTTTGATTGGGATGGTTCGTTGATGTTGCGCGTCAATTTGTTCATCTCACGCAGAAATATTGAACGCTGTTTATTTTTGACCTAGACTTTGTCCTCGGAGGTGAACACCATGATAAAAACAATTCTTCGCTGGATTCTCGCCAGACTGTTCCGCGTCAAAGTCATCGGCCTCGAAAACTACCAAAAGGCAGGCCCTCGCGTACTCATCGCCGCCAATCATTCATCCTATCTGGATCCCATTCTGCTGTGGGCGTTCCTGCCGGACGACGTGACCTTCGCGATCAATACCCGCGTCGCCGGGCACTGGTGGGTGCGGCCGGCTCTCCGGTTCGCCAAAGTATTTCCGATGGAACCCACTCAGCCGCTCGCAGTTAAGGCCCTGACCCACTACCTGAAAAAAGATCGCAAAGCGGTGGTATTTCCGGAAGGACGCATCACCGTAACCGGCGCTTTGATGAAAATCTACGACGGCACCGGCCTGATCGCCGAAAAATCCGGTGCCACGGTTTTGCCGATCCGCCTCGACGGCACTCAATACACCGTATTCTCCCGTCTGCATCGGGTGGTGCGGCTGCGCTGGTTTCCACCGATCACACTGAACATTCTGCCGCCGCGGAAAGTAAACTCGCCGCAAGAAGTGACCGGTCCCGAACGAAGACATCAAGTCGGCCGTATGCTGTCCGATCTGATGAGCGAAATGATGTTCGAAACCAGCAATTACCGCCGGACGGTATTCTCCGCCCTGCTCGATGCGCGCAGAATTCACGGCGGCGGGCATCGCGTCCTGGAAGATGCGCAACGGAAACCCCTGACCTATGATCGTCTGATCGCACAAAGCCTCGCTCTCGGACGCAAACTTGCGGAAAAGACCGAGGAAGGCGACGCGGTGGGGCTTTTACTGCCCAACCTGAACAGCACGGTGGCCGCGTTTTTCGGACTTCAAGTACAGGGACGCATACCCGCCATGCTGAATTTCAGCGCCGGCACCCGCAGCCTTCTGTCCAGCTGTACCACGGCGAATATCAAGACCGTGGTCACCGCCCGGCGGTTCGTGGCCACGGCCAAGCTGGAAGAAACGGTAAAGGCATTGTCGGAAAAAACCCGCGTACTTTATCTCGAAGACCTGGGCCGGGAACTCGGCGTCCTAGACAAAACCGCCGCTTTCCTCGCCGCACTCGCCGCCGATTACTGGTATCGAAGCCAACACCGGCCCGACGATCCGGCGGCGATCCTGTTCACCTCCGGCTCCGAGGGCGAACCGAAAGGTGTCGTGCTGTCCCACGCCAATCTCCTGGCCAACCGCGAACAGCTTGCAGCGCGCTTCGATTTCAATGCTCAGGACATCATCCTCAATGTCCTGCCGGTATTTCATGCTTTCGGGCTGACCGCAGGCACCCTGCTGCCGCTGCTGTCCGGCATGCGCCTGTTTCTGTATCCCTCGCCCCTGCATTACCGGATCATCCCGGAACTGGCCTACGACCTCAACGCCACCATTCTGTTCGGGACCAATACCTTCCTGCACGGCTACGCCAAACACGCACATCCTTACGATTTCTACAGCGTGCGCTACGTCTTCGCCGGCGCGGAAAAGCTGCAAGCCGACACCCGCCGGTTATGGATGGAGAAATTCGGACTTCGCGTGCTGGAAGGCTACGGTGCCACGGAAACCTCTCCGGTATTGTCAGCCAACACGCCCATGTACTACCGGGAGGGGACCGTCGGACGCTTTTTTCCCGGCATCCAGTGGCGGCTTGAAGAGGTCCCCGGCGTGGTCGATGGCGGACGGCTTCACGTCGCCGGCCCCAACGTCATGCTGGGCTATCTCCGTCCCGAGCGTCCCGGCGAACTCGATCCGCCCGCTTCGAATTACGGAATCGCCTGGTACGACACCGGCGACATCGTCCGCATCGACGAGGAAGGTTTCATCGCCGTTCTCGGCCGCGTCAAGCGGTTCGCCAAGATCGGCGGGGAAATGGTGTCGCTCACCGCGGTCGAAGAACTGGCCGCGCGGATCTGGCCGGGGCAGCGGCACGCGGCGCTCGCGCTCTCCGACGCGAGAAAAGGAGAGAAGATCGTACTGGCCACCGAATTCAAGAACGCCGATCGCGCCGAACTCGTCGCCCGCGCGCAACTGGAGGGTCTCGGCGAACTCCATCTGCCCAAGGATATCCGGGTATTCAAAGAACTGCCGCTACTCGCCACCGGAAAAGTGGATTATCCGGCACTGACCGGTTTCTTCCGCGAGAGGAGCAAAACATGAGCCGGGGACTCTCTTCGCTGATTGCCGCACAGTTTCTCTCGGCATTCTCGGACAACGCCATCCTCTTCACGGTCATTGCCATCGTGCTGCAGACCGAAGACCGGGGGGCCTGGTACGTACCGGCCTTGCAAAGCGTTTTCCTGGTGGCGTTCGTGATACTGACGCCCTGGGTCGGATCGTTCGCCGATAGGATCTCGAAACCGAAGGTCCTGATTCTGGCCAATATCGTCAAGGCGCTCGGCGGGCTCCTGATTCTGCTCGGGGTCGAACCGCTGCTCGGCTACGCTGTCGTCGGCGTCGGTGCGGCAACCTACAGTCCGGCAAAGTACGGCATTCTCCCGGAACTCGCCGATCACACGCGGCTGGTCAAAATCAACAGCTGGATCGAAGGCGCGACCATCGCCGCAATTCTGCTGGGCACGGTGATCGGAGCCGCACTCGCCGACGCTTCGATCGAACTCGCGCTTGTCTCGATCGTCGCGTGCTACCTCGTTTCCGCCGCGGTCACGCTTCTGCTGCCCAGGCTTCCGGCGCGCGGCGCACGCCCGGGCTCGTCCTTCACCGGGCTGGTACAGGTCATGAAAGCACTCTTGAGCTCGGAGCGCGCCAGGCTGGTGCTCATGGCCCTAAGCCTGTTCTGGTCCTGCGCCGCGACTCTGCGTGTCATACTGGTCGCGTGGGCGCCGCAAGTGCTCGATACCCGAACCGCAGGGGAAATCGCGCAACTGACCCTGTTCCTGGCCGTCGGCATCATCATCGGCTCGGGCATCGTGCCGCGCCTGATCCCCCTGGAACACGTCCGGCGCGCGCGGCACGCAGCTTATGCATTAAGCTTCTTTTTCCTGCTTCTGGCCAGCGTCGACAGCCTGTGGCCGGCCAGGGCGACGCTGCTCGCCATCGGCGTCGCGGGCGGCCTGTTCGTCGTGCCGCTCAACGCCGCGATCCAACAGATCGGGCATCACTCGGTGGGCAGCGGCGCCGCCGTGGGGGTCCAGAATTTCTTCCAAAACGCCGCGATGCTGGCAAGCATGGGAATTTACACCTTCGCCTCGGCTCACGGCACCGGTCCGGTCGCCGCGATTCTCGCCCTGAGCGTGCTGGTCCTAGCCCTGACGGTGCTGGTGTCCTGGCGCCTGCCGCGCCGACCTGCCACATAACCGGCTGGCCTATAACTCCGCGGCGCGACGCTCGCCCTCCGCCACATCGACGAACCAGAGCAATGCGCCGCCCAGACCGAAAAGCACCAACAAGGAAAGTATCGAGAGGCGCGGCTCGCCACTGGCATAACTGACAATCCCCACCAGCACCGGCCCCAGGACCGCCGCGAATTTGCTGAGCAAATTGAAGAAACCGAAAAACTCGCCGGACTTCTCTTTGGGAATGAGGCGTGCGAACAGCGCCCGGCTCATAGCCTGGACTCCGCCCTGGACCAGGCCTATGCCCACCGCGATCCCGTAGAACTCCCACTGGCGGCTCATGACCGAACCCCAAACGACCAGTAACGCGTAGGCCGCGAGTCCCGCGAGAATGCCGGACTTGGCGCCGAACCGCTGCCCCAGCCAACCATAAGCCAGCGTTGCAGGAACGCCGACGATTTGGGTAATGAGCAAGGCCAGCATCAGCCCGCCGGCGTCGAAACCGATCGCGAGTGCGTAATCCACCGCCATGTGGACGATGGTGTCCACGCCATCGATGTAGAGCCAGTACGCACCCAGGAACAACATGACAATCTTCAGTTTTCGCACACCCTGGAAGGTTTCCCGAAGCTGCCTCAATCCGGACCGGACGGCGCTGCCGCTCACGCACCGGGGCGGCGGCTCCGGCACGACGAACAGCAACGGCAGGGTGAACACGAACCACCACACGGCGACCGACAGAAACGACATTCGAACCGCGACGGACGCATCCGCGAAGCCGAACCACTCCGGCTTTTGCGTCATCAAAATATTGACGGCGAAAAGCGCGCCGCCGCCGAAATAGCCCATCCCCACCCCGAATGCGGATACGTGTTCGAAGCGGGCGGGAATCGTGACGGTCGGCAACAGCGCATCGTAAAAAACCATTCCGGTGGAAAAACCCACGAGCCCCAGCCCGTAAAGAATGAGCGCCAACTCCCAGGCTCCGGCCTCGATCCAAAACAGCCCCGCACTCATGCTGATGCCGATGAACGCACAGAGAGCGAGCAAAGGCTTTTTCCAACCGCCCGCGTCCGACAAGGCCCCGAGTACCGGTGCGAGCGCCAGCGCAACCAGGGCACCGACCGAACTCACCGCACCCAGCCAGAACGTACTTTCCGTAACCGGAAGGTCGCTCGCCCAAAATTGTTTGAAAAATACCGGAAAAAAAGCCGCCATCACCGTAGTAGCGAAAGACGAGGTCGCCACGTCATAGAGAACCCAAGCCCTTTCGCGCGAACGGAGAAAAGTCGAGTCGGAGGTATCCATAAATGATAGTTTTCGTTAATACAATGAAACTGGATGACGGTTACCGTCACCGCTTAAATACGGCGCGGCCGACGGTCAAACTGCGTGTCCCTGCTCGTTCGGGATTATAATGTCCTCTTATTGACGTATCGGCCTGTCTGTCATGAATTCGCGCGAAGATGCCCCGTCCTTCGACATCAAAGCTTATCTCGAAACGCTCACCCAGCTGCCGGGCGTTTATCGGATGCTCGATGAAAAAGGTGAAGTCATTTATGTCGGCAAAGCGAAAAACCTCAAAAAGCGGGTATCCAGCTACTTTTCCGGCAAGGACTGTTCACCCAAACAGCAGGCCATGGTAGCGCGCATACACGCGATCGACGTGAGGGTGACGCACACCGAGGGCGAGGCGCTGCTTCTGGAAAGCCAGCTCATCAAACGCCACAAACCGCGCTACAACATCAATCTGCGCGACGACAAGAGCTATCCTTATATTTATGTCTCGACGCATCAGCCCTTTCCCCGGATCACCTTCCACCGCGGCGCCAAGAGCAAGCTCGGCCGCTACTTCGGGCCTTATCCGAGCGCCAGTGCGGTGCGGGAAAGCCTGAAGCTGCTGCAAAAGATCTTTCCGGTGCGTCAGTGCGAGGATTCCTATTTCCAGAATCGCTCCCGTCCCTGCCTGCAGCACCAAATCGAACGCTGTACAGCGCCCTGCGTGGATCTAATCGATCGCGAGGCCTATGGCCAGGACGTGCAGGACAGCATCATGTTCCTCGAGGGTAACGGCAAGCGGCTGATCGACGATCTGGTAGCACGCATGGAAAAAGCTGCGGCCGATTTGCAGTTCGAGCGGGCAGCGCGCTATCGCGATCAAATTGCGAGCCTGAGAACCGTCTTGGCGAAACAGGCGGTGCATGGCGAACACGGCGATATCGATATCATCGCCTGCGCACTCAAAGGCAACGTCGCCTGCGTACAGATGCTGTTCATCCGCGGCGGACAGCAAATCGGCGACCGCGCATTTTTTCCCAGCATGGTCGTGGAGCACGATCCGGGCAGCATTCTGGCGGCGTTCATCCCCCAGTATTACCTTGGAAAACAGGTGCCGAGAGAAATCCTCATCAGCCATCCGGTCGACGATACCGAACTCGTCGAAGAAGTGCTCGCCGGTCAATCCGGCCATGCCGTGCACATTTCCGCCCGGCTTCGCGGCGAACGCCAGAAACGTTTGCAGTTGGCACTCATCAATGCCGAAAACGCCTTGACCGCGAAACTTGCGAACCGACAGGACCTGTACGCACGTTTTCTCAGCCTGGGCGAGGCCCTGCACCTCCAGGGGCCGCCGCGGCGCCTGGAATGCTTCGACATCAGCCACACCCATGGCGAACTGACCGTCGCCTCCTGCGTGGTGTTCGACCGGCAAGGTCCGGTCAAATCCGCTTACCGCCGCTTCAATATCGAAGGCGTTACCCCGGGAGACGATTACGGCGCGTTGGCGCAAGCGGTTTCCCGGCGCTACCAGCGCATCAGGCAAGGCGAAATCGAGGCGCCCGACATACTATTCATCGACGGCGGCAAAGGTCAGGTCGGCGCCGTGCGGGAGGTCTTGAGCGAACTTGGGATGGACGCAATTCGCACTGTCGGGGTGGCCAAGGGCCCCGACCGCAAGCCGGGGATGGAAACGCTGTTCCCGGCGGATTCCACGGACGCCATCATCCTGCCCAGCCACTCTCCTGCCCTGTTATTGATTCAGCAAATCCGCGACGAAGCCCACCGATTCGCCATTACCGGGCATCGCCAGCGTCGCGCCAAAGCCAGAAAGCAGTCCGTGCTCGAAGACATCGCCGGACTGGGTCCGAAACGGCGCCAACAATTATTGCGGCAGTTCGGCGGTCTGAGAGAAATCAGCCGCGCCGGCGTGGACGCCCTGAGCAGCGTCGAAGGCATCAGCGCTCAACTGGCAAAGCGCATTTACGAAACCTTCCACGAGAGAGAAAACTGAACATGGAGTTGAATCTCCCCACCAACCTGACCCTGCTTCGGATCGTGCTGATCCCGGTCCTGGTCATCTTTTTCTATCTGCCGTGGAGTGGCGCCCACATCACCTGCGCCTTGATTTTCACGGTTGCCGCCGTAACCGACTGGCTGGACGGCTATCTGGCGCGAAAAATGAGCCAAACCACGCGCTTCGGAGCATTTCTCGATCCTGTTGCCGACAAATTGATGGTGGCGGTAACTCTGGTCCTGATCGTTCAGGCCGACCCCAGCCCCTACGTAGCCATCGCCGCAGCGGTCATCATCGGGCGCGAAATCACCATCGCGTCCTTGCGCGAATGGATGGCGGAAGTCGGTCAGCGCAAGCGAGTGGAAGTATCCTGGCTGGGCAAATGGAAAACGACCGCTCAGATGATTTCGATCATCATGCTCTTGCTCAGCATGGATGTATGGCTGGGTTTTCTGAAGAACCTCGGACAGTTGTTCTTGCTGATATCGGCCATACTGACGCTCTGGTCCATGGTCAATTATCTCAGGGTGGCGCTGCCGGTTCTAAAAGGTGATAACGAGGAGTTGACAAAGCCTCCAGTGATCCCTAAAATTTCGAATCTCAACAGCACGCGGGAATAGCTCAGTTGGTAGAGCACAACCTTGCCAAGGTTGGGGTCGCGAGTTCGAGTCTCGTTTCCCGCTCCAGATTCAAAAAGCCGCGATAAGAAACGCGGCTTTTTAATTTCGCTGGCCCACTTAGGCTGAGTGGCAGAGTGGTCATGCAGCGGCCTGCAAAGCCGTGGACGCCGGTTCGATTCCGACCTCAGCCTCCATAATATAATATCTTAATCAATAGCTTAAAAAGCTATCCACGTAAAGTGGAAAGCTTTTTTATTGCAAAATTCGGCAAAAAACGGGTAAAAATCGGGTAAAAATTCCTTGGAGTGTGGCAAAAACCACGCATCAACCGCTCATTTGTCCGTTGACGCCAATGGCAACTATCAGACAGCGAAAGACAGGAAATTGGGAAGTTGTCATCCGCCGATCTGTCTTGCCCAAAGCTCATTACGCAACTTTCGATACCGACGCGGAGGCCACCGCTTATGCCCGGCGGATCGAAGCGATGCTCGATCAGGGCACCATTCCCCAAGCCCTTCAGACCGAAGGTAAACCCAAGACGTTTGGCGAGCTGATTTCCCGCTATATGGCTGGAAACTCGATCTCGTCCTTAGACCACGAGGTTCTCGGTACCGTTCGCCCGGAGCTTGAGTCCATACCTATTACGGGTATTCACATTGCATGGGCACGGGAGTGGGTGATTAAAATGAAGCGTGAAAGAAGGCTCGCTCCCGGCACAATCCGAAAACGGGTTGGTGCCGTGCCGAGATGCCTAGAGTGGCATGTCCAACATGACGAGATCGCAATCAACCCTTTGCGGCAACCCCCGAGAGGCTATGCCAATTACGCGCCGGCCGACGGAGAATCAAGGAAAGACGTTGAACGGGATCGAAGGCTGCATCCGGACAAGGAGGTTCGCATCCGACTCGTGTTGGCACGGGATGTTGATTGTCCATCAGAAGGTTCAAACCACCGGCTTTCAGCCGGTGGTTGTTAAGTTGCCGAGGGAGTGAATCGTTGTCCCCGTTAAAACAGGGCCTACTGCCGATTCCGGATCACCGTCGTGCGCAAGGGAAGTTGTACGATCTCCCCCACCGGCTGCTGTTTAGTATTCTGGCGGTGATGAGCGGAGCGACCTCGTACCGCCGGATTCATCCGTTCATCCGTACCCATCAGGCGCGGCTGAACGAGGCGTTCGGCTGCCGCTGGCGGCGGACGCCCGCCTACAGTTTGATCCGCTACGCCTTGCACGGGTTGGAGGTGGAGGCGATCGCCCCGCAGTTTCGCGCGAACGCGCTGCCCCTGGCCGAGGACGCCGCCGTCATCGCGCTCGATGGCAAGACCCTGCACGGCAGCCTGGATCGCTTCGAGGACCGCCGAGCTGCCCAGGTGCTGAGCGCCTTCGCCGTCGGAGAGCGGATTGTGCTGGGCCAGGTACTGATCGAGGATGCCGGCAAGGACCATGAAATCCAGGCCGCCCAGCGGCTCATCGAAACCCTCGGACTGGCGGGGCGGCTGTACACGCTCGACGCCCTCCATCTTCAAAAAAACAGTTGAGGCCGTGATCGCCACGGGGAGCGATCTGCTGGTCCAACTCAAAGGCAATCATCCCAAGCTACACGCAGCCGTACGGGCGGTTTGTCAGACGCAGCCCCACGCCGAGCAGGCCTACACGGTGGACCTCGGCCGGCGTAATCGCATCGAACAACGCACGGCACGGGTCTGGTCTCTGGCCGTGGTCAAGGTCCGCCGCCGCTGTTTTGAGCCGCGTCAGGCACCGGTCGCTGACGACCTCGTCACCCGCGATGCCTCGATGGCCACCTTGGCCGAGGCCATTCGCGGTCACTGGGGAATCGAAAACCGGCTCCACGACGTGCTGGACACCGCGCTCGGCGAGGATGCGAGCCGCATCCGCAAAAACCCCGGTATGTTCGCCTATCTCCGCCATTTCGTGTTGAATCGCCTACGTCACAACGGCCAATCCAATATTCACGCCACCCTTTACGATAACGCGATGGACCTGGAGCGCGTCTTGAGTTACAAGGGCATCAAACGTTGAACAGCCCTGTTGAACTAGTGCTTACTTGCATTAAACACCGATATGCTGCATCTTGGTGATATGACTCAGATGCAGCAACTGACATGTGATGAGAAGACCCGAAGGATTCTGGAACAGCGGAGGAGCAGCCAAACGGAATTGCACAGAAACGTGTTTCGGGCACGCATTATCTTGGGGTGCCTGGACGGACGAGGTGTCATGGAATTGGCGCGGGCACTCAACACCCGTCCCAACACCGTCATCAAGTGGCGCGATCGCTTTGCCGCGGGAGGACTGGCGGGGCTGGAAGATCGGCCACGGCCCGGCGCGCCTCGGCAGTTGCCGCCCGATTTGCGCGAGCAAATTCTGGGCGTTTTGGAAGAATCGCCACCCCCTGGACAGGCGGTCTGGGATGGTGGTGCCGTGGCCCGGCGCTTGGGCGTTTCGCCACACGCGGTATGGCGGGTTTTGCGGCAGGAGGGGATTTGCCTGCAACGGCAACGTTCCTGGTGCGTTAGCACCGATCCGGAGTTCGTGGCCAAAGCCGCCGATATTGTCGGGCTCTATTTGGCGCCACCGACCAACGCGCTCGTAATTTGCGTGGACGAGAAACCGAGCATTCAGGCGTTGGAGCGGGCGAGCGGTTACGTGGAGACCGACAGCGGAAAAATCGTCCGGGGCTTCAAAAGTACCTACAAGCGCCATGGCACACTCAACTTATTTGCGGCGCTGCAAGTAGCCACCGGGCACGTTCACAGCGCAACTACCGCCACGAAAACCCGCGAGGATTTCTTGGCCTTCATGGACCAAGTCGTCGCCGAGACCCCGGCGGACCAGGAATTACATGTGATTTTGGACAACTATTGCACGCACAAGCGCAACGAGGACTGGTTGGCCAAGAATCCCAGGGTTCATTTTCACTTTACGCCAACCTCGGCCAGTTGGTTGAACCAAGTGGAAATCTGGTTCGGTATCCTGAGTCGGAAAGCCTTGCGCGGGGCCAGTTTCTCCAGCATCGCTGAGTTACGGAACGCTATTGAAGCGTTCATTGCCAACTATTCCCAAAATCCACGCCCATTCAAATGGCGCAAACGCGAAGTGCACGGCAGTCAACTCAAAAATACTATCGTTAATTTACGTAATTAAGCACTAGCACCATTGGTTTGCTACATAATCTGAAGCCACTAACAAAGCTTGATCTTTCAATTGTTGATAGCGTAGAAAAACCATAAACTCGAAATTATATCTCTTGAATAACCGATACATTACAGAGTATAAAGTGCTCGAAATCTGGTTTTTACACAATCTCTTCGGCAGTAAACACAGGAAAACCATTCAAGAAGCTAACCGCATCTCAGCGGCATATTAATCTGGAATGATGAGGAGCAGAAAGTGATTCGGAAAGGGGTTATAGGTTTAGCTTTGTTTGCACTATCATTTGAAGCGATAGGGGCTTGTACCGGTCAGGTGAAAATAAAAGAGCTCTATTCAAGGTCAGGCGGTTGGGTGCACGTTGTGGCGGAAAACGTGAGCGACATTGATTTGGCGAATTGCGGGCATCACAACTCGACAGCGTTGGTATTAAATTACACTGATTCCCACGGAACTCTGGAAGGGAAGAAAATACTTTATTCGGCGATATTAGCCGCATTCACTGCCGGCAAGACCCTCAGGTTATGTTCTGATGCATGTGATTCCAGATTTTCATCCTATTCAACCTTGACAGACATTGATGGAATGCGGTGACGAAAAACGGCGTGAATTCGAAAACACTGTCAAATCTGAACAAATAACCTGAGGTTTATAACCCAGCCCTTTTAACAGGCTGTTGAAATTCGCCTCCATGCCTTCGGCTTTACCCCTTATCGGCGGCTTAATTTTTAGTGCTGAAGGTCCTTTTAGCGCTGAAATCCCGGTTCTAGCCGGTTTTCATCCCCCCGCTTGGGGGTTCTTGCCGCCTTTCGGCGAATTTTGGGCAGACGCCCGCTAGGCCGTCGACCACCGCCAGCCGAACAGCCCACCCAACCGGGTCAGGTTGTAGGCGGCGAAAGTGAACACGGTCTGGGCCGCCACCTTCTTCAAACCCCGGAACCGGGTCTGGCGTAACCCGCCCACGGTCTTCGACCACCCGAAGATTTCTTCCACCCGCTTGCGCATTTTCAGGCTGGTCCGGTAGCCGGGGTGTCGGGTGGTGCGGCCATCGATGGCGGAGCCTTTTTCCTTCCGGGCGACAGGCGGCGTGACCCGCTGCTCCCGGAGAACTTGCACGAACTCCGGCACGTCGTAAGCCTTGTCCGCCCCGACTGTCGCGCCGGGCTTCGTGACGGTGCGACCGATCATGATCTTGGCCGCGTCCCGTTCCGCCGTGCCGGTGGCGTGAATCACCTCGACATCCACGACCAGGCCGGTCCGGTTTTCCATCAGGGCATGGCCCATGAAGCACAGTTGGGCTTTATCCCCTTCGCTTTTCTTGTAAAGGCGAGCCTCCGGATCAGTGGTCGAGGCGTGGGTCGCATTGGCGCGCTTCTCGCCCTTGAAATCGACGGACGGATTCCGGCCGCCGGCCTCCGGCGGGGGCGAACTGCCATCCTTTTTCACAAAGCTCTTCATGGAGGCCCACGCCTGGATCAGCGTGCCGTCCACCGAGAAATGCTCGTCCGACAGAAGGTCCTGCCATTCCGCCAGCAACACGACCCGCTCGAAAAACAGCCGGGAAATCCGCTCGTTCAGCAACCGATCCCGGTTGGCGCTGAAGGTGGAGTGGTCCCAGACCTCGGCATCCAAGGTCAGCCCGACAAACCAGCGGTACAAAAGATTGAATTCGATCTGCTGGACCCACTGCCGCTCGGAGCGGACAGAGAACAAGACTTGGATGAGACCGGCGCGCAGCAGCCGCTCCGGCGGAATCGACTCCCGGCCGGTCCGGGCATGGAGGGCATCAAATTCCGAGTCCAGCGTGGTCAGCAGAATGTCGACCACGGCCCGGAGCTTCCGAAGCGGATGATCCTTGGGAATCCGGTCTTCCAAGGTTCGGTAGCTGAAGAGTTCTTGCTGGGTGATGTCGGCGCCGCGCATGAAAGCGTCCAAAGTATCTTGAAATGATATTATTTTGCCATGACAAACAATCGTTTATGCCTATTTTATGCGCTCCATCCAACGAATTTTTGCGGCTTCCGGGGCCGAGAAAATCAACAGCCTGTTAAATCCCCGAAAAAGTACAACATTGGCTTCGCTTCTGGAGCCGAAGGACTGGCGGTTCAGTGCAAACCGTCCTTCTAAAACAAAGTTTTGCTCATCGGTTCGGTGAGGAATGCCGCTTCCGAAACGCCGATGATTCGGCGCTAAATTTCCCTTTTCTCCCAAAAGTTCCACATCGCAAGAATTACCTGTTCGCCGGTTCCGATCGGGGGTGGGGAACGCGCGGCGGCGATCTGCACCCTGATCGGCACGGCCAAGCTCAACGGCCTCAACCCGGAGGCATACCTCCGTGCCGTGCTGGCCCGCATCGCCGAGCATCCGGTCAATCGGATCGACGAATTCTTACCCTGGAACCTCGCCGGTCATATCACAGAACTGACTCAGCCCATCGCGGCCTGAAGCCGTCAACACGGTAACTCTCGGACGCTTACCAGCCGCCAGTCGATTCAGGCGCTGCACGTAAGCCCCATAGCTCGGCAGATGGGGAAACCCATCGCGCCAATAGCGGTCGGCCTGAGTGTAGAGGGTTTTGATCTCGCGCTGTTTATCCACGATGCCGAACAGATAGAGCGTAATGACCTCTTCGTCCGTAAAGCGGAGATTGGCATGGGGCGCGAAGCGTTGGACATGGATCCGGAGCTCCCGGCGGTAAAGCTCGCACACGGTCAGATAGAGCGAAATGAGTTGGGATTGCCAGTCCATGGTGGTCTCTCGAAGGCGTATTGCGGAATACTCCAGAACGCAATCTCGGGGTTGTTCCCGTTAAAGCTGCATCTCTTCGAGATTCAAAAACATCATCAATTCCTGATACTCCCAACGATTGTAAGCAATCCCACCGCCTTTGCCGAACGCACTTGACATTCTTATCACATTGATATAGATGGTCCTGAATCGTCAAAAGAAATGATGGCGAGGACCGTTCCTCCTCAGAAGGATTGGAGGCTGAATGAGGCTTCTGGATTTAGTCAAGCTCACGCCGCTGATGGAGCAAACCAGCGGAAGACCGGAGATTGTCATCGGACTAATCGACGGTCCTGTCATCCGGGGGCATCCGGATCTCACCGGCGCACCGATCCGCGAGATACCGGGGAAGCTCAGCAGTACCTGTACTCGGAGCGACAGCCTAGCCTGTCAGCATGGCACTTTCGTGGCCGGCATCCTGTCCGCTCAGCGCGGTTCTTCCGCTCCGGCGATCTGTCCCGCCTGCACCCTGCTCGTTCGCCCCATCTTTTCCGAAATCGCCTTGGCCAACGGGGATTTGCCTAGCGCCAAACCTGAAGCACTCGCCGAGGCCATCCTCGACTGCATACGTGCCGGCACACGGGTACTCAACGTCAGCGCCGCCCTTGCCCAACCCTCCGTCCAGGGTGAGCGGGCGTTGGAAGGAGCCCTGGACCAGGCTGCCAAGCGTAACGTCATCGTGGTGGCGGCGGCCGGCAATCAGGGGACGCTGGGCAGCACGGCCATCACCCGCCACCCGTGTGTTATCCCGGTCGTGGCGTACGATCTTCAGGGCAGGCCCATGAATCACTCGAACCTGGGAAACTCGATTGGTCGGCGGGGACTCGGCGCACCCGGCGACCGGATCACCAGCCTGGGCGCCGGCGGCAAGCCGGTCACCTTAGGAGGAACCAGTGCCGCCGCGCCCTTTGTGACAGGTACCATCGCGCTCTTGTGGTCGGAATTTCCCACAGCCTCCGCCGCCGATATCAAGCTCGCCATCACGCAGGCCCATTCAGGACGGCGGACCACCGTAGTGCCACCCCTGCTCGATGCCTGGAAAGCGTTTCAGTCTCTGTTGACTAAACCCGCGAGGAGAAGACTGCCATGAATGAAGAAGACACTGAGAGTGTACAGACCGGTCAGCAACCCTATCGAGTGCGCCTTCCCGGATTCGTTAGCGATGAGGAGATCGGCTTGGGCGACGCCATCAAGCGGGTGGCTTACGCGCTCGGAGTTCAACCCTGTGGCGGCTGCGAACGTCGTGCGGCAGCACTGAACCGCTGGGTTGTTTTCACCGGACGGATCAGATAACCCGAGTCCGGATATCTATCTTTAAAGGAGAAAAAGTATGGAACAAGAAATCCAAGAACAATCTGCAAACGAGAATGACACAGCTGTGGTCACACCCGCCCAAGGGGATATCGTCGAGGCGCCGCCGACTCGAGCGACGCCCTGTCCGACCTGCGCAGGTGCTGCGAGCACCATGGCGATGGCCTATATCTATGCCCTGGGCCGGATTGAGGCGCGTTTTCCGCTTCTCTCAGTGGAAAAGGAGTTTGCGCAAGTCGTTGGGCAAGCAGAGACCGCCGGCAAGACCGATCAACAGGTGTTCCATGCCGTTCTTTCGAAGCCCGAGAACCGCTATCTAGTGCGTCAGATGTGCTGGGTGTTTACCATCCAGGGACTGGAGACGTATATCCTGCAGCCGCGTAACCCGGCGGACTTCGATCTCTTGGTGGGGGCCATCCGGCCGGTGCCCGGCCCCAACGACATCGACATCGTGGTGGGGGTGCGCGGACCCATCGCCCCGCCGGAGTTCTGCAACGGACTGATGGTGCCCATCGTCGCCTTCGATCAGATCTATTCCTTCGACCGCGATGCACTCATCGAGGCCATCCCGAAGCCGGAGCAGACCACTGCCGAGCAATTCGGCCCGGCGGCTGAGGAACTGTTCAGCAGGATTATGCAGATGACGGACAATGCCGGCGCGACCGACGAGCACCGGGCGCTGAACTACCTCGCCGTGCGCTATCCAGCTATCTATGCCAAGGCGGCCGAGGAATTCGGGAGGGACTTTTCGCTGACTGGAGTGGAAGTGCGGCTCTCGCCTTTGAGCGGCACGCGAAGAATTGTGGAGGTCATCTTTTCCTTCACCAACCGCAACACCGATTTCACCGAGAAATTCTTCGTGCGCGTCGACGTGACCGAGGAGTTTCCGTACCTGGTGACGAAGCTGTCGCCTTACTATGACCGTTGAACTCGGAAAATAGCAGGAGGTGCATGTCATGGATATGCCAAGATTTACCGCAGAGGCCTCGCTCTGCAAGACGAGCGCGCATTACCGGGGGAAGGCTGTTTACGGCAATTCAGGTGCGGCTGGAGTTTTGCCCATGCTGCCGAGACGACCGACAATCTCCCACCCTGGAGACTGTTTCAACGATCCCACGACTGATAAAGAGTGCTCTGAAGGGGGCGGCCTGCTGTGCTATTGCTGTTACGCTGACGGTTGCTGGATTTGTGACAATTTGTTCGAGATACCGGCCAATTGTGTGTGGGACGACTCTTACCGCGCTCGGATCGGCCGGGGTATCGGGCGCATCGCGCGCGTTGCCGCGCCTATCGTCGGGTGACCTGCGAGGTGGCATCAGGGTTGTTCTCGCTCCGTGCGAACATCTTTATGCAAATGACTGCTGGACCAGAAAGTATCGGAGTAACGAAAATGGCCATGCCTGGATTTTTTGCGGAGGAGTCGCTTTCCAAAACGAACGGGCGTTATCGGCTTACGGCAGTGTTTGCTGCCTCTGTCGGCGGTCAAGTGTCTCCATCGATTACGAAAGGGACGCATTGTGTGGTCGATGATCCCAACTGCCCTAGCGGCTTTAGCAAATTGTTCTGCCCTAGTTATAACAGTGATGACTGTGTGGAAACGGGGATTTGTTGCACGCCATCGCAGCCACCGCCCCCGCCGACCTGCGGCCACCCTTGTCCTCCGGGGACCTATTGCTGCGGCCCCAGCTGTTGCTCAGTCGATTCAGTTTGCTGTCATGATAGCGCTGGCCACTGCTGTCCGGCAGGTACGCACTGTTGCAGTGATGGTGATGGCTGTTGTCCAAATGGGCAGAGGTGCAGAAGCATATTCGGGTGGCACTTCTGTAGCCCGATTTGATTCCGTTTCGGTTGGGTTAAGCGATCGGAACTCAGCGGGCCGGTTATTAGTTTGCAAAATCCTGGCAAGCGACACCCGTCTCCCCTTGCGGCAGTCGAACGAAGTGATGCGGATTAGGGGGTTGCGGGAAGACCCTCACCCGGCGCTTTGCGCCACCCTCTCCCGCAAGGAAAGAGGGGATTGCGAGCGGCGGGCAGGTGCGACAACCGGCGGATATGGACGCTGGCCGATGCCACGGCAACTTCCCCGAAACCTAAAGGAGGTTCGAAATGTGCATGCCCGGATTTGGCGCAGACGCATCGCTCTACCAGACAAACAACCGCTACCGGTTTGCTGCTGATAGCATTTCCAATAATGCTGCCGATAGCCTGTCCAGCCAGGCTTTGCCATTGGCCTTTGCACCCGATGTGGGGCGCGGGATGGACGGTTCGCGCATGACCTGCTGCAGTTGGAAGCCGTGGCTAAAGCCCCCATTTGTGTGCGCCGAGCGGCGCGTGAGCCCATTAGAAAATTGCCGCTGCACCTACGATTGGTGCGGTGACCCAGAGATCGTATGCCGCGGAGCTGTGATCGCCCTGCCGGAATAACGGGGCTAGCTTCGCCCGGGTAGCGATGCGGTGAACAAGAGGGACGGTATCGGCTCGTGACTGATGGCTCGAACCCAGAGATATGAATCCTAATTTTTGAGGTGCAACAAGAACATGCCAGGATTCACGGCACAGGCTTCAGCTTATAGGCTAACCAGCATCTATCGTAGAGTAATGGTCAAATTTTGTGTATGAGTCAACAGCAGGGGTCAGGTCTTGCAATCACACCTCGTCATGCACTATTGCAAGACCTGACCCTACCTTTCCTGCTTGTGCAACGCCCACCTGCTGCGGGAACTGCGCTATTTCGAGGAGGCCACGGACGGGCATCGTTGGCCGATCCGACTTCGGGAAATCCTGGTGGAAGGCAAGAAGGCGGTGGAAGCCGCCCAAGCCGAAGGCTTGAGCAAGGTGGACGCCGCCACGATCAGAAGCCTATTGGCCGACTATGATCGGTGGATCAACCTCGGCTTGTGGGTGTTCCCCGAGCGACCGAAGGAGCCGGGGCAGAAAGGCCGGCCGAAACAGGAACCCGCCACGAATCTGCTGCGACGACGGCGTGATTTCAGGACCGAGGTGTGGCATTTTCTCCACGATTTCCGGGTGCCCTTCGACAACAACCTGGCCGAACGGCTGGTGCGCCCGGTCAAGGTCAAGCTGAAAATGGCCGGTGGGTTCCGCGCCCTCGGTGGTGCCGAAGCCTTCTGCATCATCCGCTCCCTCTGGGAAACTCATCGACGACAAGGCATCAATCCCTTTTCCACCCTCAGAACTGCTTTTGCAGGGGCTGAGTAGTTACGCGTAATGCGCCGAACGGAACGTTCCCCATGCGGCGGAATACGCGAGTACGCTATTCCGCCCTACGCGGGCTGCCCCATTCATCCTGCCAGGCACGCGAGGAATCGACGCGCGCCGTAATCCGCCGTATACCCAGCAACCCAAACGGCGGGTTACGCGAGTACGCTAACCCGCCCTACGCGAGCTAGTGCTTAATCGCGCTAATCAGCGAATACAAAAACCCACATATAATCAATTTGTTATATTGGATTTTTGCATCGTTTATTTTTGCAATTAAGCACTAGCTCAAGTCAATTGATTTAAGCTGTCCTTGTGAGTCGAACTGGATAGTAACGCTGCCATAAGAACAATCCGCTGTAAAAACCTTGTCCTTCATCTCCTCATCAACCACTTTGCTCGGGTGTTGTGGATCATCAAATCGAATTTCCAGGAAATATCCCTCGGGCGAATGCGGCAGTGCATCAAGCTCACCCCGCTCGGCAAGAATATTTTGGATTTCAGCAATGTGAATTGTTGCCATTGGAACACCTATGGAAGCGGAATGAAATCGCCACTCTCAATCCTATTCGTCACTTGATTTGGTCTGATCGGACCAACGGAAATAATCTTCATCTCATCCCGAGGAACGGTGATCCGAAGAAGTTTTCCTTCCACGTTCTGGATTACATTGATGTTGCCCGACCTCGCGTCAAAGACTCGTTGCGCAGACGGATTGTTAGCTAACCGCTGGAAATCACCGGGAGATAATTTGCCAGCCAGCGATCCCATACGCGAATCATTGAGCTGACCCGTAACACGCGGATGGATGTCAAAAAGCTTCTCTCCACTCTTTGTAACATCCGCAACATTATCGGCATTTTTAATCACCGCGCCCAGAACGCCAACCCCCAACTTCGCTCCGGGCAGATCGGCAGTCAGGGCGTTGAAGGCGATTTGGCGGGTGTCTCCGGATGTGATGCCCTCGGCGAAATCCGTGGCGGGTGCGGCGGCGATGCCGATTGCCGGGTTTTTCCGGGCCACATCCAAAAAAGCACTGGCGGTGGTTCTGAGCTCGTTCAATAAAGAGCTACCGGTGCTCGGTGCCCCCTGATACCCCGAGACATTCGAGCTCGCCATCGGGGCCGCCTTGTTTAGCCCCAACGGATCGGTAAAGCTCACCGGATTGTTCCCGACGTACGCATAAGGGTTCAGCCCATCGGCAAAGCCCGCCGGGTCCCTTTGCGTGAACCGGCCGATCTGCGGATCGTAGTACCGCGCCCGATAGTAAATCAGACCGGTCGCGTCGGGTTCCCGCCCCGCGTAGCCGTAGCGCGGAAGCGCGCCGCCGGCGAGCGTTTGACCGAAGGCGGAGTAGCGGGCGCTGGCGGTGATCGCGCCGGCGGCGTTGGTGACCGCCACCACCGAACCGAGGGCGTCGGCGTGGTAGTAGGCCGTGCCGCCGCCGGCATCGGTCCGGATCAGGGGGCGGTCGAGCCCGGCATCGGTATAAAGCGCCTGTGCCTGGGTCCAGGCGCTCCCGTAGTCGCTCCAGATCGCCAGCCCGGCATAGACGGAGCGCCGCGGCGTCCCGTCCACAGTGGTCTCGATGCGCCGGTCCTCATGATCGTAGACGTAGGTTTCCGGGGCGATTCCGGTGCCGCTCGCGGCCACCAGCCGCTCCAGGGCATCGTAGCTCAAGGTGAGAGTCGCCCCGCCGCCGCTGCGCTGGGTGAGATTGCCGGCCGGGTCATAGGTGTAGCTCGCGAGGATCGCCCCGGTGTCGCTGCCGCTCCGGATTTGCCGAAGTTGCTGGGCGGCGTCGTAAGCATAGCGCTGGATGCTGCCGTCCGGGGCGGTCCGCGCCCGGCGGTTGCCGTACGCATCGTAGGCGTAGGCTTCAAAGAGGGTTGCGCCCGCATTGGTCCGCACTTCCCGCAGCCGGTCCAGGGCATCGTACTGGTAGGTGTAATCGGTCTCCGCCCCGGCGATGGCTTCACGATGGCCGGTGCGCCGGCCGAGGGGGTCGTACTGGTACGTATGATGGCTGACCTCGGTACCGCCTGCCGCCCGGTTGACGAGTTCCCCGAGGTAACCCTCGGGGGTGTAGCGGTAGAGGGTGCCGTAGCCGTTGGCCATGGTGGTTTCCAAGAGCCGTCCGCCGCCGTCGAACACGAAGTTGACCCGCTCGCCGCTCGGCGCCTGCACGGCGCTGAGGCGCCCGACCGCGTCGTAGAGGAAGTCGCGGCGGTGGCCTTCGCTATCTTCGAGACTGTCGAGGAGTCCGCCGGGGCTATGGCGGTAAGTCAGGGTCTTGGGACCGCGGCTGTCGGTGACGGTGGCGAGGCGATGGGCGCTGTCGTAGGTGTATTGATAGGTGACTTCCGGCGTCTGCGCGATCCGTACCTGGCCCAGGGCATTGTAAGTGTACTGGGTGACGTGGGGCGAGGGATCGGTGTCGGAGAGCTTCGCGGTGCGCCGGACCAACAGCCCGTTGCGGGTGTGATCGTAGTCCCATTCGACCACATGGCCGCCGGGGGACACGCGGCGGATGGGGTTGCCGTAGGCATCGTAGGTCCAGCGGGTGGTGTGGCCATTGGCGTCGGTGGCTTCGATCACCCGGCCGAAATCGTCATAGCCGTAGGTCGCCTGGTCCGTCAGCGTTTCGCTGCCGGTGGCCGTGCGGTAGCCGGCCCGGATCTTTTGCACATCGCCCAAGGCGGTGTACTGGATCTCGGTGACCTGACGGATAGCGGTCAGGCCGAGGGCGTCATGCACCGGGCCGATGGTTTTGACCGGCCGGTTGAGCACGTCGTACTCGGTCAGGGTTTCGCGCCCGCCGTTGTCCACCGTCCGGACGACATTGCCGTTCGGGTCGTAAAAGTAGTCAGTGTAGCGCCCGTCGGGGCCGGTCAGCCGCTTCAGCCGCCCGTTCCGGGTCGGGTCGTAATAGGCGTACTGGGTGACGAGACCGTTGGGATCGGTCACGCGGATGGGCCGCCCGCCGATATCGTACTCGGTGACGACCGCGTGCCCCTGTGGGTCGAAGGCGCGGGTCGGCCGGTTGAGGGCGTCGTATTCGAACCGGACGCTGTAGCCGTCCGGGTTGGTGATCCTGAGGACGTTGCCGACTTCGTCGTAGGCGATCCGGGTCGCGTGCCCGGCGGTGTTGCGGCGAACCACGGGCCGATCGAGAGCATCGTATTCCACCACGTCCTGCTGGAGAAGGCCGTAGACGCCGTTGCTGTCGAAGGCGGTCAGACTGGCGCCGATGGGGTTGCCGTTATTGTCGTAGGCAAAGTCGCGCCATTGCCGGAGGACATCGGTCGCGCGGGTGATCCGGCCGTCGTCGTCGTAGCGGGTCTCGGCCGGATAGAACCGTGCATCCACGGCGACGGTCGGCCGACCCAAGGCGTCGAAGGCCTGGCTGGCGGTGGTGCATTGATCCGTCAGCGTGGGCGAACCCAGTTGCTGCAAGCCGCAGCGCTTGACCGAGACGGGGTTCAGCGCCGCACCGTCATAGCCGAACTCGAGGTAAGGGCCTTCCTGGGTGCTGAAATCCCGCACGCGCTTCGTGCGCGTCAGGTTGCCCGCCCCGTCGTAGGTATGGATCGTCCAGGCGGCGATTTGCGCCAGTGCGGGGGTATCGGTATTCACACCCGCTTTCAAGGCGATGACCTCCGTGCGGTTGCCGCGGGCGTCGTAGCGGTACAGCGTGTAATGCCCGTTGGCGTCCTTGGTCTTGGTCGGCTGATGGAAGGCGTTGTAGCCTTCGTAGGTGACGGTGCTGCCATCGGGCAGGGTCATCGTCGTCACATTGCCGGCTACATCGTAAGCGTATCGAATCGTGTTGCCGAGGGAGTCACGCCGCTGGGTCTCGTTGAGCGGATTGGCCGTATCTTTGTATTCATACACCAGCCGCGAGCCATCTCCTTGCTGGTGCTGGAGCTGTTGCCCCCATTCGTTGAAGAGATAGGTCTGGCTCACTCCGCGCTCGTCGACGGTGGTCGTTTCCCGGCGGAATGTGTTGTACCGGAAGGTGTAACTGTGGCCCTGACTGTCGGTATGCCGGAAGGTCTTGCCGTTGGCGTAATACTCGAAGCTCATGCCGTTGCCGTTCGGCCGCGTGTAGGTCTTCAGGGCATGATCGAGATTGGTGCCGTCGGCGGCGGTGTAATAGCTGTAGGTGGTCGAACCGCCACGCCGGCCCGCGACGACCTCCGGGCTTTCGAACTTGACGAGATCGCCGCGGCCGTCATAGGTGTAGCGGAAGGTCCGCCCCGCCCAGTCGGTGATCCGGGTGATGTGGCGGCCGCCGTTGTCGTACCAGAACCGAAGCGTCCGGCCGATGCCGTCCACGACCGTGGCCAGGTTTCCGTTGCTGTAGCCGAAACGCAAGGCGTTGTTGTTGCGGTCGACCACGCGAATCAGTTTCGCCGTCTGGCCGAGTTCCGTTCCGGCCGGCACGGTACCGGCCACGTTCTCGAAATAGAAAACCAGCCCGCCCTTTTCGCGGATCGAGTATTCGCCGTTGCTTTCCCGTTTCGCGGTGACGCGAAGACCGGGCTGGGCCGTCAGGGCCGCGTTCAGGGGAACGCCGCCGGTGTTTCCGGCCACCGTGAAACTGTTGGCGGACCCGGTGCCGTCGATCCAGATCACGCTATCGGTCACGGCGTTCTTAGTGTTGGAAACGAACCGGAGTTGATGGTTGAAGCTGTGGGTCCAGCCGTAGCCCAGGGGACCGTCGACACGGATGTTGGAGTTGTAGGAACGCTCGAAGACGACATCGAGTCCGCCGCGTCCTCGTATGGCGATGTCCCGTTCCGAATGGTACATGTTGCCGGACAGCAGATTGACCGGATCGCCGGCCGAAGTCGTTGTCGGGTGATTCCCGGTATTGGAGCCGCCGCCCAAATCCACGACGGCCGCCCCCGTCCCGCCGCCGCTGTTCCCTTGAGACAGCTTGGTCGCCACCGTGTCCTTGATCGGAGCCTTGAAGCCTGTGCCCAGCGTCGGCGAGTACTGATTCGAAATCGGCTTGGACAAGGAATAGCCGCCTTGCGCGGTGACGTACTGACCGGCGATCTTGTAGCTGGTTTCGCCCGATTGCACATTCTGGTTTTCGTCGAGTATGGCCTTTTCCGCCACCCATACCGCACCGGCCCAGCCATCGTAATTGATCAGGCAGCGTGGGAGGGTAACCTTGAAATAGCCATCCGCAAACAGCGCTTTTAATTAGTGTCTGTAAGAAAACTCGATTTTTTCATGGTTTTGCTGACTCACTGGGAGTCACGTCAGCCGTTTTTCGGCCCAGGCCAGCATTTTTTCCCGCCAGGCGCACTCCATGATGCCAATTTGCCATTTGGGGGCAAATTTTGGACGCACCTTTCCTGCACTTCGGGATTTTTCTGCCATCAGCCCTGTCTTTAGGCCGCTTTTTTATACGGCCCTCGTCGTCGATCCGCCGCTTGTTGTTCTTGCTCGCGTAAAACGGCTCCCAGGCGCTGAATGTTGCGCGCCACGACCGCGAGGGCAACATAGCGCTTGAAGCCGTCAATGCCATGATCGGGACATTTGTCCAGGCCATGCACACCGAGTGCATTGATTGCCGATTCAACAGCCGAGTGTTGGCGGCGCAGGCGGACAAATGTCGGGTCGGATTCGCGGACTTTGTCGGCTTCCGATAGCCGGCCTTTTTTCGGCAATATGACGTTTTCCAGGTGTTGCTTGAGCTCGACCTGATTACTTGGACTGTGAAAGCCCTTGTCCAAGCGGATGGCCGTTACTGCCGGAAAGCGGGTTTGGCTGTGTTCGACCAGGGACACGGCGATTTGATCGTCGGTGGTTTTTTCCATGACTTGATGGTGTAGGATGAAGCGGTGTTGATCTTCGACGACCGCCACCCGCAAGCCCAATTCGACCGGTACGCCCGCCTTGCCTTTGCTGATCCACTCGGTATGGGGCTGAAAAATGGAAAAGACTTTTTCGCCATGCGGAATGGTTTCACCTCGCGGGACGCGGCGACGAATCTGGTCGATCTGCCGCTCGGCATGCGCCAGGTAGGCATCAAGGTCTGCCAACATCGGTGTCGGTAGGCCATGCGCTTGGTTCAGGCGTTGCCGGGTAGCATGTGCCCGTTGCTGATAGGCTTCAGCTTGGTCGAGATAGGTCTGATAAGCCGTTTCGATTTGCGCCTGCTTGGCCTGCCGCTTGGCTTCATCTTGTGAGGTGGAATGCTTGAGCTTTTGAATCAGACGGTAGCTTTTCTTGAAACACCGCAAGTGATAAGCGCTTTGCCGCCATTCGGTCAAATCCAATGTATCGCAGAGTGCCGCACAGGTTTGAATGGCTTTGCGAATCGCATCCCACAGCAAGTTGGTATCGGTGGGGAAATGCACGTGGGTTTTGACCACAAAGGAATCAGCGCGGGCTTTGAGGCTTTCCTCGGCGTTTTTTTTTTAACAGCGAGTGCCCCGCGTTAACCACTTCCTGGTTGATGCGGTCCAATAGCTCGGGCGTGAACAAGCTGACGTTGTCCCGAATCGTCTGCAACTCGTACTCCTGCTCGTCCAGCCAATCGCTATGCCCCAGCATCTGCCGGATCGTCTTGTGTTGGTTGGCCAACTCTTGAATCCGGTCGTAATCCGCATCGAGACCCAAGCGCAGTACGCCCAACACCCGTATCTTCCACTGCTCCATGCCAGGCCGCCCGGTTTGGCGGTTGGCTTTGCCTTGCCCGTTCGCACGGTCAGGTATCATCTCTTCCAGAATGGCAAATACCCGCTGACGCAAGCTGACCTCGGTATAAATGTATTGCAGTCCACGCAGTAATTGAGGGATGTCATCGCGCGATTTGGGATCGAGGACGATGGCGGCAATATCGGTTTCACCGAATTTGAGTTGTGGCTGAATGACGGTACGCATACGATTTCGGGTAACGAAGATTTTGGTTTTTAGGTGGTTGCAGGCTGATTTTCGCCCGAAATAGGGCAAAACTGGTGTCAGAACAACACATCTTCGTGCTGCGAAATAATTATAATACATTGATAGTTATGACTTTAATTGATTTCCGTTCAGGCACTAAGTAGGTCTTGAGCTTGCTTGAATAATTCAGATCGATCGGCGAAGCCGGACAGCCGATGTTCAACTGAGTATCGACATCCGCGCTGCTGCTCAAGATCACCACTGGAAGGCCGGTGTCGTTGGCGAATTGAAGTCCGCGCACCGTGCTGACGGCATCCACGTGGGCCTGTTCCTGCCAGATATAGGACTCGTAAGCGGAATCGGCGTAGCCTGTCAGCAAGTAACCGTTGTAATTGATGGCGCCACTGACGATGTTCCGTGAACGGGTTCTTCCGCCGGGCACATCCACCAGGAGTCCTTTGCGCGAGACCGCAAAGGGCAGGTCGAACACGTACGCCACTTTCATGGCGGTAGACGTGAGCCCGATATGGTTTCCGCTGTCGCCGGTCTCGCCGTAGAGCCGTCCGATGGCTTTGCCCGCCTCGGTGATGTAGTCCATGTATTTCAGCCCGGCGATGTGGAGGAATTCGCCGAGGGTGTCGTCGATCCGCGCGTTGGGATTGGCATTGCTCTCCACGGCATCGAGCAGTTTCGCCGAGCGCTGTTCGATCAAGTCGTCGGAGGTCTGAAAAGCGAAGATCTGGAGCGCATGGTAGTTGTGCGCCCCGATACCCGCGTATTGCACCTTATTGATCTCGCTGTTATTGAGCGAAAGCCGTAGCGTCAATTTGTTGTCGTTGGTACAGAATCCCACCGACGTCCGGTTTCCGGCCGGGGTAATGTCCACACCGTCGCGCTTGAAAACCGGCTGGACCAGGGTCTGCCCATAGGTCGGGCCAGACGCACACGGCACCTCCATCGCCGTTCCGGACTGCCAGGCCGAAACGTTGCCCGCGGCGGTATTCGATGCGTTGGTTTGCACGAAGGATAGGGTCAATCGGCTCGAAGCCAATTCCGGCATCGGCCGAATGAGGGGCGGCGCCAATAGGGTATTGGATCGATTCTGGACGGTAATCTGAGCGTAATAGCGGTGGCTGTCCGGCAACACCGCGGTTTCGGACCGGCCGGTCCCCCAATCCTTGAACCTCTCGACATCATAAGGCAGCGTGCTGGGCAGCACGTCGATATTGCGTTGCAGGATGGCGCCCCGGTACCCTCCGCCGTTCACGAGCGGACTCCCCAAGGCCGCTTCCATCTGATCCTGCAGCGCCTCGTGAGCCATGACGGTCGTACGTTTGGCGAGATACTGGGAGTAATCGAAACTGAAATTGGGAATATCGGCAACGGTCGTACCGTCCGTGTAAGTCATCTCCTTGAAGCTGGGATCCAGCGGAATCCAATGAAAACCGCTATCGTCGTTGCGCGAGCCGCGGTAATTGCCGTAAGGGACGCAGGCTTCGACCCAGACGTGGGGGAAACGGATATGGCTGGCGGTCCATTTGGGCTGTATCCGCCCGACCTCCAGCCGCTTGGCGGCACCCTCCGCCGATTTCACACCCAACCAATCCAGCAGGCGCGGGTCGTCAGGCGGGAGACGGATATCACCTCCGCCAGGCGATGATCAGATAAACCACCAACGCTCGTTCCAAGCGCTCCACCGTCGCCAATTGCAGGGCCTCGACCCGGCAGCCGCTTTTCAAAATGCGGAAGAAAATCTCTACCAGCCAGCGCCGGCGGTACCCGGCGATGCGCAGACACGCCTCGTCTAGGGTCTCGACTGCTTCATTGGTGAGCAACAGCCACTCGATGGGCTTATCGCCGGCCGGCGGCGACTCTTCCCGCGCCAAGATCACAGTGACCTCGCAGGTTTTGCTACCGCACCGCGCCAGCGTCACCCGCGCCATGCGCAGGCTTTGCACCACGGTCCGGCCCGTCCGCCCCGGCGCCGGCGGCAAGGCAAATTCCACCTCCCCTAGCGCCGACTGGCTTTCCACTTGGGCGCGCAGTTTCCCACCCTCGGCCAGCACCCGGTCATGCCGCGCCCGCACCAGATAATCCGCCGGATGCCCCAGCGCCGCCGCGCGGTCCAACAGCGCACGGATGTCACCCTCGCGGTCGGCTACATAGACCAATCGGGTCGAAGGAACCTGTGCCGCCAGTTCTGCCACCCGCTCATAGCCTTCGATCCAGCGCAGGCTTTCCGGCACGTCCGCCTCGCTCTTGGGCTTGCGCGCCCACATCCAGGCGTCCAGCACCCCCAACGCCACCCCACTTTCACTCACCGCCAGAGTCGGATGCAGGTACATCCCGTGTTGCCGCTCATAGCTCAAGCGCCCCAGGCCCACGATCCCAGGCTGGCTGGTAAAATCCAACTCCGTCGTATCCTGCAGGCACAGCACCCGCTCCAGGTCGACCATTCGGCCGATTGTCGGTGGGCGATGCGCCTCCAGCATGGCGCGCCAGTCCAGCGCCTCATTGTCCAACAACCGATAAGCTGCCTTGGTCTCCCCCCAGCCGCCACAAGCGATGGGGATGCTCGCCGTCGGATTCGACGACAAATCGTCGGCCAGCCGGATCAATCGCTTCGTCAAGCGTGAGTCTCCCAACACCGCCCCGCCAAACTCATCTTTCGCCCACGCCACAAAATCAGTACAAAATCAGAAATCAACAGCCTACAACATCAGGAGACTTGTGGGTAATGGGGTGGATTAATACCCCTGTCAAGGTCAGGGTCATGGAGGGGTGTTTGGTGTTAACCACTGAATAGCCGATAATTAAAGAAGGCCCGGTGAACTCTGCCGGGCCTTTAAGTACGAAACCCGAAGGAGGCTCAATCATGCCACAAGCTCATTCTGCAAAACAGGAAGCGTTAGACGCCATCCAACGATTGCCCGACACGGCTGATACGGAAGAGATTATGTACCGGCTCTATGTGTTGGAGAATATCCGCCGTGGCCAACAAGATGCCGCCGACGGCAAAACCGAAACCGCTGAAGAGGTGATCAAGGATATTCAATCATGGTGAAGTGGACGGCCCACGCCAAAGCCCAACTTCGCCATATTCATGATTACATCGCCCAGGATTCCCCCCTCTACGCCCGGCGCGTCAGTGAAGAACTGGTGCGCAAAACCCTCGGCCTGGATGAACTGCCCCGCAAGGGGTTCAAGGTGCCGGAACTCAACGAAGATGCCGTGCGGGAACTGGGCCTCTACTCCTACCGGATCATTTACGAGATCAAAGCCGACAACCTCATTGAGGTGCTGGCCGTGATTCATAAACGGCGGCATTTGGAGGCGGAGGAGATTCCGAGAGAACAATAACGCAAAAGCCCCGGCCTGTTGGCCGGGGCTTTTGCGTTTATCCATTAGACATTATCGGAAACCACCTTTCATAACCGGAACAGAGGAAAAGGCCGGCTATCAATAACTCTGGTTTCGGCAGTAGCGCCTGTAATTGTGCAGGCCGCAGGCCAATTCAATGACGACATCGTCGTAGCCTTCCTTGGTGTTCCTGAACACGTCTTTGACGACGCGGCACCGCTTGATTCTCGAGATGATGTGTTCGATGATCACGCGGATGCTTGAGTGGAGCCGGTTGGCGTCCTGGTCGTCGGCCGAAAGCCGGCCGTTGCGCGGCCTCTTCTTCGGCTGGTGGACTGTGACATTCGCCAGTTCGTGTCCCTGGAAGCCGCTGTCGCGATACAGCTCGACGCCGTCGGGGAACCGGGTCCCTTCTTCGTCGCAGATCTTCTTGTCGTGCTTCTCAGAACACTCTCAGAACAGCAGGGGTCAGGTCTTGCAATCACACCTCGTCATGCACTATTGCAAGACCTGACCCCACCTTTCTCCGCGGGTGCGCCGGCCGAGGGGGTCGTACTGGTACATATGATGGCTGACTTCGGTACCGCCTGCCGCCCGGTTGACGAGTTCCCCGAGGTAACCCTCGGGGGTGTAGCGGTAGAGAGCGTTGTAGCCGTAACCCCGGTTACACAAAATTCCGGACACGCTCCAAATTTGGGTACAAAATCGAAAAGATCGATCCCCTTGAGGAAAGCATCCCTGCCGACTACAACCACTCGCCTTTTCTTCCCAGAGTCTATCGTGGCGCCTTGGATCGCTATCTTTACTTCAAGGACATGGTGGAAAGGGTTGCCGGGATCGAGGGGGACATCGTCGAATGCGGCCTTTCGATTGGTCACGGTGCCCTGCTGTTTACCCTGTTCAGCGATTATACCGGGGTCCCGCAATTGTATAAATAGTACTAGGCCAAAGTTAAGCGGATACGGATTGTCATATGGAGTCTAATTTCCAGGCGCTTTAGAAAAATGAAAAACTTGCCCTTCACCGAAGTGATAACCAACGGTGAAGAGTGCGTTCCACTGCCATGGCAGTTCATCTTGCATTTTCTCCAAAAGGGTTACCTTCCCATCTCCAATCACATAACAGACATATCCGAATTTACCAACAAATCTAATAAGTGATTCAGCACTATCACCCATCTCTCTGAGAAAGCTGTCAGTGATTTCTACTAGAAGAGTGGGTCGCACATTTAGCATGAGTTTTTCCATGCCTCTCAATACTTTTAGTTCCGCTCCTTCGACATCAACCTTCACCAAGGTCACCCTGCTGAAATCCTCTACAAGTTCGTCGAATGTTGAAAGATGAACTTCAAATGATTCTGCACCATTATCAAACGCTCGAAGTGACGTTGCCCCTGTGTTACTCTCAGGGCCTGAATATAAACGCGCAGTTCCGCTGTGGTCAGAAAGAGCGATATTGTTCACAACTACGTTGTTTATTTGATTCAGACTTAAATTGCTTTTCAGTTTTGAGGCAATGGTAGGCATTGGCTCGAATGCAAGCACTTTCCCAGTGTCACCGACGCACCTCGGAACAACAGGCTAAACCAACCGATATTAGCACCCACATCTACTGCGACATGGCCTGGTTTAAGCAATGACATGAGAATATTTGATGTCGTCTCTTCAAACACCCCCGTGAGGTAAATATCCTGCGGTATATGATCGGAAAGATCGAGATCCATCTTGAACCCTATCTTAGTAGTAATAGTACTTTTACCTATTTTTCGGCCTAATTCTCGACTCAATGGGCGAAATATCTTAAGTAAACGGTAGCGCCCTAATTCAATGGAACTACTCCGGAGATAATAGGCAACTAAAAGAAATATATATTTACTCATATTTATCCAGTATCGATAGGCGAATTCAGGAATGAAGTGCAATTTTGAGTAACGCTGTTCAGGTGGGCGGGATGCGGTAGCATCCGAGCCTTTTTGACCAGCCAGTCGAAATTGCAAAGATGAACTACACACACCTCACCCGAGAAGAACGATACCAGATTTACGCTTTGAAGAAAGCCGGACATACCCTAACCGAGATTGCCAACGTGCTTGAACGTCATCCCTCCACGATTTGTCGGGAACTGAGCCGTAACCGAGGACGGCGTGGATACCGCCCGAAGCAGGCGCAATGTTTTGCAGACGAACGCCGCGCGATGAATGCCCGGACGATTGAAGAGTCCACCTGGCAGTTTGCGCAAGAACGCCTGCTGGAACAGTGGAGCCCGGAGCAGATCAGCAATCACGCCGACATCAGCCATGAAACGGTCTATCAGCGCGTCTATGCTGATAAGCGCGCAGGTGGTCTGCTATGGAAACAACTCTGCTGCCAGAAGCAGCGCAGGAAGCGGTATGGCAAGGCGGATCGGCGTGGTGTCATTTGGCCATGGTGGTTTCCAAGAGCCGTCCGCCGCCGTCGAACACGAAGTTGACCCGCTCGCCGCTCGGCGCCTGCACGGCACTCAAGCGCCCGACCGCATCGTACAGGTAGTCGCGGCGATGGCCTTCGCTGTCTTCGAGACTGTCGAGGAGTCCGCCCGGGCTGTGGCGGCAGAGCTTGTGGCGCGGATTACGGCGCGTGCCGTAACCCACGGTTTGCCAAGCCGTCCCAAAAGGGAGGGTGTAAAAAGAACTGTGTAACTGGTTTGTAAAATCAGCCAGAAAAAGAGACTAAAACATGACCAGTGATACAGCCAAACAAGACGCCTTATTGGATGAATTGCTCAAAGGCTATACGAATCCGAAAGACATTCTGGGGGAACACGGCTTGCTCAAGCAGCTGACCCGGCGTCTGGTGGAACGGGCGTTGGAGGCGGAGATGACCGCCCATTTGGGCTATGCCCCCCATGCGCCGGAAGGGCGCGGCAGCGGTAATTCTCGCAACGGCAAGTCGGCGAAGACGATTCAAACGGAAACCGGACCCTTGGCGATTGAGGTCCCGCGGGATCGCAACGGAGACTTCGAGCCGCAACTGGTTTCCAAGCGCCAACGCCGGCTCGAAGGATTTGATGAGAAGGTTCTGGCGCTGTATGCGCGGGGCTTATCCACCCGTGGTATTCAGGGGCATCTGGAAGAACTGTATGGCGTGGAAGTCTCGCCGACGCTCATCTCCAACGTTACCGAATCGGTGTTGGCGGACGTGAAGGCATGGCAGAGCCGGCCCTTGGCGTCGGTGTATCCGATCCTGTATTTCGACGCTTTGATCGTCAAATCACGCGAAGCGGGACCGGTCAAGAACAAGGCGGTCTATCTCGCTTTGGGCGTCAATCTGCAAGGCGAAAAGGAGCGGCTGGGCCTTTGGATCGCGGACACAGAAGGCGCCAAGTTCTGGCTGTCGGTCTTTACCGAGTTGAAGAACCGAGGCGTTCAGGATGGCTTTATCGCCTGTGTCGACGGCCTCAAGGGACTGCCGGAAGCGATTGAAACCGTGTTTCCCAACATCCAGGTCCAACGGTGTATCGTCCATAAGGTGCGCCACAGCCTGCAGTATGTCACCTGGAAGGAGCGCAAGGCGGTGGCGAAAGACCTGCGGGCGATTTATGGCGCCGCGACCTTGACCGAGGCCGAAGCTGCCCTGGCGCGGTTTGCGGACACCTGGGACGCGAAGTACCCAGCCATCAGCCAAAGCTGGCGGGCGGATTGGACGCGCTTGACTGTGTTTTTCGATTGTCCGCCGGAGATCCGCAAAGTGCTGTATACCACCAACGCGATCGAATCACTCAACTTCAGCCTGCGCAAGCTGCTCAAGACCCGCGGCGCGTTCCCAATCGCAAACGGCGTCTCCGGGAGCGCCGAAGCCGCCCTTCCAAACGATGAGGCGATTCTGAAAGTCCTGTATCTGGGACTGCAGCGGATCGAGAAGAAATGGACCCTGCCGATCCAGGATTGGAAACGGGCGTTGAACCACTTCGTGATCCTCTTTGGTAATCGAGTTACCCTATGAACTAACCCCAGTTACACAGTTAACTTGACACCCCCGAGGACATCGGTCGCGCGGGTGATCCGGCCGTCGTCGTCGTAGCGGGTCTCGGCCGGATAGAACCGTGCATCCACGGCGACGGTCGGCCGACCCAAGGCGTCGAAGGCCTGGCTGGCGGTGGTGCATTGATCCGTCAGCGTGGGCGAACCCAGTTGCTGCAAGCCGCAGCGCTTGACCGAGACGGGGTTCAGCGCCGCACCGTCATAGCCGAACTCGAGGTAAGGGCCTTCCTGGGTGCTGAAATCCCGCACGCGCTTCGTGCGCGTCAGGTTGCCCGCCCCGTCGTAGGTATGGATCGTCCAGGCGGCGATTTGCGCCAGTGCGGGGGTATCGGTATTCACACCCGCTTTCAAGGCGATGACCTCCGTGCGGTTGCCGCGGGCGTCGTAGCGGTACAGCGTGTAATGCCCGTTGGCGTCCTTGGTCTTGGTCGGCTGATGGAAGGCGTTGTAGCCTTCGTAGGTGACGGTGCTGCCATCGGGCAGGGTCATCGTCGTCACATTGCCGGCTACATCGTAAGCGTATCGAATCGTGTTGCCGAGGGAGTCACGCCGCTGGGTCTCGTTGAGCGGATTGGCCGTATCTTTGTATTCATACACCAGCCGCGAGCCATCTCCTTGCTGGTGCTGGAGCTGTTGCCCCCATTCGTTGAAGAGATAGGTCTGGCTCACTCCGCGCTCGTCGACGGTGGTCGTTTCCCGGCGGAATGTGTTGTACCGGAAGGTGTAACTGTGGCCCTGACTGTCGGTATGCCGGAAGGTCTTGCCGTTGGCGTAATACTCGAAGCTCATGCCGTTGCCGTTCGGCCGCGTATAGGTCTTCAGGGCATGATCGAGATTGGTGCCGTCGGCGGCGGTGTAATAGCTGTAGGTGGTCGAACCGCCACGCCGGCCCGCGACGACCTCCGGGCTTTCGAACTTGACGAGATCGCCGCGGCCGTCATAGGTGTAGCGGAAGGTCCGCCCTGCCCAGTCGGTGATCCGGGTGATGTGGTGGCCGCCATTGTCGTACCAGAACCGAAGCGTCCGGCCGATGCCGTCCACGACCGTGGCCAGGTTTCCGTTGCTGTAGCCGAAACGCAAGGCGTTGTTGTTGCGGTCGACCACGCGGATCAGTCTCGCCGTCTGGCCGAGTTCCGTTCCGGCCGGCACGGTACCGGCCACGTTCTCGAAATAGAAAACCAGCCCGCCCTTTTCGCGGATCGAGTATTCGCCGTTGCTTTCCCATTTCGCGGTGACGCGAAGAGAGCCGGCCCCGGAAATTTGGACACCCTCTTAAGTGAAGTTTCTGTTCTAATCACCGCCCTTCGAAGGGCGAAAACCGGAGAACAGACTATGAAACGAAAGAGACGAAATCACTCGGCGGCCTTCAAGGCCAAAGTTGCTTTGGCGGCGCTCAAGGGCGACAAGAGGTTGGCTGAATTAGCAGAACAGTTTGAGGTTCACGTCAACCAGATCACGCAGTGGAAGGGCCAGTTGCAGGAGCGAGCGAGTGACGTGTTTGCTACAGCAGCAGAGCGCAGTGCATCGAAGGGGCCGGACGTGAAGGAACTCCACGCCAAGATCGGCGAGTTGGCGATGGAGAATGATTTTTTAGTCGCCGCGCTCGGTCGCATGGGCGATGCGAGCGCCAAACGATGATCGACCGGTCGGACAAGCTCCCTGTGGTGCGCCAGTGTGCGTTGTTGGGGCTTTCCCGCTCCTCGGTTTACTACACGCCACAGCCGGTCTCAGAGAACGATCTGGCGCTGATGCGGCGAATCGACGAACTGCACCTCCATCATCCGTTTGCCGGTGCCCGCATGTTGCGTGACCTGTTGGAGCAGGATGGGCTGAAGGTCGGTCGCCGGCATGTGTCGACGCTCATGAAGAAGATGGGCATCGAGGCGCTGTACCGGCGTCCGAACACCCGCCGCAAGCATCCGCAGAACCCGGTGTTCCCGTACCTGCTGCGAGGTCTGGAGATCACCCGAGCAAACCACGTCTGGGCCATGGACATCACCTACATCCCTATGCGGAAAGGCTTTGTCTATCTGGCTGCGGTGCTCGACTGGGCCACTCGGCGGGTACTGTCCTGGCGACTATCCAACAGCCTGACTACGGACTTCTGCATCGAAGCCGTTGAGGAAGCCATTCAGCGCCATGGCACGCCGGAGATCTTCAACACCGACCAAGGCAGCCAGTTCACCAGCGCGGAGTTCATCGGCCTGATCCAAGGCCGTGGCATCCAGGTGAGCATGGATGGCAAGGGCCGCTGGGTCGATAATGTCTTCGTCGAAAGGCTTTGGAAAAGCGTGAAGTACGAGGAAGTCTACTTGCATGCTTACGACTCCGTTTCTCAAGCACGGCAAGGTCTACAACGCTATTTTAAGTTCTACAACGAACGGCGGCCCCATTCATCGCTTGACGGTAAAACCCCGGATAGCATGTACTTTCATTCGCTGCCAATCCAGAAGGCAGCCTAAACCGCAGAAACCCACTTAAGCTTGGGAAAATCCTGTCCAATAAACCGGGACCACCGCTCCGTTCACATCGCCCACTCCGGCCACGGATGTTCCAAAACCCGCTTTGGCCTGAGGCGTGGGATTATTGACAATGCGGGGCATATAGGCAGGTTGGGCGTAGGCCGAAGCCACCCAGAGCGCGGTCACGAGGCCTAGACAGCCTTTCAACACATTCGGCCGGAGTTCAGTCCTGAGGGCATCCTTTAGGGCTAGAACCCGATCGGTCCTTTTTCCCCATCGCGTTTCATGTTACGTCCTCACTGTAGATATGATTGCATCGTAGCCGCCGTTTCCCCGGCGTTTGGAATCCGTTCCGTTAGGCGTGCTTGCCAAATTGTTACAGCAAATTCAGATTCTTGTCATCGAAGAAGCACAGGAAGCGTAGCGGCAGCGAAGCGAAGTGCGACGCCCCCCCGCGTAGCTGTAGGGCCGGATGTTTGATCGGAGTCCGAGCGGTAGCCCAGGTGGCGATCAAACCTGAGGCCACCGACACGGCGTCAAGTCATTGTGGCGCCCGGCCCCGATCCCCGGATGGATCGGGAATGGTCGAACGCCAGACGGCCGCGAGCCGCCGAAGGCCATACTCGTCGCCCATTTTTCTACGCCTTTGGGTGACTTGGAGGTCCCAAAAAGGGCAAAAAAATGGCGACGCAATCGGCGTCTGTGAACAGCGTGTGCAACAGGATGCGACGAGGTTATCCGTTTGACTTTGTCACGGAATCCAAGACGGACGGATGAACCCGCGGATCGATCCCCTGGCGTGCTTGGTTCTGATGCTGGGCGCAGATGCCGATCTCAATGGATCGGCCGGCGTGCTGGAGCTTGTAGACGACCGCCGAGGGCGAGCGGCATCGTGATCCCTTGGACGTGGCCGCCTGACATCGTTTGTCACCCTGCCACAGTTCCAACGGTTCGGGTGCGGGCGTGGTCTCGGGCGCCTTGTGAGCTTCGCCCATGCGCCGCTCGATAAACGCCCGAATGTCATCCGCCAGATGGACCGGCACCCGCATCGTGACCGTTCCAGCGCCCCATTTCGACTTTCGCCCAGCGCCGGGCCGCTTTCCCGCCGCGTGTCATTGTCCGTACCTTGTGATTTCGTGACGGAATCAGTCTATCCCGACCATTTTATTCTGTCACGGAATCATTCAACCGTGCCGAACCTTGCATTCCAGCGATTCTGGCCTACGCTGAAAGTGCCGCTCCCTCCGTTGGGTGATAAACCGCAAGCGGTAGCCCGGCTAAGGTGACGGGCGGAATCCATGAAAAAGAAAAAGAAAAGGAGAATGACCATGAGCAGCAACACCAATCCGACAGGATGTGGTTCCATCAACACGCAGGTGTACGAGTTCACCACAAGTGACGCGGGGAAAACGTCGGGCACGGCCTACGGCAATCTGCCGTTGGGCGACCCCAACGGCTCACAGGTGTCGATCAACGGCACCACCGACCTGTCCCAGATCATCGTTGGCAACAACGGGGCGTGTGTCATGTCGATCGTTTACCAGTACTTCGACGGGATCGCCCGCAAGTCGGCCATTTATGTCTTCGGCCAAGGGCCAAAGGGAATGGGGTCAGGGAGTCTCCACATGAGCTTCGTCACGTCGCAGGACACGCACACGTTGTCGCTGACGAGTTCGACCCCGTCGTGCCACGACGACAAATTCGAGGACATGAACGCCATCACGCAGATCACCTGGAAGTCGGATTAACCAGCGGTCCGAGCTGACCATCAACTTCTTGACGGAACAGTGAACTAGGACCTATACGTCGTATAGGTCCTACATGTCCTGAGTCATCATCGCCCGCGCATGTTCGTAGGAGTGGACCGCAAAGCGTGGCGCGCGCTTTTCGGATTCAAGCGAAAACCGGTATCGAGGCGGCCAGCAAAGTCCGCTCCTCGCGGGGACTCCTCGTTCACGTCTTCGGCCGCCTCGCGGCGGCCATGTTCCTGTTGAACCAGTGGCCGGACAGCCCTTAATTCGCATTAAAGGGCGTCACTATCCGATCGAAAATTCGGTGGTGGGTTTAAGTAGTTTATATACTACAATGTACAATTATTTCTTAGCTTAACAGGCTGTTGAAATTCGCCTCCATGCCTTCGGCTTTACCCCTTATCGGCGGCTTAATTTTTAGTGCTGAAGGTCCTTTTAGCTCTGAAATCCCGGTTCTAGCCGGTTTTCATCCCCCCGCTTGGGGGTTCTTGCCGCCTTTCGGCGAATTTTGGGCAGACGCCCGCCTAGGCCGTCGACCATCGCCAGCCGAACAGCCCACCCAACCGGGTCAGGTTGTAGGCGGCGAAAGTGAACACGGTCTGGGCCGCCACCTTCTTCAAACCCCGGAACCGGGTCTGGCGTAACCCGCCCACGGTCTTCGACCACCCGAAGATTTCTTCCACCCGCTTGCGCCTCTTCAGGCTGGTCCGGTAGCCGGCGTGTCGGGTGGTGCGGCCATCGATGGCGGAGCCTTTTTCCTTCCGGGCGACATGCGGCGTGACCCGCTGCTCCCGGAGAGCTTGCACGAACTCCGGCACGTCGTAAGCCTTGTCCGCCCCGACCGTCGCGCCGGGCTTCGTGACGGTGCGACCGATCATGATCTTGGCCGCGTCCCGTTCCGCCGTGCCGGTGGCGTGAGTCACCTCGACATCCACGACCAGGCCGGTCCGGTTTTCCATCAGGGCATGGCCCATGAAGCACAGTTGAGCTTTATCCCCTTCGCTTTTCTTGTAAAGGCGAGCCTCCGGATCAGTGGTCGAGGCGTGGGTCGCGTTGGAGCGCTTTTCGCCCTTGAAATCGACGGACGGATTCCGGCCGCCGTCCTCCGGCGGAGGCGAGCTGCCATCCTTTTTCACAAAGCTCTTCATGGAGGCCCACGCCTGGATCAGCGTGCCGTCCACCGAGAAATGCTCGTCCGACAAAAGGTCCTGCCATTCCGCCAGCAACACGACCCGCTCGAAAAACAGCCGGGAAATCCGCTCGTTCAGCAACCGATCCCGGTTGGCGCTGAAGGTGGAGTGGTCCCAGACCTCGGCATCCAGGGTCAGCCCGACAAACCAGCGGTACAAAAGATTGAATTCGATCTGCTGGACCAACTGCCGCTCGGAGCGGACAGAGAACAAGACTTGGATGAGACTGGCGCGCAGCAGCCGCTCCGGCGGAATCGATTCCCGGCCGGTCCGGGCATAGAGGGCATCAAATTCCGAGTCCAGCGTGGTCAGCAGAATGTCGACCACGGCCCGGAGCTTCCGAAGGGGATGATCCTTGGGAATCCGGTCTTCCAAGGTTCGGTAGCTGAAGAGTTCTTGCTGGGTGATGTCGGCGCCGCGCATGAAAGAGTCCAAAGTATCTTGAAATGATATCATTTTGCCATGACAAACAATCGGTTATGCCTATTTTATGCGATCCATCCAACGAATTCATGCGGCTTCCGGGGCCGAGAAAATCAACAGCCTGTTAAGCATTGACTGGACCAATGGCCTATCAAACGATTCCGTGCAAATACTGTAAAAGTTCCGATGTGGTGCGCTATGGTACACAGAGTGGTTACCCCCGCTTTCGTTGCAAGCACTGTGGGCGCACCTTCAAGACCGAATACATTTACCGGGCCTACGAGTCCGGTATCAAAGAACAGATTGTTGACATGGCGATGAATGGCAGTGGTATTCGAGATACCGCTCGTGTTCTCGGGATTGGGAAAAACACAGTCATGTCTACACTGAAAAAAAGTCCACCGAAGTGGTCACGGTGAATCCTTACATCGGCTCTCGGGAAATCGCCGTGGAAATCAGGCATCTCTTTGATTCGCCGATGGATGTTCAGGCGGACGAACAGTGGAGCTATGGGGCTCGCAAGAAGAACCAACGTTGGCTCTGGTACGCCATCGACGCCGCCACCGGATGCATTTTGTCATTTGTGTTTGGGCGGCGCAAAGAGGACGTTTGCGAACAATTGATCGCCAATCTGCGCGTTTTCAATATTCGAACCTATTACACCGATGATTGGCCAAGCTATGCGGCGTTCATTCCGGCAAACCAGCACGTCATTGGTAAGAAATATACGCAAAAGATCGAAAACAAAAACCTTTTGTTACGCACTCGCATCAAGCGCTTAACTCGCAAAACGATCTGCTTTTCAAAATCTGAGTTGCTTCACGATGGGGTGATCGGCCTCTTCATTAATCGCCACTGCTTTCAACTAAATTGACCCACCACCGAAAATTCTGATCTTGGTATCCGAGATTTCAAATCGGCGAGCCAGTCTTCGGAGATCAGTGTATTGGGCAAAACGACCGCACGCGAGGGAATTGTAACAGGGCTGTTCGAGTTGTCGGCTCCAGCGCCTGTCTCCAATTTCACTATGAGTGGGAACGGACGCTCAAGTTTCTGCATTCGACAAACAGGAAGCAACCGGCGGACCGATAGACGAGCCTCGATCCAGTCCTTCCGACCGGCGCGATAAGAGGCCGACATATGAATGTCCGTTCCGACGTGCCATTGGATTTATATCGTTCTACCAATGACGCCCGGCCGGGCTGAGCGGACGCCATATGCTCGTCATTCGAAGCTTTTTTCTTTATTGCGGGGTCGGTCACGGATCGATTTCTGACACGCGCCTTAACTATATGTGTTGGATTTGCGCCTGCCGCTTTGGCAGGGATGGTCAAACACGTTTTCGTGAGATCTACGATGTAAAAACGATGGGGGCAGGGATACGATTCTGTGCCCTGGTTGGGAACACCATGGGAACATCGCGCATGCTCGTTTGTGCGCTGCTGGTTCTGAATCTTCTTGCGGCCGGCGCGGCCGACGCCTGCTCGCTCAGCTTCACGGCGCCGGCTCGCGGCAGCACGGTGGTGACGGCCCAAGTCGGTGTCGCCGGTACCGGCTCCGGGACCGCCAATCAGGGGGATGTCGGGCAGGTTACGGCCACCCTGAATGGCGTCCCGTTTTTCCAGCAGTCCGGCACCTTCACGACCCACATCAACTTCCTCGGGTCCGGCGCCGCCTCGGTGACGCTCCAGCCTGGCCCCAACGTTTTCGAAGTCCACGGCAGCGTGAACGGCTGCAGCGCCTCGGACAGCATGTGGTCTACTACACCCCACCCCCGCCGCCGGCTCAAAAGAATGCGGGACAACCGCAGGCCTGCAACGGCACCAATCCCGTCAACGGTGCCACCGGCAACAAATACCAGGCGGAATCCGACTATTCCGGCACCGGCCGACTGCCGCTGGAATTCAGGCGCTCACAACAGCGCCTACCCGGAACATCGGACCCTGGGGGTTACGCTGGCGCCACAGTTACGATCGCCAGTTGGTGTTGACCGCGCACGACATTTATGTCGTGCGTCCCGACGGCCGCGCCTATCGCTTTGCCAAGATCGGCGGCGAATGGCGGCCCGACGCCGGCCGATGTCGCCGATACCCTTGCCCCGCTCGGCCGGGCGTCCCCCCTTTTCCTGATCAATAAAATCAATTGACCTGGAATGGCCATTCTTTGAACACGGTCCCCGTCGCACGGATCAACTCACACCGATTGCCGTAGGTGGCCCGCTCCCAAACAAACTTGCTATCCCAAACTCCGCTGATCGTCACGGTGACCGGTTCGTAAACCGTCAGGCACATGATGTTCTGATCCTTGGGAAGACCGGCTAACGTACCGCTAGCCTTCTCCAGCTCGGCACACGCCTGCTCAGGATTAGGGTGTGTGCCTTGTGGTGCAGGTACTCCCGCATTCAAGCTGCAGCTCAATGTAACCGCACTTCGGACCGGCTCGGCATATTCGCCATCGGTGAAGGTCTGCACCAATTCCCGTGGAGCAACCGGCGCGAAGAAACCTGAATTGAGAGGTAGTGGGGCAGTTCTCATCTCGTTCTCTGCGGCGGAGACCGAGGTGGCGGGTACTGCAGTGCCGATCGCCAGAGCCCCTACCGCTACAATGCCGGAAAGAAAGTTAGATGTCTTCAAGCAAAACAAAATCGGAATTTTGGGAAGCGGATTTTCACTATCGCTGTGCAAGAAGTTCGCCAGAACCGCGTTACGCATTTTCACGTTCATATTTGTCAACTCCTTAACATTCTTCTACCGGACAATAACAATTCCCCCCGCCATCAGTCGAAATGATTCCGAAACGGTGGGGCGCTTCATTCATCAGCCTGTACTGGGCAGACTCGTTGCCACGAACTCGTGGTGGCGCCGTTAGTTATAGATCCTAAAGGTTATCATTTGGTGAATCCCTTCTCTTTCAGGTCTCGACTCAGACACCGCGGTTAGCTGTAGCGGTCCGATTTCATCCGTATCCCCGATTGAGAATATCCAGTCTTTCAGGAACAGTTCGATTGAAAAGCAGCGGTAACTTGACGATCCGGGGTGACATCGGTAACACGACCATTGCAAGCTTGCCATTAATGAATTCCAACCGGAGGTTCAAGAACATGCAGCCCTTCCGACTTCCCCAGGACCTGCACATCCACACGACCTATTCCCAGTACGACGGTTCGGTCGTGCCCGAGCAGTCGGCCGAGCTGATCGCTCGGGTGCGCCATGCGGAGATCATCGGCATCAGTGACCATTTTGAACATTTCGCCGACAGTTTGTACGACAATTATGTCCACGACCTGCGGGCCCTGGGCCTCTGGGTGGGCACCGAGGTAGACGGCGCGGGGTCGGTGGATTTCGCCTCTAGCCTGCATTTCGACTACTATATCTACCACTGCTACGATCGCGACGCAGACTACCGCGCGGTAGAAAAACTGCTGGCCACCGGATCGCCCGTGATTATCGCCCACCCCAACGCGCTCGATACCAACCTCAACCGGGTTCCGGGCCAATGTCTGGTGGAGCTCAACAACCGCTATGTGTGGCGCTGCGATTGGATGCGGTTCTACGGTCCACACCGCCAACGGTTCCGCTTCGTCATCAACTCCGACGCCCATCAACCCTTGTGGCTAGGCCAGAGCGTAGCGCGACGGGCCGCGGCGGAGCTGGGTGTGCAGGAGGTAAGCATTACCGACTTGTGAGGTAAGCCGGAAAGAATGGACACCAAAGTCTCCAATCATGAGTCGGATGAGGCGAGAACTCGCCGAGCTGAAGCTGGAGCGCGATCTGTCACCGTGCGTAAAGAACGTAACGAATGGATCGAAATCGTTTACAACCGCCAGCGGCGCCGGGCCCGATTGGGCAATGTATCGCCCACGGCCTATGCTCAACAGTTCTATCGAAACCGGCGGAAGCCATAGTCTTTGGCGTCCACTATTGTCAACCGACCTCACCGATTTTTCGACGGTTGTACACGGACGCCCGTTAGGGATTCACCAGGAAGTGCCGCTGGTGCCAATAGGGATAAACCGGTGTCACGTCGCTCGCGGCATCCAGCTTCGCCATTTGTTCGGGAGTCAGGTTCCAGCCGGTTGCGCCGAGGTTGTCTTTGAGCTGCGCTTCGTTGCGGGCGCCGATAACCACGGTACACACCGTCGGGCGCTGCAAGAGCCAGTTTATCGCGATCTGCGGAATGGTCTTGCCCGTTTCCGCCGCTATTTCGTCCAGGGCGTCCACGACGCGATACACGAGTTCATCGGGTACCGGCGGTCCTATTTCCGCCGTTTTGTGGAGCCGGCTTTGCGCCGGGAGAGGTTGATTACGGCGAATTTTCCCGGTGAGTCTTCCCCAACCGAGCGGGCTCCAGACGGCCGTTCCGACGCCTTGATCGAGCGCCAGCGGCATCAGCTCCCACTCGTAATCGCGTCCGATCAGCGAGTAATAGGCCTGATGAGCCGCATAGCGGGACCAGCCGTATTTTTCCGAGAGAGCCAGCGATTTCATCAAATTCCAGCCGGAAAAATTGGAACAGGCGAGATAACGGACCTTGCCGCTTCGCACGAGATCGTCGAGCGCCCGCAGCGTTTCGTCGATCGGCGTCAGCTCGTCGAATCCGTGCATGGTGTAAATGTCGATGTAATCGGTGTTCAGTCGCCGCAAGCTGGCTTCGCAGGAGCGTACGAGGTGATGGCGCGAGGTGCCCCGGTCGTTGGGTTCGTCACTCATCGGATAGGTCGCTTTCGTCGAAATCAGAACCTTGCCCCGGCGCCCTTTGATGGCCTGGCCGAGAATTTCTTCCGACAAGCCATGAGAATAAGTGTCTGCGGTGTCGAAAAGATTGACGCCCGCGTCCAGACAAATATCCACCAAACGACTGGCCTCCTGAACATCGGTGCTTCCGAAGGCGCGGAAATATTCGTTTCCACCGCCGAAAGTGGCGGTGCCTAAACTGAGAACCGGAACTTTCAGCCCGGAATTGCCAAAGGATCTGAATTCCATGGTTTTGTTTCCTCTCTTATAGGTCTTACAAAACGATACGATGGAACGAAGAATTGAAACTTACCAAGAGCCTATTCCGGTAGGACCGAAAAACCGTTCGACAGGCTCAGAGCGAACAGCCTGCTGAGATCGGCGCTTGGTACTACAGCTGCAGTTATGGTGGATGACCCACGACAGCCGCGTCGGTAATCGCACGGTTTTCGGGTAATTCTCATGGGCGCTAAATAGTTGCCCTTGCTGCTAACCTTTTCCAACACTCGACCGCCGAGTTCACGGTCAGGATACCACCGTGGCTCTTCTTTCTTGACCATTGGTACTGACGCAATGGTCGACGGACACAGAGGAGGTTTCGCCCCTGTGAGAGGAAATACGGGCATGTTCAGGCCTCGTTAATCTCAGCCGTAGTAGAAAGGACTCGCGCAAGCAATTGCGTGATCGGTCGCCGAGAAACACGGCGTGCCCGGCCTAGACAACATCAATTCTCGGTAATGGGTTACGAAAATGAAAGCGTCAGCTCGATCCTGGTCTCTGGCTACGTTGATCATAATGGTGATGGCACTGGAAGGATGCACTCGAGTGGTGCATCCTCGCCACGTTGGCCATGCCTACGGACACGGCCACAAACATCACTACCACCAACATAATCTTCATCACCATAACCATGGCTATAACAAGCCCCATAAGGGCAAACACGGCCAACGTCGGCACCGCCGCCATGATGATTGACATACTTTAAAGCACGAATTCGACCCCGGAGAAAGCCGGGTAAAGGCCCTGAAACGAAAACGGCAAACCAGCGGAACATTCGCTGAATTCCGATAGGACGTGCCAAACACGCAGAACGGAAAAATTGGCGCTACTCGTTCCGAAAAACGAACGCACGATATGAAAAAACCGGACTCGAAAACATTAAGGCGCCGAAAACTCTTGGGCTTTCCGGACGGACATCACCCGTTCTCCCGAAACGCCCGGAATCGGCCGACGATGGGCCTTAGAGTAGATGACCGGGGTTAGGCATGCCTGCCTTCCTCGACAGCAGGCCGGTCACTTACCGTAGCCAGCTAAGCCGGCTGTGGCCATGCGTCCGCGACGGCTTCGGTAAACCGAGGAGCGAGTCACTGCCGAGTTTTTGCGCCTTTTGGCGACTAGAAAGTCCCAAAAGGCGCAAAAACGACAGGGCGATCGGACAACGAGAATTAGCGCGGGAACCGTGCCGTTAAAAGCACAGTTGTCCCGAAAATTTCATGTCGATTGCCAGACTGCAATGCAAGGTTCCTTTAATGGTGATCTGGCCATCCACGACATTCTGGAATCGTCCGGTTCCGCTGCCGGGCACCGGTTTCGACACTTCAATAAACGAGAAACTCTGAAGGCCGGGAATCGCGCAATCCACCGGGACGCTCGTCGGATAGCCGCTTGTGTCCCAAACGAGTTGGGAATGAACGGGCAGATCATACGTCCCCGCATTGTCGTCGCACACCATGGTGTGATCGAAATTCAGTGGGCCGATGCTGTCGGGACCCGCATGCTTTCCGACTCCCTGCAGCCCGCATTTAAATTTCTCTCTGGCGAAAATGACATGCGCGATCCCAAGTGTGCCGCCCGGGCCCATGGCATTATTGAAAATCTTGCCCTCAACTGGAATGCATCGACTTGCGGCCCATCCGGAATCCGCAAGCCCAAGACCCAACAAGACGGCACCGACACAAGAAAACGCACGTTTCTTATACATAAGTCCTCCCATATGTCATCAAGCAGCAGATGATTCGGAAAATGCGGGGTGATCCGGCCAGTCAACGATGACGTTTGCATGCTCATCTCCGCCCGTTTGAATGATAGGAAATCAACAGCCGTCCCCGTCGCGTCGGCGATGATGGACTTGGGGCATAGCACCGTCAAGCAGCAGTTGTCACAAAATTGAAATTTACCGGCGTTATTTGGAGAGGCAGAAAAGCTTCAGGGTGACGAACGAATCTCGAGAGACCATCATGACTACACGCAGTGCCGCAGACCGGCGGGCTTTGGCATACTCACCCGGGCCGTCCGGGACGCCGACAAGAGCAGCTTATGTATTTCACCATCAAGGTCTTGATATCCGCCCTTCTGGTCGCGGCCGTTTCCGAAACGGCGAAACGGAGTAGTCTGATTGCTGCCCTCATTGCTTCCCTACCCGTCACGTCAATCCTGGCCCTCATCTGGCTCTACGTCGACACCGGGGATACCGAGTCGATCACTGAACTCTCACGGCAAATCGTCTGGCTGGTGCTTCCTTCACTGGCCTTCTTCTGGATTTTGCCTCTACTGCTGGAATGCGCGCTAAATTTCTGGCTCGCACTGGGCCTTGCGGCGATTACGACCTGCGTGTGTTATACCTTGACGTTATTACTGCGGAACCTTTTTCAATAGGCGTGGTTTATGCACTGAAAGGCTAGCCTGCAATCCTTATTCATAGCGGCACAGCCCCGGCCCTGGTTGCAAAGCCAGTTTTATCTCCCCGTCCGTGCGGACATTGCGCCGCAAAGCCGCTACGTGGGCGGCTGTTCCGGAGAAATATGCAGCGATCGGCCCGATGGGGTATCGACATGCATTTATCGGACGAAGTACACCTGCTACCGGACCGCCGTCTGTGAACGACAGCTCGCCGGCAGCTTACTACTCAGGCCTTTCCAGCCTTTGCATGAAACTCTTTCCAGTCACGTGATAAGATGCCGAGCCAACCGCCTACTCGAGCAGCGAAACATGAACCTCCCGGTCAGCTTTCTTCCGGAAGTCCCCGCATTCGATATTCACCGGGCACTGGCCCGGATCCAGGCCGAGGCTGATTGGATCGGCCTGCGTTTCGTCCAGGAACAGACCTATCGGCGTGCCGTCCGCAATCACCTCCCGGAAGACAACACCGTCAGCCTGGAGCGCGGCGTCATGGTGGAAGCCCGGGTGGACGGCCATATCGCCTATGCCGGCACCAGCGATCTCTCGCAACAGGGTTTGGTCCAGGCCGCCCGGCGGGCCTCGCACCTGGCCCGGACCTGCGCGCGCCATGCCTTGTTCCCATTCGCCGAAAGGCACCGGCCTACGGTTCGCGGACGCTTCGTCAGCACCCGGCAATCGGGTTTCGACCATCTGACGCTCGCCGAATTGACCGATCAACTGATCCGCGCCAGCCGGTCTCTAAAAGTGTCCGACAAGATCGTCAGCACGGCCGCCGAAGCCACACTGGTGGAAAGCACGGTGCACTACGTCTCATCCAGCGGCACGGATATCGAACAGCAGTGGCTGCAGATTTCCAGCCATTGCGCAGCCACCGCCCAGGACGGCGCCGAGACCCAGCAGCGTTCGCTGAACGGCCCGACTGCCCGCTGCCGTCAGGCGGGGCTGGAATTCTTCGATTTTCCGGCTCTTCACGCGGAGTGCGAGCGGGCGGGGCGCGAGGCCCTCGAGTTGCTGCACGCCGAGAACTGTCCCGATGAGACGCTGGACCTGATCCTGGCGCCGGACCAGATGCTGCTGCAGATCCACGAATCGATCGGCCATCCGTTGGAACTCGACCGCATCCTCGGTGACGAGCGCAACTATGCCGGCTGGAGTTTCGTGAAACCGGACGATTTCGGCCGGCTGCGCTATGGCTCGCCCCTGCTGAACGTCACCTTCGACCCGACCGTCGAGGGTGAGTTTGCCTCTTACGCCTTCGACGAATGCGGAAACCCCGCGACGCGGGAATATCTGATCCGGGACGGCGTGTTGCTGCGGGGGCTCGGCAGTTTGGAAAGCCAGTCCCGACTCGGCCTTCCCGGCGTCGCCAATTTCCGTTCGGCCGGCTGGAATCGGGCGCCGATCGACCGCATGGCGAACATCAACCTGGAACCTGGCACCAGTTCCCTGGCCGAGATGATCGCGTCCGTGGAGCGAGGCGTTTACATGCAATCCAATCGATCCTGGTCCATCGACGACTACCGCAACAAATTCCAGTTCGGCTGCGAATACGCACGCAGGATCGAACAAGGCCGGTTGACCGATGTCCTCAAAAATCCCAATTACCGGGGGGTGACGGTGCCCTTTTGGAACGCGCTGAAGCAGGTCGGTTGCCGCGACGAGCGGGAGCTCTTCGGAACGCCGTATTGCGGGAAAGGCGAACCCAACCAGCTCATCCGCGTCGGCCATGCCGCCCCGCCCTGTCTGTTTGCGGGCATCAACGTGTTCGGAGGTGGCGCGTGAGCTTTGTTCCGGAAACCCGGCGGCTGTTCGACGATCTCGCGGATACGGCCTTTTCCGACTTGAAGGCCGGAGAAGCGCTCAGCCTCCAACTCAGCGCCGAAGATCAAACCTATGTGCGGTTCAACGATTCCAAAGTGCGGCAAGCCACGGCCGTGCTGCAGAGAAACCTGGCACTCACCTTTCAGTGGGCCGGCCGTCAGGTGACTTTCACGTTCGACCTCGGCGGCCACGTCGATCGGGACCGGGCGCTTCTCTTTTCCTGTTTGGAGCGAGCACGTCAGGAAGCCCGAACTCTCCCGGAAGACCCTTTCGCGGTGCCCCTGCAAAACCACGGAACCAGCGCACACGAACATTCGGGATCAGAGCCGGACGCAGCCGATGCAGTCGGTGCCATCGCCCGCGTTACTCAGGGAACGGACTTTACCGGACTCTTGGCCTCCGGCCCGCAAGTCCGCGCAGTCCGCAATTCGGCGGGATTGAATCACTGGTTTTCGACCGCATCCCTATGGGTGGATTATTCCCTGTTCACGACCAACACTTCCGGGGATAACAAGGCCGTCAAAGATCGTTTCTGGGGGCCGGTATGGAATGAGGAACGGTTCCAAACCCTCCTGAATGCCGACAAGGACCGGCTTGCCTTCTTGAAACGTCCCAGCCGCGCGATCGCGCCCGGCGAGTATCGGGTTTATTTCGCGCCGGCCGCCGTCGCCGACCTCGTCGCCATGTTCTCTTGGGGCGCCCTCAGCTACCGGGCGTACCGGGACGGCAATTGTGCCCTCAAGCGGCTGATCCAAGGTGAGGCCACTTTATCCGAACTGTTCACCCTGAAAGAAAACTTCGGCTTGGCGCTCACGCCGCGCTTCAACAGTCTGGGCGAGCTTCCGCCGGTGGAGTTGATGCTCATCGAGAAGGGACAATTGAAAAACCTGCTGGTGAGTTCCCGTTCCGCAAAACAATATGGCGTCCCGTCCAATGCGGCGGATCCGACCGGCTGGTTCGGAGAGCATTTACGCGCGCCGGAATTGATGCCCGGCAACCTGCCCGAGACCGAGGTACTGAACCGCCTGGGTACCGGTCTTTACGTGAGCAATCTGCATTATCTCAACTGGAGCGATGTCCAGGCCGCCCGGGTGACCGGCATGACCCGCTACGCCTGCTTCTGGGTCGAGAACGGCGAAATCGCGGCGCCCATCGATGATCTGCGGTTCGACGACAGTTTGTACCGAGTGTTCGGCTCGGCGCTCGAGGCGCTGACCCGCGAAAGCCCGGTCCATCCCGACATCGATACCTATCACAGCCGTGCGCTCGGCGGCAGCAAGATACCCGGGGCGCTGGTCGGCGCTTTTCGCTTCACGCTTTAGACTATCGGCACAGAGCCCGTTCCGGGCATTCGTAAGATGCGCGCGGCGACCGGTTTTCGGCCAAAACGGCCACTCTGCCTGGCGGTTGATTTCGCTCGATCGGCAGCATTAGGGAGTTTCTCGAACTGGCACTGTCGGTCAAAAGCCGCTCTTGACTGACCAGCGACTGCTTTCGATGGCGAATCAGGAATATCGCCCCATGTCATGCTCCCTGTCTCTATCTGATTCTTTTTTCGCTTGCTCCATGGCCCCCAAGGCATATTTGTGACAGAAATCCCAGTAATAGCGCATCCATTTCAGATAGTACGGGCGCTGTGGTGCTTGGACCCCATGCTGCAACAGTTGGGTCTCGTAGAGATGGATCAACTCGGAGGGGAGAGCCAGCGTGTCATGCAATCCAGAATGGTCTATCTTGATGAAAAGGGATGATATACGGAAGGATAGACGAGGCAGATCAAGGCATGTTGTCAGGTGCCAGGCGGCGTGATGGAAACGGCCGGAAGCTATACGGAAACTATTCAATCAATTGTTATGCCTATGAAGATTGAAGGTTCCGCAAATATCAGCGATGTATTTTCCATTTTTCATGATGGAGGCATTGTTCGCTGTCATGAAGAAAATGGGTCGTTGCTATTGGAAGTTGAAATTCAGTATCTGGCAGAGAGAATAAGTCCTGCTTTCCGGAAGTTCGCAGTCCTCTTGGAGGATATTACTCCCTTCTCGCTCCAAAAAGGGCTATTCTTAGAGGAGAGAAGTTGACCAATTTGTGGAAGGGAGGCGGTTATGAACCGAAGAATCCGTATCCAACGGTTGGCCCCTCAAGACCGGGAGGAGTGGCAGAAGCAGTATTACCGGCACAAGGAGCAACGTCCCCGGCGTCGTCTCACGGCCTTGAAGGCCGTTTGGGACGGCCAGACTTTGGCGGACGTGTGCCGGACTCAGCACCTTCGCCGCAAGACGCTGGAGCATTGGCTGGATTTGTATCTTCATGGGGGCTTTAAGACGCTGCTGGCCCCGGAGCGGCGACGTGTTCCCCAAGCTCTGTCCTGCCGGCAACGGCGAGTCTTGCGTTACATCCTGCTGCATAAGACGCCGGCCGATTATGGCCTGGACAGCTATCAATGGACGGCCCGGCGGGCGCAGGCCCTCATCGCCGCCAAGTGGAATATTCATCTGGGGTTGGGGCGCCTGTACCCACTGTTTGATCAGTTCGGGCTTTCCCACCAGCGGGTGCATCGGGACTATGGGCCGCCTCGACCGCGGCTACAGGCGGCCTTCGTGGACGCCTTGGAAAAAAAAGGTGGAGGAAGCCAGGTCTCCGGACCGCGCTCGGGTGGCGCTGGATGAGTTTGCCCTGCGCTCCGTTCCGGATACGCATTACGCTTGGGCCGAGCGGAATACCGCGCCCAGAGTGCCCAGCGACGAACGCCAGCGGACCCGGCTGAATGGTTTTCTGACCGTCGATTTGCACCGGGGGCTCACCGGGGTTCAATTCCGCTCCCAGGGCAAAACCGGCGATGTCGTCTTCGTCGTGGTGCTGACGGTGCTGCGCTACGTACAGCAAGGGTGCCATTGGATCACCCTGATTCTGGACAATGCCCGCACCCATCGGCACGCCATGGAAGTGGCCGCAAGGGAGTTGCTGTCGGAGATCGCCGAACTCGCCCACTGGCCGGACTTGAAAGCCACCACGGTGGAGTTTCTGCATACCCCCCCGTACTCGCCCGCTCTCAACCCGGCCGAGTATCTGATCCATTGGGTTCGCCAAGAGACTCTTTATCATCTACCCTGCACCTTCACGCTCCAGGAAAAGGCGGATCGCATTCGTCACCATCTCGCCCAGGCGCCGCCCTTCACTCCCGAACAAATGCAAAAGCTCCTGCGCCATATTTACAAGTTGCCAAAGGATAAAACAGTAAAATGGCCGTAAGCGTCCGCTGGAGGACAGTCTTTTCCTGATGCCGCCGAACAGTTAACCGTCAGGACCTTATACGTTGGCTGGTTTCCAGTTGTGGGGTAGCAGGCTGTCGATCTCCCTCTGCTTGGTGGTGGGTAAACGGGTCAGGACGTCTTTCAGGTAGGCCTCTGGGTTGAGGTCGAGTTCCTTGCAGGTTTGGATGAGGCTGAACACCGTGGCGGCGACCTGGCCGCCCTTGGGCGAGCCGAGGAACAGCCAGTTCTTGCGGCCGATGGTGAGGGGGCGGATCGCCCGCTCACTGCGGTTGTTGTCGATCTCCAGGCGACCGTCTTCGGTATAGCGCTCCAGCGCCGGCCAGTTCTTGAGGGCATAGCCGATGGCCTGGGCAGTGGGGGTCTTGGGCGCCAGCTGGCGCAGCCGGTCTTCGAGCCAGGACTTGAACTCGGCCAGGATCGGCCGCGCCTGTTCCTGCCGTAGCTTTCGGGTGCCTTCGGCGTCGAGTTGCTGTTCCTTGGCCTCCCGTTCGATGGCGTAGAGCCGGCCGATGTACTCCAAGGCCTCATGGGCGCTGATGCGCTTGCCGTTCTCGGTCTGTCGGGCAATCTCGAAGAACTTGCGGCGCGCATGCGCCCAGCACGCCACTTCCAGGACCTTGCCTGCGGCGAAGATCTGGTCGTAACCGGCATAGGCGTCCGCCTGCAGGTAGCCGCTGTAGCCTTCCAGTTTGGCCTTGGGATGCTTGCCCGCCCGGGTTTCGGTGTGGTCATAGACGACGATGGGCGGCGAGTGGCCGGCGTATACCCAAAACCGGGTTTCCCGCGTCTTGCCGCGGTCCTGCACCGCCACAGTGGTGTCGTCCGAGAAGATCACCGGCTGTTGCTTGAGCAACGCCAGCATCCGCTCGACCAAGGGCTGCAGCTGCCAGCCGCTCTGGATGACCCAGTCGCACAACGTGGTGCGGGCAATGGGGACACCCTGGTGGGCAAAGATTTGCTCGATGCGGTACAGCGGCAGGTGATAGCCGTATTTGGCCATCAGCAGATGTGCCAGAAGACCCGGCAGAGGGATGCCCTGCTCGATGATTTGCGGCGGGGCCGGTACCGTGGTCAACTGCCCTTGGCACTTCGCGCAGGCGCACTTTTCCCGCCGCGTTTCCACGACCTTCAGTTGCGCCGGGACGTAATCCAAGCGTTCGGAGCTTTCGTAGCCGATCACCGGCCGTTCCTCACCGCAGGCAGGACACTGCCGGTCTTGTGCCGACAACGGCAATACCACGATCTCTCGCGGCAGATGCGCCGGCAGTGCGGTGCGCTTCGGTTGATTCTTGGCGGGCGATTGCACCACCACCGTCTTGAACGCCACCGGACTGGCGACGGGGGCGTCCTCGGGCACCTCATCCCACAGCGGCAGTTGGTCGATGTCGGGGAGGGTCGCCAGTCGCTCGGAACGGGCGCCGAACAGCAGCTTCTTCAGCTGCGCTAGGTCGAATTCCAGCCGTTCGATGCGCGCCTCGCGCTGGGCCAGGGTGGCCTTTAGAGTACGATTTTCTTCGGCGAGAGCGGCGGCATTCATGGCTGCCATTATACCCGGTGGACCACCCGAAAGCCCAGCTCTGATGCGGGTTTCAGGCACTTTCGACTCAGCCGACCCGACCCGCGCGAACCGCGCGGAAACGGGCCACCGTCAGGTCCACGCCTTCCAGCAACAGCAGCAGGTCCGAGCGCGAAATCGTCCCCTGAACCGGCTTGCGGAAGCGGCCTTTCTCCAGCCGCTTGTAGGCCAGCCAGAAACCGTGACGATCCCACCACAACAGCTTCACCTTGTCCCGGCCCCGGTTGAAAAACACGAACACCGCACCCGATAACGGCGAATGCCCCAGACTGCTCTCCACCGCCAGCGCCAAACCATCGATGGACTTGCGCAAATCGACCGGCTCGGCCACCACATACACCGCCGCCGCACTCAGAATCGTCGCCAGCATCACGAGACCAATGCGGCCACCACCTGCTTCAACAACCCGGCATCGAACCCCGGTTTCACCTCGATGCGAACCCCGCCCACCGACAACCACAGACCACCGACTGCTGTCTCACCGCCATCTACCCGCATCAACGTCAGTGGCGCCACCACCGCTGGCTGCGCTACGCGTCGACGCCAGTAGATGAATGCCGCATAGCTGACCGCCTCGCGCGCACACCAAGCGCGCACCGACAACCCACTCCCTGCCTGTTGCTCCAGCAGGACCCGCCAATGCATCTCTCGTTCTTGTTTCGTCATCGCCATCTCCTCCTCTTCGGGAATATGGCGATACTGTGACTCAGGCGCTAATCGGTGGGAATTATGCGGACAGCCGGACGCTTACCCAGAATGAGGGGCTCGACCGTGCCGTCGGCGCGGCGGCGGCCGGTGCTGACCCAGACCAGCCGGAACGGCTGCGGCAAGAGTCGCGTGTGATGCGGTGTGCCCAGACGGCGCAGTTCCACATCGCGGATGACGCCTGCCGCCCGATCCGCGTCCGTGAGGGGGCACTCCCGGCTCACCTCATAAGCGACGTTCTCCTGGACCCGGCCGACAAAACTGCACGCATGGTCGTGCAGATCCTGGAACAAGCGATAGTCGGAATAGCCGCGATCGAACACATAAAACTCACCCGGTTGGACGAAGCGCCGCAACTCGGCCCGCTCCGAGCCGGTGCCGGTCATCCCGCCACAGCGCCCAAGCCATCCGGGGCAGCGCCGGCAACAAGCTCCCGTCGACGGCCACCAACGGCAGCAGCCCGCGCAAGCTGGTCATCGTGGGATTGAAAAAGTACAACAGCAGCAACAAAGCATACGGGTCATAAAACAGATGCCGATTCCCCGCCCGGTCGCGTGCCGTACCGGCCGCATGCAAGTCCGTCAACAGCGGCCCCAACAGTTCCAGGTATTTGACGCCTTGAAGTCGGTCCTCCCCAAAAGGACCCCATGGAATGCTCATCGAAACCTCCAATGGAAACGCAACTCTACCCATGACTTCGACCATGGCATGCCCGCCCACATCCAGACAAAATTCGTGCCGAACACTATTGGGTGCTGTGAGGGCTGGGGGCTAAACACCCCCGGCTACCCAATTAAGCTAATTTGCCCCGATCAATGCAACCGAAGTCACTTCCTCTCCGTCCGAGCTTGTGATGACTTGAATTTGCACGCCTCCCTTTTGGTAAAGACCATCAATATATTGAAAGCCACTAGAGTTCATCTGATTCTCAAAATCACGTTTGGCTATCGTGCAGCTCATGGTTACGATAGTTGGTTTTGGCCCATCCGCCGAGCTGTAAACGAAGATAGGTTTATCCTTGCATTGTTCTGATATTGTGGACAATTCATTAGGCGTTAGTAAGTAATTAATCAAACTGTCTGAGGAATATTCTTGATGCTCAGAAAAGCTCACAATCACCGTATATACAACGACAAAAAATACAACTGCCAGCACCAATAATACTAATCTTATAATACGAATGCTCATTTCGCTTCCATGAAAAGAATTCCTGGCTTTGCGGGTTGGACTGCGTTCAACTCGGGAGGCAAGATTCCACACATTGGCCCTCCTTGTGCTGGTGGCACTGGATATAGGAACGGGGTTGCTGAATAATTTTTATTGTTTCCAACAGGTCCATATCTGTCCCAGATTTGGAGCGCCAAATCCTTGCTAACAGGTTGGAATATTTGTACATATGGCACACTTGGATTGACAGCCCGATAAAAACCAATCAAGTCAGACACTAAATCTTCGGCGCTATATCCACTATTTGTTACCCAACGGAAAGGCCACCCTGACTGCATAGACTCGAACGCGTTAGATACGTCCAAGAATATTGATAGGGCGACCGATTTCTTGTCGTTTACTTTGATGCCTTTTTTAATATCGTATTTCTTTTGCATGCCCATTTTTATATATTTGTTGCCCATCATCTGTTTGTACGTAACAGGCTGTTGATTTTCTCGGCCCCGGAAGCCGCATGAATTCGTTGGATGGATCGCATAAAATAGGCATAACCGATTGTTTGTCATGGCAAAATGATATCATTTCAAGATACTTTGGACTCTTTCATGCGCGGCGCCGACATCACCCAGCAAGAACTCTTCAGCTACCGAACCTTGGAAGACCGGATTCCCAAGGATCATCCCCTTCGGAAGCTCCGGGCCGTGGTCGACATTCTGCTGACCACGCTGGACTCGGAATTTGATGCCCTCTATGCCCGGACCGGCCGGGAATCGATTCCGCCGGAGCGGCTGCTGCGCGCCAGTCTCATCCAAGTCTTGTTCTCTGTCCGCTCCGAGCGGCAGTTGGTCCAGCAGATCGAATTCAATCTTTTGTACCGCTGGTTTGTCGGGCTGACCCTGGATGCCGAGGTCTGGGACCACTCCACCTTCAGCGCCAACCGGGATCGGTTGCTGAACGAGCGGATTTCCCGGCTGTTTTTCGAGCGGGTCGTGTTGCTGGCGGAATGGCAGGACCTTTTGTCGGACGAGCATTTCTCGGTGGACGGCACGCTGATCCAGGCGTGGGCCTCCATGAAGAGCTTTGTGAAAAAGGATGGCAGCTCGCCTCCGCCGGAGGACGGCGGCCGGAATCCGTCCGTCGATTTCAAGGGCGAAAAGCGCTCCAACGCGACCCACGCCTCGACCACTGATCCGGAGGCTCGCCTTTACAAGAAAAGCGAAGGGGATAAAGCTCAACTGTGCTTCATGGGCCATGCCCTGATGGAAAACCGGACCGGCCTGGTCGTGGATGTCGAGGTGACTCACGCCACCGGCACGGCGGAACGGGACGCGGCCAAGATCATGATCGGTCGCACCGTCACGAAGCCCGGCGCGACGGTCGGGGCGGACAAGGCTTACGACGTGCCGGAGTTCGTGCAAGCTCTCCGGGAGCAGCGGGTCACGCCGCATGTCGCCCGGAAGGAAAAAGGCTCCGCCATCGATGGCCGCACCACCCGACACGCCGGCTACCGGACCAGCCTGAAGAGGCGCAAGCGGGTGGAAGAAATCTTCGGGTGGTCGAAGACCGTGGGCGGGTTACGCCAGACCCGGTTCCGGGGTTTGAAGAAGGTGGCGGCCCAGACCGTGTTCACTTTCGCCGCCTACAACCTGACCCGGTTGGGTGGGCTGTTCGGCTGGCGATGGTCGACGGCCTAGGCGGGCGTCTGCCCAAAATTCGCCGAAAGGCGGCAAGAACCCCCAAGCGGGGGGATGAAAACCGGCTAGAACCGGGATTTCAGAGCTAAAAGGACCTTCAGCACTAAAAATTAAGCCGCCGATAAGGGGTAAAGCCGAAGGCATGGAGGCGAATTTCAACAGCCTGGTAATTCTGAAAAACTCCGATTTTCCACTTCCCTCATCTTTTTCGTTCAGAATCTTATCCCACAGATTCTTGGCTCCATCCGGCCCATCTGGATTGGCGTGGCCTAAATCTACCCATCCACATTTTCTTGTGTAAATTAATCCATATTTTCTGCCAATAGCCTGAGAGCCATCAATAATATCTGACCGTGATGTCATAATTTCTTCCCTCGTTTGATAAAAAGCTTAACGCCGCGGATAAGGAGCGCCTTAACAGGCTGTTGATTTTCTCGGCCCCGGAAGCCGCATGAATTCGTTGGATGGATCGCATAAAATAGGCATAACCGATTGTTTGTCATGGCAAAATGATATCATTTCAAGATACTTTGGACTCTTTCATGCGCGGCGCCGACATCACCCAGCAAGAACTCTTCAGCTACCGAACCTTGGAAGACCGGATTCCCAAGGATCATCCCCTTCGGAAGCTCCGGGCCGTGGTCGACATTCTGCTGACCACGCTGGACTCGGAATTTGATGCCCTCTATGCCCGGACCGGCCGGGAATCGATTCCGCCGGAGCGGCTGCTGCGCGCCAGTCTCATCCAAGTCTTGTTCTCTGTCCGCTCCGAGCGGCAGTTGGTCCAGCAGATCGAATTCAATCTTTTGTACCGCTGGTTTGTCGGGCTGACCCTGGATGCCGAGGTCTGGGACCACTCCACCTTCAGCGCCAACCGGGATCGGTTGCTGAACGAGCGGATTTCCCGGCTGTTTTTCGAGCGGGTCGTGTTGCTGGCGGAATGGCAGGACCTTTTGTCGGACGAGCATTTCTCGGTGGACGGCACGCTGATCCAGGCGTGGGCCTCCATGAAGAGCTTTGTGAAAAAGGATGGCAGCTCGCCTCCGCCGGAGGACGGCGGCCGGAATCCGTCCGTCGATTTCAAGGGCGAAAAGCGCTCCAACGCGACCCACGCCTCGACCACTGATCCGGAGGCTCGCCTTTACAAGAAAAGCGAAGGGGATAAAGCTCAACTGTGCTTCATGGGCCATGCCCTGATGGAAAACCGGACCGGCCTGGTCGTGGATGTCGAGGTGACTCACGCCACCGGCACGGCGGAACGGGACGCGGCCAAGATCATGATCGGTCGCACCGTCACGAAGCCCGGCGCGACGGTCGGGGCGGACAAGGCTTACGACGTGCCGGAGTTCGTGCAAGCTCTCCGGGAGCAGCGGGTCACGCCGCATGTCGCCCGGAAGGAAAAAGGCTCCGCCATCGATGGCCGCACCACCCGACACGCCGGCTACCGGACCAGCCTGAAGAGGCGCAAGCGGGTGGAAGAAATCTTCGGGTGGTCGAAGACCGTGGGCGGGTTACGCCAGACCCGGTTCCGGGGTTTGAAGAAGGTGGCGGCCCAGACCGTGTTCACTTTCGCCGCCTACAACCTGACCCGGTTGGGTGGGCTGTTCGGCTGGCGATGGTCGACGGCCTAGGCGGGCGTCTGCCCAAAATTCGCCGAAAGGCGGCAAGAACCCCCAAGCGGGGGGATGAAAACCGGCTAGAACCGGGATTTCAGAGCTAAAAGGACCTTCAGCACTAAAAATTAAGCCGCCGATAAGGGGTAAAGCCGAAGGCATGGAGGCGAATTTCAACAGCCTGTTAAGGCGTCTGCTTGATCCGCTTGATTGCGTTACGTTGGAGTTCATATAACGCTTGATACGGGTATCGCTGCCGATAAGCCGCGCCGCCACCATAGCCCAAATAGAGCGCAAAGCTTTCCGGCGTCGACTTCATCGGTTTGTGTACGCCCGACATGGGCATGAACTGATGGGGTGAAAGTCCCCTGTGGGAGTACCTGTAATGCCCACATGGGCAAACATAACTACTAGCCGACGGCAAGGGCAAACCCGCGAGGGGATGTCTGAAGGAAGCCCGAGCGCAAAGGTGCGAGCCGACGAACAGACCAAATCGCCGGGAGCGATTTTGAACAGCCGGAGGCTGGCCCGAAGGGTGAGCCTCAGGGATGCGGCGAGTAAATCGCATAGAAGGCTTAGTCTCTGGGCGAGTCAGCACAAGATGACGAAGCCCATCGGGTAAAGGAGATAGGGTAAATGCGGCGGTTATGCACCGAGAGTACATGTACTTATTCGGGGAGATCTGTCCAACTTGCGGACTGTGTGACCATGGAAGTCGAACTGAGGGCTACCTCGAAAGGGATGGAGTATCCATCGAATCCTAACGTCACTGAGGTTGCCATGGGAGCCGGATTGAGGACCACCGCGAAAGCGGCGGAATGACCACCGGTCCCTACCGTGATCCAGTCAGCGCGCCTTGCGGCAACGCCTGACGTGATTGGGCAGAAGTCAGCAGACGGCACAGTAGCCAAACGCCCACTGTAATGGGTGGGACAGGGTGAAGGCCGGAACCTTCGGCAACGAGAAAGCCGGACGGACCTCAGCGCCCGTATCGCACCCGACCGGGTGAAACGGCCTTGGCGGTTCGAACCGTAGCCAGCGTTGGAGGTAGCCATTTGTCGGTGACCTTTCAGCTCCGGAGGAAGCGCCCCGTGCGGCCCCGCATGCGGGGTGCTGTGGGGGCCGGAGGCTAAACACCCCCGGCTACCCGATTAGAACTTTTCACTCACTACTAGGGGCAAGCGTAACGAAAACATCGGATAGATCATCAGGTTGTAGAGCCCACCGGTAAGCCGGATGCACTTCCCAGTCAAATCCAAAGTCGACGAATTTGTGTGAAAGATATCGACTTTCCTCGAAATAACGCCGATCAATGTAATCACCCTTCTCTTTCCGCGCTGTTAGGAAGTTTATCTTGTACATGAAAGCCGCCAAATCCTTCGTGTCTGCGGGGCGATTTCCGTAAAAAGTGAATTTCTTGTTCTCTTGGATATTCTTTATTTTCTTGAGGAGATCGGCCGTAGTGTAGCTGTATCCTTCGCTAGCTTTCCTTTCGACGCGAGAAGGCTTCATTCCAAACAATAATCGCTCGACATCTGGGAGTTCGGATCGATATTCGTTGATGGTGTCTTGAAGTCGGCCTTGAGAGTATTCCTCAAAAATGCTGTTGAAATCCGAAGTTCCGATCAATTCGTGATTCTCAGCGCCCGCGTGCTTGGCGGCAAGTGTACAAAGCTTAACCAAGTCGCGTGGTCTCTTTCTAATCAATGACATTAGCATGCGGTAAGTTGGTATTTTTTCCCATTTCCCCTTCCCATTAAAAACGGGTTCCATTACCTTCTCTAGATGTCCCGCGAGTACCGGCTGACTTAGCTTCATCAATTCTTCCGCCGATTTACTTTTCCCGTGCAAGAACTGATCGACTCGCTTTACGAGCAATGCAAGAATTTCATGGTTAGACCATGAGTACCAAACTACCGATCCTTCTATTTTATCCGTCGATTCATCTGAGGTTCTAACGAGGTAATATACATCCGAACGCAAACTCACTCGAAATGATATCCCCTTGCTTTCAGATGCCAAGTCCCGGATCGCGTTTAGCAGTGCTGAAATCTTACGTATATCCGTTTTATTTCCTTGCCATCCTCTGTCTAGGTCATCAAGATAAACAAATATCGTTCCACTTCCTAGGAAGTCATTGATGATTGCTTTTTTTGATTGACTTAGATCGGCATAGTCTCCAGCACGAAAGGTTGACTGAAGAAAGTCAACTAATCGGCCCCCATAAGAATTGAGCTTTCCTCTCCATCCTTCATGCAGCAAACCGAAAGACACCAGTGCTTTTTGCGCGATGATTTCCGATATTCCAGCCTTCCACTCCCGTATGAGTTTCAAAAAATCAGTCTCGTTTTCGCCGATGCCTGCGATGTCGTCAGGTTTGATCAAGAGAGTCAATTTTCCCTCTTGCATCTGTTCGTACATCGCAACCTGAAATAGCGCTGATTTGCCAATACCCTTATGTCCAACAAGAATGCGTATTGGCAGGTTGTTTGCTACTTGGCTGTAGGCCTTTCCCTTGAAATAGTATGATTTGAGACGATCAATGTCTTCGTCCTCGGCAGCTTCGTGGCCGAATATTTCTGCAATATTTTCTTCGTTGAAATTCACCACCAAGTCTCCAATTGGTTTTTTGTTCTAACAATTGATTAGAGTTGTTTCAGATGCTAAACAATTGTAAATCAACAGATTTTATAGTTCCAAAGACCGGCGGAAAGTGAGAAAAAATAATCCACGAAGTAATCCAGATGATTTCTAATCCGATGCATCAAGCAGTGGAAGAACTTCATGCCACCGATGGCATGCTCAACGATGACCCGCGTGGCGGCTTGTTTTCTGTTTTGTTTCTTCTGCTCAGGCGTCAATGTCGGATTAGGGTTTTTCTTGGATTTTCTGGGTTTCTTGTGGGGTAGATATATTTGGGTACTTTGATAATCTTTGTCCGCGCCCAGAAATCCTAAGTCAAGCCATAAATTGACCTTCTCGAACCACGCTGAACCCGGCGTGAAGACGTCTTTCATGAGTGTGTAGTCATGTACGCTGCCTGCCACAATGCAGCACAAAAACAATATCCTTCGATTAAAGTCGGAGATTACGAGGGATTTGAGCGTATGTCTTTTTTTTTCCGCTGTAATGCTTTTCCTGTTCAGTTTCATCTTGGGGTCGAACGCAAGCGACCTCCACGCCATCGATCGCTATGTTCTTACAGCGTTTTCAACTTCAAAAAAATACACTAAAAACAAAATTATTATTAAAAATCACCAACTTATAGAATTTTACCTGTATTTTCATGGCCATAAAAACGCTGTATATTGATCAATGAGTTGAGAAAATTCTTCTGGGGTTGTTAGCGTGCGCTCCGGCATGACGTTGAGGCTTGTCAACGCTCGCACTAAAACCGGCAGCAACCGGTCGATATGGGCATGGGCATGTCCGCCACTGAAACCGAAATGAAAGCCCAGAACGTCAAAAGTGGGATAGGTTTTCAGATAGTACAAAACGAAAAACAGCTTTTTCTCGTAAGAATCAAGATAACCTTTAGGGCCGCCCTGTTTGACGTGTTTTATTTCGCCTTTTTCGACACGCTCTCGATCGATGGCTTGAGCGGCCGACTCGAATACTTTGACGAGGGCTGTGAACTTCGCCTTGGGCATTCCAATCAACGATGCCACGATGCGGTCATCGGTTATTTTGCTAAATTTGTCGTAGATCACGGAAGGTTTTTATATTTGGATTTTTTTAAGAAACAATTGGGCTATCAATACCATGCATTAGCATCAGGTACAACTCTATTGAATAGTTTCCGTATAGCTTCCGGCCGTTTCCATCACGCCGCCTGGCACCTGACAACATGCCTTGGTCTGCCTCGTCTATCCTTCTGTATATCATCCCTTTTCATCAAGATAGACCATTCTGGATTGCATGACACGCTCGCTCTCCCCTCCGAGTTGATCCATCTCTACGAGACCCAACTGTTGCAGCATGGGGTCCAAGCACCACAGCGCCCGTACTATTTGAAATGGATGCGCTATTACTGAGATTTCTGTCACAACTATGCCTGGGGGGCCATGCAGCAAGCGAAAAAAGAATCAGATAGAGACAGGGAGCATGACATCGGGCGATATTCCTGATTCACCATCGAAAGTAGTCGCTGGTCAAGAGCGGCTTTTGACCGACAGTGCCAGTTCGAGAAACTCCCTAATGCTGCCGATCGAGCGAAATCAACCGCCAGGCACGAGTGGCCGTTTTGGCCGAACCGACGCCGGACAGATATAGCGCGCCCAATCATTGCTTATCGGCCTTTGCGGACCATGACTCTCTCCGGAAAGCGGCCGTTCGGGAATGAGCGCTTCCATGCACCACAAATCACTGTTGCCGCCCGGAAAGAGTCGGTCGCTTCAAATATCCGAGTGGCAAACAGCCAGGCGTATCGCTTTCAGGCGCTGATCCGGTCCAGGCGATCGAGCGCCGCGCGATCGAGGCTTATCTCGGCGGATTGCAAGATTTCCTCAAGCTGCGCAAGGCTGGTTGCGCTCACGATGGGGGCTGTGATACCCGGCTGCGCCATGACCCAGGCAATGGCGATCTGCGCGGGGGTGGCGTCAAGGCGCGCAGCGATCTTGTCGATCTCGGCGAGAATATCGAGGCCACGCGGATCCAGGTAATGGGCGACGGTCTGTGCTCTCGCCTTGCCCGCGACATCACTCTCCTTACGATATTTCCCGGTAAGAAAGCCGCCGGCCAAAGCGTAATAAGAGAGCACTCCGAGGCCTTCATCGAGACAAAGCCTCCGTAGCGGCCCCTCGAAGAGGGAGCGGTTGGCAAGGTGGTAATGGGGCTGCAGGCAGGCGAAACGCGGAAAGCCCTTGGCCTCGGAGATCGCTAGCGCTTCCGCGAGCCGCGGTGCCACAAAGTTCGAGGCGCCGATGGCGCGGACCTTTCCGGCCTCAACCAGAAGCGCAAAGGCTTCAAGCGTTTCTTCCAGGGGAACGTAAGCGTCGTCGATATGCGCTTGGTAAAGGTCTATCTGGTCAACCCCGAGGCGTTTGAGGGAGGCGTCGGCCGAACGCAGGATATGGGCCTTCGAAAGACCCTTGCCGAAGGATTTCATATCCATGCCGACCTTGGTCGCGATGACGATCTTCTCGCGCGCGCCGCCGCGTTTGAGCCACAAACCGAGGATAGATTCGGATTCGCCGCCGCTATGGCCGTCTACCCAGGTTGAATAGACATCGGCGGTGTCGATCAGTGAAAAGCCTCTCTCGACGAACCGGTCTATGAGGGAAAGCGAGGTAGCCTCGTCGGCGGTCCAACCGAAGACATTGCCACCCAGCGCCAAAGGCGCAATCTCGATGCCGGTCGAGCCGAGTCTACGTTTTTTCATGCCTTCCCGGTTATGCGAAGAAACAGGGGCAGACCGGGTATCGGCGTGTATGGCTTTAGGTCCGGGAATTCAGCATGGTCCTGGTCGATCAGATCGTGACCGACCTGTAACAGGCCAACTTGTTCAAGGGTACTCATAGGTCTTAAGCCTCGGGGTGTGCGGCGCAAGCAGCCGGTATCTGGCCGCATTATTACGGGTCTCGCTCCCCATTGGTAAGCCCCTGTACGCGTCTTTGCCCGAAACGCTGCATTTCTTCCGCCGGGCTGTTTGCCCCCCTAAAACCCTTGACCCGAAATCGGCTCGATCAGGCTATTTCCACCCCGTGAATTCGGCACTATGGTACAAAACCTACAAGATTGTCTCGTTTCCAACCCTGATTTATGGCCGGGGCCTCCCTGGCTGTTGTTGCACTGTTCTTCAGGTCTGTCTCCGGGATAGGCCGAGGGGGCGCTAGTGCCTATTGAAGCCTCAGATACCTGCGTCCCCGGCTGATTCTCCGGGACGCAGACGGTTCAGCTTGCCCCGGCCTCGTCCGCCTTAGCATCCCGCAGCCGTCTTTCATCCCATCCGGTACACCATCAACTGCCCAGTCGGCGCCCGATGGCTCCTTCGTAGCAATAGGGGCCGCCAGTGGTCCGCCATTTGCTTATTTCCGGCCAGGTATTCACTTTATCAAGAGGGCGATTCCGATGGCATTCACCGTGATTTGTCACAAGAACGACGTGACCGAAGGGAGTATGGGGTTCTTCCAGGCCGGAAAAAAGAGCGTACTGGTGGTTTGGCCGACAGGCGGCGAGCTCAAGGCGTATCGCGGACGCTGCCCACATGCCGACATGCCCTTGAACGAGGCGAGCTTTGACGGGAAGACAATCAAGTGCCAGCACCATCAATGGGGCTTCGACTGCACCAGCGGCAAGTGTGTGACACACATCGTCCGCCACGTCCTCCACCCCTACGAATTGCGGGTTGAGGGTGACGAGATTCAGGTCGACGTCGGGCCGGTCAAGCCGCCGCGCTCAGCTGCCGGAGTCCACGAGTCCTCGAAAACGTAAATATTTCGTCCCACGGATTTTCCAAACCTTAGGGGTGCCATAAACAGTTCAGTATTCTCGCCATGCGTGTCCGTGCAGATTTTTCCCGGAAAGAGATCGTTCGGCTCGCAGAGGCCGAATGGGTCCCGTCCCCGCAATCAGGCGTAACCCGTTTAATGCTCGACCGGATGGGTGGTGAGATTGCGCGGGCAACCAGCCTGGTGCGTTTCGAGCCGGGCAGTCACTTCCCGTTTCATGTGCACGGAGGCGGCGAGGAAATCCTAGTGATCGAAGGCTCGCTCGCAGACGAACATGGCGTTTACCCGGCGGGCACGTATTTGCGTGATCCCGTAGGCACATCCCATGCGCCTTACACGAAAGAGGGCTGCACGCTGTTCGTGAAGCTTTGGCAGTTCTCGCCGGATGACACGCTCAGGACGGTCATCGATACGCGGTCGCAACACTGGATCAGGGCAGGCCGTGACGGCATGGCCGCCGTACCGCTGCATGATTTCGACGGAGAATCGACTTATCTGATCCGCCTGTGGCCCGGACTCCAACTGGAGCGTAATTTTCATCCGGGTGGCGAGGAAATTCTCGTGCTCGAGGGTGTTTTCTGCGACGAAGACGGCACTTATCCGGCCGGCAGCTGGATACGCAGCCCCGTCGGCAGTACGCATACGCCTTATACCGAAGAAGGCTGCGTACTGTTCGTCAAGGAAGGCCATCTGTCCCAGGCAAAACTCGATGCCTTCGAGGCCAGCGGCATCAACGCCCAATGAAGCGGTGGTTCCGGCAAGGCCCGGGCTACAAGCGCTCGACGCAGCTACGCAATTCGATCTCCCGGGACCAGGCGCCGGATGGTTGATCGAGTACGGCAAGATGCTGCACGTATAGGCGGAGTGATTGCGGTGGGTGACTGCCTGTTAGATCGATCAGTTGCGTAGGCCGCTTCTTGCGGCTCCTTCATCGCATCGGCATGGATGAGCGAGCTCACCGCCGTCACTCAATCCCCCCGCCCGAACCGGATTTCATTCTGAACCGCCAGTAGGCATAGAAAGGCAATCCCCCGGCCAGGAGCGCCAAACCCAGCCCGGTCTCCCGCGGGCGCTGCATCACCATGCCGGTGCAGAATGCGCACGCTACGAGAAAGAACGCCAAGGGCACCCAGGGATAGCCCAGGGTCCGATAAGGCCTCGGCAGTGCCGGCTGACGGTGGCGCAGCACGATCACCGCGAGTGCGGTAATGCCGTAAAACGTCCATGCGCCGAAGATCGCATAACTGAACAAGCGCTCGAAGGCCTGCTCGTCCCGGCCCAACACCAGAATCAGTCCGCCCGCCGCGAGGCCCTGCACGATCAAGGCCTTGGCCGGCGTCCGATGTACCGGATCGATATCTCCCATGTGGCGGAAAAACAGCCCGTCGCGGGCCATCGCGTAGGACACTCGGGCGCCGCTCAGGATGGCGCCGTTCAGGGCGGCCAAGGTCGACACGATCGCCGCCACCGTGATCGCCCTGCCGCCCCATTCTCCCAGGGCAGCGGACGCCATGTCCTGGGCCAAGCGCTCGGATTGCCGGACCTCGGCGAACGGGAGAACGTAGAAATAGGCCAGGTTGATCAAGAGATAGACGGCCATCACACTGATAATGCCGAAGATCAGGACGCGCGGGATCGTGCGCTGAGGATGCCGGATCTCTGCTCCGATCATGGTCACGTTATTCCAGCCATCGTAAGCCCACAACGCGGCCGCCAATGCGGCGCCGAACGATTCGATGCCGATCGGGGCTGAAGCCGCGGCAGCGCCGGAAAAGTGTTCCCACTCCCCTTCCCCGCACACGAGCCCGAGCGCCGCCAAGGCCACGATGGCGCCGACCTTCAGCAGCGTCAGGACGATCTGAACCTCGCTTCCCAGGACGACGCCGCCGTAATTCAGGAGCGAGAAGACCAGGATGCTCGCGAGCGCCGTGAGCTGAACGCCGGTGAGCGTGAGATCCAGGCCAGCGACGGAAGATCGCCATACCGATTGATCGAGATCATGTACGAAATAGCCGAGAAAGATGGCGAACGCCGTGGCGATGCCGGCGATCGCTCCGGTCTTGCCGATGACCACCTGTTGCCAGCCGAAGAGGAATCCCCACAAGGGACCGTAGGCGCGCCGCAGAAAGACATATTCCCCGCCGGCTTCCGAAAAGGCGGCGCCGAGTTCCGCATAACTAAGCGCCCCGGCAAGCGAGAGAAGCCCTCCGACTGCCCAGACCAGGAACACCGCCCAGACCGCGCCGGTCTCGCGGGCTATGGTCGAAGGCACCAGGAATATGCCGGTGCCGATCACGGTGCCCGCCAGGATTGCCCCCGCGCCGAGCCATCCGATCCCTCGCTCCAATTCGGGGCGCCTAGCGGACCGGTTCATGGATTTCCGTATCCGACGCCATGTGGAACCTTAACGTGGAGGCCTCCGGGTCTCACGGAACCAGCGACGGTACTGTTCCATGCGATGGCGCTGATCGGCCGCCGCGCGCCGCGTGCAAGTGGCGTATTCAGCCGTTCCCGGTATAGCGCCCCAGCGAAATTCCGGACAGTCGTTGGGATTGTAAGCCATCTCGAACGCCGGCCGCCGCGCCAGGATATCGGCGACCGTCAATCGCCAGGTCGAACCGTCGCTCCGGGTATAGGCGATCTGCCGCTCTTGTACGCGCACCCGATGCCGCCGCTCGATCTCTTCCCTGACGATCTCCGGCGACCGTCCGCCGAGCACGAAAAGCTCGGGATAACGGACGATGCGCTCCGGGAAGCGTGTCAGCACGTCCATGGCGATCAGGAGACGCATGTCGCGGGAGGGCGTCGCATAGTCCTCCCAGGGTCCGACGGTCTCGAAGATCGAAGGCCCCGTCGGCATCGTGATGAGGGTCCCCGGATGCTGCCTCTTGTATTTCTCGCCGTTCTCGACGGCATGGACTCGCGTCTCCAATTGTTCGACCAAGGCATCGAGCACGGAGTCATAAGCTTTTTCGGCATTCAATCCCTTTGGATCGATGAGCCGCATCATGCGCGCGTAGAAATCCTCCGCCGGATGCTCGGCCTGCTCCGCCGAATAGGGCGCGATAACGGCTTGCTCCGCCAATTCCGCGTTGCTCAGAAGGCGCGGAGATTCCTGCCCCTCTCTCGCGAGCGGCCGAAAGGCTTTAAAGCCCGGACCCGCGCTTTTCACATCATCGGCGAAGAGAAACGTGCCTTCCCAGAAGCGTTTGCGGCCGACCGAGTTGTCCGGCTGCGCATCGACGGCGAGAAGCAATCCGCCGCGATCCTCCGTTTGCGGGACCCATTTCACGATGATCAGGATATGCCCATAAGGATCGGCAAAGACCGTACCGGGCCACAGGTTTTCACGCTTGATCGCGACCGGGTAGAAATCGGTGTTGTCGTCTTCGAACGCCGATCGCACATTCCCCGAGTGAACCGTATCCATCAGCCGCCGGGACAGGTCGGTGAAGGCGGAAGCCGGCGCCGATCCCGACGAAAAGCGCCGGTCTATGACGGCCGGCCCGCAGCGCGGCGGTCTGTGCGAAGCGCCTCGATCGCAGGCCCGAAACGCCACCGGCAGACCGATCTTCCAGGCGAAGTAGGCGCGCAGGAAATACGGGAGGTCCGCACAGTCCGGCGTGGCCGGAAGCCTCTCGTCCTCGCCCTGGCCGAAGTGGCCGTGAAGGAAATTCCGCTCCGGGTTCCTGAGAATCGGTTCGAGAGACGGAAGCGTGTAGTTTTCCTCGATCGGCGCATCGAAAAGGCGCTCGATCCAGGCGGAATACAGCGCCTCGTGCCGCCGGTCCCATTCGGCCCCGCTGCGCTCCGGTCCGGCCTCGGCGTCGTTGCCGACGGTCACGCGGCGGCACGCGATCATCTCGCCCTGCCTCCGCCCTTCGACGCGGTAGTCTCCGGGAACGAGGTGATCGATAGCAAAAGCCGCGCTCCACGGAGGCCCGCCCTGTCGGTTGACCGCCAAGGACAGTTCCTCGCCGCCCGGCGCAAAAGCCCTCAGTTCGCTCACCGGCCCATCCGTCGCCACCACCATGAGCTTTAGCCGCTCGCCGATCACCGGCATTTTCGGCGATATCCAAACCGATGCGGCCCCACCCTCCGGGCACGGCTCGGCATCCGCCTCGCCGACCGCCAGGCCGGGGGCCAGCAATACCAGCGCCATGACAATGGCGAGAAACCGAACATCTCTTGGCCGTTTGCCGGAAAAAAACATTCCGGCCGAGGCATAGACCGGATTAAGCAAAGCGGATCCGGCACTTTTCCCGCCCTCGTCGGCGACGGCTGCCGCCTTACTCTGCTCTACGTTTGCTGAACCCACTGGCATAGCTCATTGATTATTGCAAATCGCCCGGCCGTGCAGGACGGCCAAGGCGTCCCGAACGATCTGGCATTCCTCGTCTGTGGGGATCACGAAGCCGCGAACCGGGCCCCCGGTCACCCGTTTCCGGAAAGCCCGCCCGGGACACCGTCGTTCGCCGCTTCATCGAGCGTGGCCAAACCCATGGTTTCTTGACCGGGGTGGGCGCGGAGAACCCGGCCCGCTGGATGACCTCCGACGTTGAAGGCGAATTATGTCACTATCGCATCGCCCTAAGCGGATTTGGAAGTTTGCCGCTCGCTGGCTAATTTACGATGGACAAATTCGGCCAACTCCGGTCGTTCGTCCGTTTGTTGAAGTGGTCATTTGAACGTCAGTTCCATTCGGGTAGCTGACGTTCCCGCTGCAACCGCTCTCGTCTCAAGCATGGCGATGATGAGGCGGTCGCCAGGAGTACCCGAGGGGCCGATTCCAAGGCTCTCTCTCGTCTTCTTCAGTGATAAACGCCACATCCAGCGGATGAGCGCCAGCCGAGGCCTTTTGGATGATCGACTCCAGCAGAAAGGGTGATAGCGATTGTATCGATTGCAGGAAGGTCCATTGGTCCGGATAGGACTGCAACTTATCGTCCCCGAACACACAGAAACCCTGCTCTCAGGGTTCTTTCTGCAACGGCAAGGCGATCAGGTTGCCGAAGCCGCCTTTCGGCATGGTGTCCCGGTTGGGAAAGAACCGGTCGTAGGAGGCGAGTTTGAGTTGTTGCGGACTAGAAAGCAGCTTCGATCCGGCTGATCTCGTCAGAGCATGGCTCGCCAATAGTTTATCAATCCTTGTATATCATCCACATGATGGATGATATACAAGGATGATTGCCCGCCGTATGCTGCCCATCGTCAGAGAAGCCCTGAGCGACCAGGCCGCCGTCGCCTTGATAGGCCCCCGCCAGATCGGCAAGACCACTTTGGCCTTGACGCTGGCGCAAGAGCGTCCTTCCGTCTACCTGGATCTGGAGTCACGGGAAGACCGCGCCAAACTGACCGATCCGGAATTGTTCCTGCGAAACTTCCGGGACCGCATGGTTGTTCTGGACGAGATCCATCGAATGCCGGATTTGTTCCAGAGTTTGCGCGGACTGATCGATGAGGGACGCCGCAACGGCTATCGAACTGGGCACTTCCTGATTCTGGGGTCTGCCTCCCTGGACTTGCTCCGCCAATCCGGCGAGAGCTTGGCGGGCCGGATCGCTTACGTCAATATGGGGCCATTCGATATTCTGGAAACCTCGGCCGGCAATGGCGAAGACGTCGCTCGGCTATGGGTGCGGAGCGGATTTCCCAACAGCTTTCTCGCGGCGGACGATCGGAAAAGCTTGCGTTGGCGCAGGGATTTCATCCGTTCCTATCTGGAGCGGGAAATTCCGCTATTCGGTCCACGGGTACCGGCGGAGACCCTCGAGCGCCTGTGGACGATGTTGGCCCATGAGCAGGGCGGCCTGTTGAATGCCTCGCGCCTTGCCACCTCCCTGATGATCAGCGCGCAAACCGTAACACGCTACATCGATTTACTGGTCGATCTGCTACTGATCCGCCGCCTGCGGCCGTTCCACGCCAATCTCGGCAAACGCTTGGTCAAATCCCCAAAGGTGTATCTTCGAGACAGCGGCATAGCCCATGCCCTGCTGGGGTTGACGGACTATAATGCGCTCAGTGGCCATCCCGCTGTTGGCGCGAGTTGGGAAGGTTTTGTCATCGAAAATCTGCTCGCGGCTGCACCGGAGCAAACACTGCCAAGCTTTTACCGCACCGCCGTCGGCGCCGAAATCGATCTCCTATTGGAGATGCCGGGCAAAGGCCTGTGGGCTATAGAAATCAAGCGAGGCCTCTCTCCAAAGTTGGAAAAGGGCTTCCAGATCGCCTGCGATGATCTGCGGCCGGATCGACGTATTGTCGTGTATGGAGGTAGCGACCGCTATCCTATCAAGGCGGATGTTGAAGTGATCGGGCTCAGAGCTTTGGTGGAAATGCTCGCGGCGCTTTGAGGCTCACGACCTACGTCCCTGCCAATTTGCGCCGAACGCTCGCTGTCGGCCGAGGACTTGCCAATTTGAGGAAACACGATTGAACGGCTTTACCATAAAAAAGAGCATCCATATCCATGCAAAACCGGAGGCAGTGTTCGATGCGCTGACTCGTTCGGAAGATATTGTCAAATACTTTCCGTTGAAAAGGGTTACGTCCGAGTGGAACGAAGGCAGCGAGATACTGTTGACAGGAGAAAACAATGGCAACGAATTCAGGGATTACGGGGTCATCCTAAACCTGTCGCGCCCCGGCCGATTTAGGTACAGCTACTGGAGCGACAATCACGGAACCGAAAGAACCCCGGAGAATCATTTGACGATCGACTATCGTTTATCGCCTGAACCGGACGGGACCCGGCTGGATCTTGAGCAAAACAATCTACGATCGGAGGAAATGGCCACATGGATGGATGCGATCTGGGACGCATTGCTCGACAGCCTGAAAGCATTCGTTGAACAGCGCACATGAAGTCCGCGAGCAATCGCCCCATCGGCCGCTGCCGCCGCGAATCGGGAGATCCCTGGCCGGGAAGGATCCCGACCAAGAGCCTATCCCTGCAGGTCCCAAAACCCTTCGACCGGGCTCAGGACAGGCCCTTCGACCGGGCTCAGGGCGAACGGCCTACTGAGATAGGCTCTAAACCGATCCTTCCCGGAAGGAGTGGTTTTTTCGCCTGACGGCATTAACGTCTGCTGCGATTCGACAGGGTCCGGAACGCATCCGGCGCTGATTCAAGGAAGCTCCCGCGACAGAGGCCGGATGTTTCTGCTTCGACAGCCCGGAATGATTTCTCAATTCCAGTTCTTCAATTCATTGTAGTAATAACGCGATTTCTCCCTGATGAGTTTCTCCTTGTTTTCGATCAAGGAAGCCAGCAGGATAACCGCCAGGCCCAATCCGATCGAGCTGATCCAGGGAGCCGCCGAGTACAGGGCGACCGCATCCTTTATATGGAACAGAAGACCGCCCGCCACGCAAACATTGCCGCTGAAGAACGGCATCTTCTCCCGATACCTGATGCCGGCGACAGTCAGAAGGATGCCCGCGGCGATGGCGGATACGGGCGCCAGGGGCTGTTGATCGAGGATTGCGCCGAAAGTCACTACGCCGGCCATGACGGAACCGGCCAAACGATACAAGCGTGCATGAAAATCGACTTGGCCGGACAATAGGAACAAGATTGCCACAACGGGCAGCATGGCACCGAGTCGATTGACGGAAACCGTCGAAAATTGCTCGAGTACGATCAGCCAGATGGCGACGGCGGAAAAAGTCCCCAGCCACTGGCAAACATAGATGACGGAAGCCGATTGCGTGTATCGCCTGATGTCATAGATACAACAGACCAGCACGATGGCGCCTATCGCGACCGCCAGCAGGTACGAAGCCGGATGCAAGAAACTCCGGCCGATGATGATCCACAACGGCAGACTGGCCAGCGCCCTCGCCGTCAATCCCTCCGGCAGGCGCATGCTGCTGTCCCGATGCAAACGCTGCTCGGTTCGCCGCAGGAACACGAACAGTCCCGCAATCACAATCGCCATCAGCGTCGCATCGCGAATCGGCAGCATCAATAAAAGGTTGCCGGCCACCGTCGCCCGGAGCAGCGTTCCGAGATATTTGCGCGCGAGGATGGCATAGCCGGCATAGCTCACCACCACCAGCAACACCGCGGTTATAACGAAATCCAGGGCGATCACCGCAGGACTGACATCCATGAACTGCAGCCAGCGATATTGGGGCTGCAGCGCGGCCTGGCCGTGCCAATAGGCGTAGAGCATGGCGCTGACCTGAGAAACCTGGACCGGCACAAAAGCCGCTCCCAGCCCGAAGAAAATCCGGGCGCCCTTGGTGTCCTTGAACAGCCTGGCGCAAACCAGGCCGCCTCCGCACAGCAGCAGGGTCAGCCCCAGGCCGACCCAATAGCGATAGGCCGGCAACAGGTCTTCGTGTCCCTGCAGCATGAAACTGATGGCCGATAGAATAATCAGTATGGAGCCGACCCAGCGCAGATAGCCGGTGATTCTCGAGGTCAGGCTGGCGGCAGCCGGTGTCTGGTCGGTTTCCGCGGGAGACCGTGCGGGGAATTCGTCGTAGTCAGGGGTATACATGATCGCCTCCCGCTTAGCGTTTCTCTGCGGACTCGCTCTGTCCGTCCAGTTCGTCCAGCATCATTCTCAATGCCAGTTCGTCTTCTTCCTGTTCGAAGGCGCTGGCGAAGCTGTCGGTCTCGATGCGGTCCGGCGTTTCCAGTTCCGCACTGACCACCGAACCTTCCCAGCGGTCGAACACGGTCTGCACGTCCGGCAACCGCGTTCCCGCCTGATTCAGCAAGGCGCCCTGCAGATTGGCCCGGTTTTGCCTGGCCGCCAGAATCTCCTTTTTATTTTTGAGAACCTGCAACTGTTCCTGGATCGCATTCAAATCCTCGCGAATTTTGGCTTCCTGGGCCGAACTGTCCCGGTACTGCTGCTCGAGCACGACAATTTGCCGTTGCGTGTCGCGCAAGCGCTTGACGCATTGCAAGGCTTTTTGTTCATCGGTCGCTCTCACCTTGACGGCGCGCTCCGACCATAGGCGGGCTTGTTCCTGCTGTTCCTGAAGTTGCTTCTGATAGTGTTCCGACAGTTTGCCGACCCGATGCAAGTGCAGCCGGGTCTTGCCGGCCAGCGCCTGCAAATCCTGAATGGCGGCGCCGGCCAGGGCTTCGTGGTTTTCGAACTCGTCGGCGACCTGGTCGATTTGGCCCTTGAAGCTGACGAATAGGCGTTTTAAATAGTTCATGGCGACTCTCCTGGGTTGAGTTTCGATTCAAGCTCACTAGAGCATTTTTCGATTCGGTGTAAGGGATCCCGATATGTAGGTCGGCAATCCTTTGCCGACTTACCGGCTCGGCAAAGGGCTTTGTCGGCAAGGGATTGCCGACCTACAGTCTTCCTTCCCGACACGAATCCGTACACCGACATGAAAAACGTTCTAGGGCAAGAGCCGGGCCATGTCCCATTTTTCCTTTAGGAAGAAAGCTCTGATCAAGCCTCAAATTCGGAGAAGCGATCTATGCAACTAATTGATCTAAAAGGCCATCACCCAACCCTCTCCCAGAGGGAGAGGGCTTATTCAGGGCTTCCTTTAACTCAATACGATGGCGCCATCACTTGTGTTGCCCGGCGACTACAATGTACATAGATTGCACGTAGCACCTACCGAAAATGACTAACGGATCGACCACTCAAGACGGCATCGAGGCAAGCCTATCAGGTGAAAAAACGACAACCGGAACAATTCGAGTTTTTCGAGCAAATCGCCGACCTGGCTTTCGTCAATCCTTTCAGCCGAGAGCGGGAGTCAGCGGATTGCCGGGTTCTGAACGGTACGCCGGGTCAATGGGATCTTTCTCGGCGTAGCGAAAAAATTCAGGCACTCCTGCGCGAACGCTTACAAGCCCTAAAGCCGCCGGCTGAATTTCGCATTGGCGATTACCGGGGCCGGGTTCGGGAAATCATGGAATATGCCTGGCTGTTTTATCAGTTCCATGAATTCCAGGATCGTTTCGATCGGTTCATCGCCGCTCAGGAGCGGGCGGGCGATGAACCGATCGAATTGCCGTTTGCCGACGAGGTGACAGGATGTTTCCGGCGAGCCGGCTTCGGCGAAGCGGACTGCGCGAAATACATCGGGCTGTTTTATCAGCTGCGCCGCGGTTTCCTTTTCATCAATTCGTCGGTTTCGGGCGATTGCCCGTCCATTGTCGAGCTGCGCATGCGCTTGTGGAACCATATTTTCACCTTCAATCCGCACTGGTACCTGGATTATCTGATCGGCCGCATGGAGGAATTTTCCACGCTCCTGCTGGGCGCGACCGGCAGCGGCAAAAGCCTGGCCGCCCGTGCCATCGGCTGTTCCGGCTTTATTCCGTTCGATCTCAAGCGGCGCCGATTCCGGGAAAGTTTCACCCGCTCCTTCCAGGCGATCAATCTGGCGCAGTTTCCGGCTTCCTTGTTGGAGTCGGAGTTGTTCGGCCACAAGAAGGGCGCGTTTACCGGCGCCATCGAGAACCATCCGGGCGGGTTCGCGCGCTGTAGCCCATACGGGGCCGTGTTTATCGACGAGATCGGCGATATCGACATCCCGACCCAGGTCAAACTCCTGAACGTCATCCAGGACCGGACCTTCAGTCCGGTCGGAAGCCATGAAAGACAGCGCTTTTCCGGGCGCGTGATCAGCGCGACCCACCGCGACATCGAGCAATTGCGGAGAGACGGCCATTTCAGGGATGACTTGTATTACCGCTTGTGCTCGGACGTGATCGTCGTGCCCGGTCTTCAGCAGCGCTTGCGGGAAAACCCGGAAGAGCTGCGTCCGCTGATCGGCAGACTGCTGAAACGGGTCCTCGACAATCCCGACGGACAACTGGTCGCGCGCATAGAAGACCGGATTCGGGAAACGGTTCCGCAACATTATTCCTGGCCTGGCAACGTCAGGGAGCTGGAGCAATGCATTCGGCGCATTTGTTTGACCGGCGACTACCGCGGCGCGGAAAACGCTCGATCGTCCGACGTTGGAACCGCTTTCAGGCTGGCTGAAACCGGCGCTGAACCGGGCGTACAGCAGTTGTTGCAGCAATATTGCCGTTTCCTGTACGAGAAGTACGGCAGCTACGAAGCAGTCGCGCGAATAACCCGGCTCGATCGGCGTACCGCCAGGAAATATATCGTTGATCCATCTTGATCCCGCCCCGCTCGCCGAACAGCGGGCAGCGATGCGCGGTCCGGCGCCGTTCGGTCCCGGCATGCCGCAGTGGCATGGCGGTCATCCGGCAGACCTCCCGTACGGTTTCCCGATTCCGGCGAGAAGGCTTTTTCGAAGCGCCGAGTGAAGTTGTCCACTGTCAAGCCTTGACAGACGGAATGAGGGACTGCTCCTCCCGGCGACAAAACCGTAAGCTATTGATGTGCCGTTCAAGAACTGATGTATTGCGAAAAATCAAGCACATAGCTCTAGGGGCATCGAAAGGACAATGCCTGAGCAGAACCTGATCAGGTCAACGGAAAGCCTGAAAATACGGGCGGTGGCCTGGACCATCCCCAAGTTTATCCACAGGGTTGTCCACGAAATATGTGGATAGTATGGCAAGCGTATTACATCGTGTAAGGCGAAGCTGACAAGAAAATCCGCAGAAACTTACAGCTCTTCTGCCTGCCGTCGCGTTTTAAGCACCGGCGTTGCCTACTAAACTTCACGTCGTGTCGGGCCGGATTCCGGGATCGGGCGCCAGATCGAGGAATGTGAACCGAAAGCATACCCCCCGAGAAGGAATCCATGTCAGTCCGACCAGTCATTTCGACGGAGCAAGAGACGGCCTTGAAACCGTCTGTTTCCTACCGGCCGCTCAGCGCGCCGAGGCTTCGTTCGAACGTGTACTACCCAACTGAATACGGAGGACATCTTGGATAATCCATACAAACCACCTCTTGCACGCGTTGCCGACATTCCCTCGAGTGAAAACAATTCCGGCGGCGGCAGTTCAATCGTCATTCCGCCCGGAGTGCGGGGCTGGAGCTGGGGGGCCTTCCTGCTAACCTGGATCTGGGCCGTGTTCAACAGAACCTGGATAGGTTTGCTCTGCCTTATCCCATATATCGGCTTCGTCTTTAGTGTCTATCTCGGGATTAGAGGACGAGAGCTGGCGTGGAGAAACAAGCGCTGGGACAGTCTCGAACACTTCAACCAGATTCAGCGGCGCTGGTCCATCGGGGGGCTGATAATCGTCGTAGGCGGTGTCGGCTTCGGCATTCTGGCCGCTATCCTGATCCCCGCCTACCACGATTACATGATACGTGCGAATGGCGGCTAGAAGATTTTCGTACCTGCCGGGGAAACCGCGATTAGGTCGGGAATCCGTTTCCGACCTAATCGCGGTTCGGCGAGGCTCGGCGGAAATATTCGGCTGCCGATCGTGCCGCTGCAGGTCGCGAATGCCTCCGCGACATCACGCCGCTCGGCCGCGGCTTGCATCCTGATTTCCAAAACGGTCTCTACTCGCAAGCTCCCGTAGGGTAGATTCGAAATTGCTCCGAGCGCGGCGTCGGACGAGTTTCCCCGGATCGACACCACTCGAACACTCAATCGATTTCCGGGCCGGCGCGCCCGGCCCGATCTTCTTCCCTTCCCTTTTGTCACCAAACCGACCCGGTCATGTAACAGATCGGTAAGCAGACTGAAATTTTCCGCCCGTATGATCCGCTCGGCATCGGCGTACGCACGCGTTGCTTCCGATAACCGAGAAGGAGAATGACAATGAGCTTTCCATGGCATACGAAAACGGCCGCTATTCTTTCGATCGAACTGATCCTGCTATTGGGGACACCCGCGCATGCACGGACCGGTAGCCACGAGGCCGGGCCCCCAACCCGCATGGGCACCGTGCTCAGCGAGGGAGAATTTCTGCCGACCGGCAAGCGCGTCACGCCCGATGCCGCGCCTCACGCCCTATTCCAGCCGCTCAACCCGGGCCTGCCCTCGCGTCCCGAATTCCTCGCGGATCACGCCGTGGATACCGCCGTCAGCCCGGACGGCAAGACTCTGCTCATCCTGACCAGCGGCTACAACCGCAACAACGGTCCGACCGGTTCCCGGGTGGCGGAAGAATCCCGGGAATACGTGTTCGTGTTCGACATCACCGGCCCCGCGCCGGTCCAAAAACAGGCGGTCCAGGTGCCGAACACCTTCAACGGCCTGGCGTGGAATCCCAAGGGCCATGAGTTCTACGTATCCGGCGGCGTCGACGACACGGTTCATGTGTTTACGTCGAACGCCGGTCAATGGTCCGAAGCGTCGGAAATCGCGCTTGGACACAGTAACCAGGGGGCCGGACTCAATATCCGGCCGATGGCCGCGGGCCTGGCGGTCAATGCCAGGGGCGACCGGCTGCTGGTGGCCAATTACGAAAACGATTCGGTGAGCCTGATCGACCTGAACACGCGCAGCAAGATCGGCGAACTGGACCTGCGTCCCGGCCGGACCGATCCCTCACAAACCGGCACGCCGGGCGGAACGTATCCGCTGGCGGTGTCTTTCAAGGGCGACGACAAGGCCTATGTCTCGTCGCAGCGCGACCGCGAACTGGTGGTTCTCAACCTGGACGGCGATGCGATCGGCATCCGCACGCGTATCAAGACCCGCGGCCAGCCGAACAAGATGACCCCGAGCAGGGCCTGGGACCGTCTCTATGTCGCCAGCGACAACAGCGATACGGTGCTGGTCGTCGACACCGGCGAGGACCGGATCGTCGAGGAAATTCTGACCACCGCACCGGAGCAGGTTTTCCCGCGGGCGAACAAGTTCAAGGGCGCCAACCCCAACAACGTCGCGCTTTCCCCGGACGAAAGAAGCTTGTTCGTTACCAACGGCGGGACCAACTCGGTGGCCGTCATCCAGCTCGGAGGCCGCCGCGAACATTCCCTCGACAAAAAACGGGGCGGCGACGCCGGCTACCGCAAAAGCCGTTTGATCGGCCTCATTCCCACCGGCTGGTATCCCAACGCCGTCAGCGTGAGCCCGGACGGCAGCAGACTCTATGTGGTGAACGGCAAGAGCATCGCCGGGCCCAATCCCCAAGCCTGCCGCAATACACTTTCCACCGCATCCGGTTCCCTCAGTGCCTGCAACGCCGCCAACCAGTACGTCTGGCAATCGGAAAAAGCGGGCTTCCTGACCCTGCCCGTGCCGGACGGCAAGGACCTCGCCCGGCTTACCTGGCAGGTGGCCTATAATAACGACTTCCCCACCGTTCGAGACCACGCCCGCTGGAAGGACACCATGGCCTTTCTGCGCAGCCGGATCAAGCACGTAATCTACGTGGTGAAGGAAAACCGCACCTACGACCAGATCCATGGCGATCTCGAGAAAGGCGATGGCGACCCCGGCCTCGCGATCCTGTCGCCCTACAGCCCGAACCACAACCGCCTGGCCCGCCAATTCGTAACCCTGGACAATTTCTACGACAGCGGCGAAACCTCCGGGGTAGGCTGGAACTGGACGACGGCGGCACGGACCACGGATTTCACCGAGAAGACCCAGCCGCCCAACTACGCCGGGCGCGGCCTGAGCTACGACTGGGAGGGCGCCAACCGTAACTTCCCGGTGTCGTTCACGCCGGAAGAGCGAGAGGCTTCCGGTTTCACCGATCCCGATATGCTCGCCGGCAGCGCCGACGTCGCGGCCCCGGACTCCCGGGATGGCGAAGCGGGAACCGGCTATTTGTGGGATGCCGCCCTGCGCGCCGGCTTGACCATCCGGAATTACGGTTTCTACGTATCCAACCTGCCCGGAGCCCCGGTGGTGGACAAACCCTTCGAGCAAGGCGTCAAACAGGCGGTGGCGCTGAAGCAGGCGCTGAAACCGCACACCGACGAATATTTCAGGGGTTACGACCAGAACAATTCGGACTTTTACCTGTTCCGGGAGTGGGAGAGGGAGTTCGACCAGTACGCGGAAAAAGGCCGGCTCCCCAACCTGTCCTTGGTTCGGCTGCCGCACGACCATTTCGGAAACTTCGGCAGCGCCCGATTCGGCGTGAACACGGTACCGGCCCAGATGGCGGATAACGACTATGCCGTGGGCCGGCTGGTGGAAAAAGTCGCCAACAGCCGGTTCAAGAACGACACCCTGGTGTTCATTATCGAAGACGATGCCCAGAACGGCGGCGACCACGTCGACGCGCACCGCAGCATCGCCTATGTCGTGGGTCCGTACGTGAAACAGGGAGCGCTGGTGTCCACCCGGTATACCACGGTAAGCATGATCCGAACGATCGAGGAAGTCCTGGGACTCCCGCCGCTGGGCATCAACGACGGTTTGACCGCCCCGATGGCCGACATTTTCGACAAAAAACAGAAATCCTGGAACTACCAGGCCGTGGTGCCGGACATTCTTTACACCACCGAGCTCGAGCTGCCGCCGCGCGACACCGCCCCGGTCGCATCGGCACCCGCCTGCCCCGGCATGCCCAGGGCGGACGCCGCCTACTGGAACGCGGCCATGAGCCGGCAGGATTTCTCCGTGGAGGACAAACTGGACGTTGACGCCTTCAACCGCGCGCTGTGGAAAGGACTGAAGGGAGAAAACGTTCCGTATCCGGAAGAGCGCCACGGACGCGATCTCCGCAAAGGACGGGAAGCGCTCCTGAAAATCCACGCGGCCCGCACCGAAACCCTGTGCGCCAGGAAGAGCGTGGCTGCGGCGGACTAAGCTCCCGCAGCAGGCTCGTCAGCCCGCCGGCCGCGGTTATTCGCGCCCGGCGGCTGCAGGCGGCAGACACTACCCGAATCGCTCCTGCTCCGGCAGCCTCCAAGTTTTCCTACTGTTCGTGATCACCCGATATTCCTTTTTTTCAGCGCTGACTCTGTTCATCGCCGTTTCCGCTTTCGCGGACGAACATCCGTCGCACCTGCCCCGTATAGTTGTCACCGCAACCCAGAGCGAGCGCGACGCCTTTCTCGTGCCTCAGGCCGTATCCACCATAACCCCGGAATTCATCGACAACTCGCTAGAGTCCATGACTCCGGACCTGTTCCGATTTACACCGGGAGTGTACATCCAGAAAACCAACCAGGGCGGCGGGTCGCCTTTCATCCGCGGCCTCACCGGCAAACAGGTCCTGATCCTGGTCGACGGCGTCCGCCTGAACAACTCGTTCTACCGCTTCGGTCCGCACCAGTATCTCAACACCATCGATCCGCACATCATCGAGCGCATCGAAACCGTGAGAGGGCCGTCCTCGGTACTCTACGGCACCGACGCTCTGGGTGGGGCGATCAATATCATCACGCGCAAACGCACCGATTTTTCCAAATCGCTGGGCTATGACGGCCTGCTTTCGGCGCATTTCGAAAGCGCGTCGGAAGCCGGCGTATTCCGGGGACAAATGGAAGGCAACTGGAACCGGCTCGGAATCATCGCCGGAGCGACCGGAAAACGCTATGACGACCTCGACGGAGGCGGTTCTTCGGGCAAACAGATTCCCAGCGCTTATGACGAAGCCGATGCGGACATCAAGCTGAACTATCGCCTGAACGAAGACGAGGAACTGGTCTTCGCCGCTCAGTACACCCGTCAGTTCGACGTTCCGAAGACCAGCGAGGTCACCCTGGGCGACAAACTGAAATTCAATTACGCGCCCCAGGAACGGCGCTTCGGTTACCTCGAATACCGGGCGAACCGGCTCGGCATCTTCGACGGCGTGCGCCTCAACATCTCCTACAACAACCAGCGGGAAGGAGAAGAAATCATCGGAGAACGAACGCCCGGCATCGAGACGCGCGAACTCACCGACGTCGATACGATAGGCTTCACGCTGCAATTGAAGAATCGCGTGCTCGACAGCCACGTCCTAACCTACGGCGCGGAGTACTACCACGACGATTATCAGACCCGCATGAAACGGCGCGATCGGACGACCGGCTCGAAACGGACCTTATCCCCCGGCACGCCCGATGGTGCGACTTACGAGAGCTGGGCCGTGTATCTCCAGGATGAGGCCCATCTGCTGGATACCCTGGACGGCGTGTTCGGCATCCGCTACAACCGGTACGAAGCGGCCGGCGAGGTGGCCGACCAAACCCTCGGCTTCGAGACGGACGCCGTCGCCGGCAACCTCAACCTGGCTTACCGGCTCACGCCGAATCTCAATCTGGTGGGAGGCCTGGCGTTCGGATTCCGCGCACCCAACATGGAGGATTTTTTCGGCCGCGTGGACTTCTTCAACGAAATTCCCAATACGTCTCTTCAGCCCGAGGAATCCTTCAGCAAGGAAATCGGCCTCAAGTATCGCAGCCAGGCGCTGAGCGCCGAGGTGTTTTACTTCCACACCGACTACGAGGGATTCATCGACCGGGCCACCGTGGGCCGGCAACCCGACGGCACGCCGATCAAGCAGCGCCGGAACATCAACGATGCCGAAATTCAGGGGGTGGAAGCCGGCACCGAGTTCTGGCTGAACCCGCAATGGCGATTCGGGGCGAGCCTGACCTGGACCGAAGGCCGCGATGCGCGGACCAAGGCTCCGTTGCGGCGCATTCCGCCGCTATACGGTTCCGCCCGCCTGGTTTACTACCCCGCCGATCGCGTGTGGATCGAAGGCTCGGTGTGGTGGGCGGACGATCAGGACCAACTGGCCGCCGGAGACATCGAGGACCCGCGGATCGGTCCCGACGGCACGCCGGGCTATACCGCATTCGGCCTCAAGGCGGGCTACACGCCGCATCCCCGGCACGAACTGCTGGTGGGCCTCGAAAACCTCAGCGACAAGCAATACAAGGCGCACGGTTCCGGCATCTTCGCACCGGGACTCAATGTCCTGGCGACTTATCGGTTCAGGTTCTAGGCGGCGACCGTCGGCACCGAAGCACATTCAGGAAAGTCCTACGGCATACGAACCGCTCTTTGCGAGGATTTGCCGGGGATTCGATTGGCTGGGTCGAAACACCCGGGCGACTTGACGTCATGCGCCCAGGGTTTCGAGACGTTCGCAATGCGTCACATTGCGCGGAAGTATTCGTAGGTCGGCAATCCTTTGCCGACAAAGACGCTCGGCCGAAACGTGAACGTCGGGAAGGGATTCCCGACCTACAGGGTGCACGATCGTAGGTCGGCAATCCTTTGCCGACGCCACCGCCGGGCCGATGCGTTGGTCGGCAAAGGATTGCCGACCTACTAAGGCTTCTTTCACCATTGACCTTGGGGGAAATGCGTCTATTCTTTCCGAAATTCGCATCGAGGAGAGCAAGGACACATGGCTGAAACGCGGACCAAACCCCATTTTTCGATCGTCGAGAGGCCCGTCATGGCGGTAGACCACGCCCGTGAGGTCTACCACAACCCGGATTCGGCCAACCTGGCCTGGTTCTTCCAGCTCAACGAGATCACGGAGGACACCGTCCTGAAACCGGGAACCATGTTGGTCGTACCGACCGGTCAGGCCTGCACGGCCGCCGAGGTCCAGCTTGCCGCCAACCTGCGCGACCCTCGGTTCTGGCCGCGCGGCATCCGCGGACCGATCGAACACCCGGAGATCACCAACCGGCTTTACGAACTGCTGGAATATACGCAGACACTGCAGACACCCGGCGGGCTCGGGGCTTATGCCTACGCCGGGCAGCGTCAGATCGAAGATATCACCAAGATTCTCAACGAGCTTCAGAAACTCTACCAGGACACCTATTCGGCCTCGGGCAAGTTGAGCGGCGCGGCCTTCCAGCACCGCCGCCGGGAACTGCTGAACCGGCTCGACGGCTCGCTGCGCGGCTGGCTGCGCCGCGGCCTGGTCGGTCCCGACGAACCGCTCATCCGCCGCAGGTTGGGTCTCTCCAGCAAGCGCATCGTTCACCGCTGGCGGCAAGCGGGCTCCGCTGCCGGCGGGATACCGGAACTGCGTCAACGGATCGCCGGGCTGAACCGGGCGGCCGGACAGGCCAAGGCGCTCGGCCATATCGGCATCGCCCTGGATACCGCCTGGTCGGCAGCCGAGATCAAGCGCCACATCGAGGAAAACCGCCGGGACCGAAACCGGCGCATCGCCGGTGAAGCCGGGCGACTGGGTGGCAGTCTCTTGGGCGGCGCAGCGGGCGGCTACGGCGCCTACGGGCTTTGCAACCTTGCCTTCGGTGTAGCTACGGGTGGGTCCAGCCTGCTCTGGTGCGCTGTCGTCGGGGGCATAGGCAGCTTCGGCGGTGGATATGTTGGCAGCAAAGGTGTTCCTATACTTGGCGAGTCAATCTACGATGTGACCGAACGGGTGGCCGACTGGTGAGTACCGGGGAAGTGATTTTTGCGATAGTTGCACTGGTTTGTGTACTGAGTTGCCTGGTCGGAATTGTTGGTATGTACTTTATCGAGTGGGTTCTCATGCCCTGGCATCGCCGCCGGACCGGGCGCGAGCTGATCGAGCCGACCCCGCCCTTGCCCGGGGTGGCGGCCTTGACCCTCGGCCATTGCTTGGTATCACCTTGGTTCCAGAAAAGAACCGGTCACGTTATTACGATCGACCTGGCACCACGCTGGTGGCGCTATATTGCCATTGTGACCATCTGGGCCGGATGGTGCTTCGGTGTGAGCTTTGTTGTAGCCGTGCTCCTGAAACCCGATATCCTCTTCTGAAAGTACCTGTTTGTGGACGGTTTCGCCGCCAACCGGACCTGTAGCCCCGCCCTCGGGCTCCCCTCGGACGGAACCTGTCTGCCTTGATGCGCCATTGCCGGCGGCATCGGCAGTTTCGGTAACGGATACGGGCTAGAGCATTTTCATACCGACTTTGCGGCTATTCGCGCGTGGATACCTTCTTGGGAATCCAGCGGCAAACCGCGGGCCGAGCCGCGTGATGTCGCGAAGGGATTCGCGACCTAATGGGGTAGGTCGGCAATCCCTTGCCGACGAAGACGCTCGGTCGGAGCGTGAACGTCGGGAAGGGATTCCCGACCTACAGGGTGCACGATCGTAGGTCGGCAATCCTTTGCCGACGCCACCGCCGGGCCGATGCGTTCGTCGGCAAAGGATTGCCGACCTACTAAGGCTACTAAGGCTTCTTTCACCATTGACCTTGGGGGAAATACGTCTATTCTTTCCGAAATTCGCATCGAGGAGAGCAAGGACACATGGCTGAAACGCGGACCAAACCCCATTTTTCGATCGTCGAGAAGCCCGTCATGGCGGTAGACCACGCCCGCGAGGTCTACCACAACCCGGATTCGGCCAATCTGGCCTGGTTCTTCCAGCTCAACGGGATCACGGAGGACACCGTCCTGAAACCGGGAACCATGCTGGTCGTACCGACCGGTCAGGCCTGCACGGCCGCCGAGGTCCAGCTTGCCGCCAACCTGCGCGACCCTCGGTTCTGGCCGCGCGGCATCCGGGGACCGATCGAACACCCGGAGATCACCAACCGGCTTTACGAACTGCTGGAGTATACGCAGACGCTGCAGACGCCCGGCGGGCTCGGGGCTTATGCCTACGCCGGGCAGCGTCAGATCGAAGATATCACCAAGATTCTCAACGAGCTTCAGAAACTCTACCAGGACACCTATTCGGCCTCGGGCAAGTTGAGCGGCGCGGCCTTCCAGCACCGCCGCCGGGAACTGCTGAACCGGCTCGACGGCTCGCTGCGCGGCTGGTTGCGCCGCGGCCTGGTCGGTCCCGACGAACCGCTCATCCGCCGCAGGCTGGGTCTCTCCAGCAAGCGCATCGTTCACCGCTGGCGGCAGGCGGGCTCCGCTGCCGGCGGGATACCGGAGCTGCGTCAACGGATCGCCGGGCTGAACCGGGCAGCCGGACAGGCCAAGGCGCTCGGCCATATCGGCATCGCCCTGGATACCGCCTGGTCGGCGGCCGAAATCAAGCGCCACATCGAGGAAAACCGCCCGGACCGGAACCGGCGCATAGTCAGCGAAACCGGGCGACTGGGTGGCAGTCTCTTGGGCGGCGCAGCGGGCGGCTACGGCGCCTACGGGGCCTGCAACCTTGCCTTCGGTGTACCTACGGGTGGGTCCAGCCTGCTCTGGTGCGCCATTGTCGGGGGCATAGGCAGCTTCGGTGGAGGATATGCGGGCAGCATACTTGGTTCGAAAGGCGGCGAGTCAATCTACGACGTGACGGAAAGGGTGGCCGACTGGTGAGTATCGGGGACGTGATTATTGCGGTAGTAGCCCTGATTTGGGGCGTAAGTTGCCTGGTCGGAATTGTTGGTATGTACTTTATCGAGTGGGTTCTCATGCCCTGGCATCGCCGCCGGACCGGGCGCGAGCTGATCAAGCCGACCCCGCCCTTGCCCGGGGTGGCGGCCTTGACCCTCGGACATTGCTTGGTATCACCTTGGTTCCAGAAAAGAACCGGTCACGTGATTACGATCGACCTGGCGCCGCGCTGGTGGCGCTATATTGCCATTGTGACCATCTGGGCAACCTGGATTTTTATCCCGAGTTCCGTTGTACTCATCTTCGTTTGATCCAATATCCTCTTCTGAAAGTACCTCTTTGTGGACGGTTTCGCCGCCAACCGGACCTGTAGCCCCGCCCTCGGGCTCCCCTCGGACGGAACCTGTCTGCCTTGATGCGCCATTGCCGGCGGCATCGGCAGCTTCGGTAACGGAGACGGACTAGAGCATTTTCATACCGGCTTTACGGCTATTCGCGCGTGGATACCTTCTTGGGAATCCAGCGGCAAACCGCGGGCCGAGCCGCGTGATGTCGCGAAGGGATTCGCAACCTAATGGGGTAGGTCGGCAATCCCTTGCCGACGAAGACGCTCGGTCGGAGCGTGAACGTCGGGAAAGGATTCCCGACCTACAGGGTGGTCTGGTCGTATGGTCGGCAATCCTTTGCCGACGAACCCCTTGGCCCGACGGCTACTGGTGGGTCCAGCCTGCCTTGGCGTGCCCTCGTCGGGTCATCGGCAGTTTCGGCGGTGGATAGGCAGGCAGCATAGTTGGTTCGAAAGGCGGCGAGTTAATCTACGACGTGACGGAAAGGGTGGCCGACTGGTGAGCACCGGGGAGGTGATTTTTGCGATAGTTGCACTGGTTTGTGTACTGAGTTGCCTGGTCGGAATTGTTGGTGTGTACTTTATCGAGTGGGTTCTCATGCCCTGGCATCGCCGCCGGACCGGGCGCGAGCTGATCAAGCCGACCCCGCCCTTGCCCGGGGTGGCGGCCTTGACCCTCGGACATTGCTTGGTATCACCTTGGTTCCAGAAAAGAACCGGTCACGTGATTACGATCGACCTGGCGCCGCGCTGGTGGCGCTATATTGCCATTGTGACCATCTGGGCAACCTGGATTTTTATCCCGAGTTCCGTTGTACTCATCTTCGTTTGATCCAATATCCTCTTCTGAAAGTACCTCTTTGTGGACGGTTTCGCCGGCAACTGGACCTGTAGCCGGACCGATGCATTCGTCGGCAAAGGATTGCCGACCTACGCGTTGCAACTCGCGTTCTACCCAGCTTTTTAGCCGATGTTATAGCGCGTGGCATACTCCTGCAGGGCGCCGGGGCCCAGTCGCCGGTGCAACTGCTCGCCCACGCCGATCATCAATGCGCGCCAGTAGGGAGCGGCGTCTTCGGGCGCTGCCGCCTTGCTGCAGCGGGCCTTATGCAGGGCTTCAAACAATTGGTCCACGCTCATTTCCGGCAGGCTTGCCAGAAAAGCGCGAAGCTGGGCTTCCTGCTCTGGTGTCATCTCGAACTCCTCGCACAAATTGTCCGCGAAGCTCCGCTTCCCGGCCAAAACTCATTCGGCTGCAATCCGGATGTCCGAAAACTCAACCCGGGTCGATGTCCAGGCCATCTTCCTCGGCCAACTCCACGCCGGTGACGCAGACATCGCCGTCGTCGATGATCAGTTCGACCTGGGTGAGTTGCTTGCCCTGGCAAGGCCCGATAAAGCAGTGCCCGGTGTCGATATCGAACTGGGCGCGATGTTTGCCGCAGGTCAGGAAGTTGCCGTCTTCATCCATGAACTGCCCGGGTACGGTATCCAGCCGGCTGCCGGCATGCGGGCAGACATTTTCGTACCCGAAAAAGCGGCTGCCTTTGCGCGCGACCAGAATCGGCCAAGGCTTTACCTCCCCTTCGTCGGTTCGGATAGCCAGCCAAAAGCCCCGCGCCTGTTCTTCTTCGATTTCGTTCGCACGGCAAATCACAAAGAGTTCATTCATATTGCGTTTCCAAAGTTGAGGATAAGACCCAAGCGCGGCGGACAGCGTCTGGGTGACGTTGCGCTCGGAATTCATCAAGCAATTCTGATACCAGAAACGAATTCGGACGAACCCGTTCGGTTTCCACTGGCGGACAGACACTTGCGGCTTTGCGGTTAAAGGCGTATGGAGGAAATCCGACAATGTTTGTCGCGAAAGCGCCGCGCCGCCATGGGTAACCGGCTCGGCGCGGCGAGGATTGACGGATGCCCTGGGCTGACAAAGCGGAGCCATTTATGGGAAGCTCCCCTCCGGCAGATCTCGCGAACGGCGGAACTGTATTTCCGCCGCCCGGACGCTGGTCATTTCAAATAATCCGCCATGCTTTTGCGGCCCTTCAGAACAACCCACAAGACCACGCCGGCCATCACGCTGACGACAGACCAAAGCAGCAGGATCTCGCTTCGATACGGGTCATTCTCCATGTCGGCCTTTGGCAGAAGGTGGCTGACGTCCGTCATGACCGGCTTTTCATGCTTATTATTTGAAATAGGCGCCGCGTATAAAAACAATCGCCCGTCCTTCGGACTGAACACCATGGATTGGAAAGTCTTCGCGTTGAAAATCGCCTGATGCCGGTTCGCCGTATCGAACATGATTCTCGTCAGATCGTCGATCTGCGCGGTACGCCCTCCCGGCTCGAATACCGCCAACTCCCCGAACCGTTGCCAACGATAGATATCCTTGCTTTCTATACAATTCGAAGGCGACTCCTCCGAAACGAAACAATTTACGACCGCTATTTGATCCTTTTTCCCCCATGGCATCTCCGGCCGCGTCGGCGTGCTCGGCGTTCTCAAATGCGAGGCTTTGCCGTCGGGCTGCTCCAGGACCCGGATCTCGTCCCGATCGGCCATCAGCACGTTGTGGCTGAAAGGAAATTGCTGCGCCATCAGGAATTCTGCCGCGGCGCCGACAGTCGCCTCGTTTTCCAGGGTCTTTCTAAGATCGAAAACAATCGAGTGCGCGCCTGCGGCCGGCTGCGAATATCGTATTCCCAACGGCGAATCCAGGTGAGCAAGGTATAAGCCATGATTATTGAATCCCGAAATTACCCCGATATAGCCGGCAAAGCCGATATTCACCAGGACGTCTTTTCCGTAGTCATAAACGGTTATGGCTTGAAGGCTTCGCAAATCTTCGGTGGTATCCCAATCCACGTTTCTGCCGACGAGGGGAGCATGGGTTGCGGAAACATTGCCCAAAACGCCGAAACCGGAACAATTCGTTCTGCGGCCCACATCGGGCATCAATTGGAAGAACCATAACTCGTTCAGCGAAAGGAATCCGTCGCCCAGACGATCCTTTCCGGATATCTGCCAAGTCGAGGCCATGGCGGATAACTCTTCCTGATACGCCGGATCGATATTCACCCTGATGATGTCCATCCCGGACCTCACCCATTGGTTGAACTGATCTTGCCTGATAAACCCCGCCAAATAGCTGTCATAAATTCTTTCGATATCGGGGAACGCCGATTTTATCGCCCTTCCCAATTCCGCTCCGATCTCCCTGCCGGTTTTCCCCTCGGCGTCGACCTGAAATACCCTGATCTCGTTCTGGGCGGCGACACTCCAGGCCGGATGCCAAGCCGATACCATAATGAGAAAAGCCAAAGCGATTTTCATGCAGAATGGCTCCGATTCACCGATACGCTGTCCTGTATTTTCGGTAAACCATTCGCCAGGCCGCATGCGTACGGATTCGTAATCCTCGGTTGGTAAAACCTGTATCGCCTCGAGATACTTCTTGCATTGGTCATTCATCGGAAGAGCAGAACGAATATCGGTTTCTTTCCTTGCGCTATCCTTCTTCACTTGAAAACCCGAGCTCGGCGCATCGGAAGACGGTCGGTGCGATATTATCCGTTACCCTCGCCGAAAAGCGAGAGAATCGAAATGTAGGTCAAGCGCCCGGGTATCGCCCGCACCAAAAGTCGTACCACACACTTAAACATCTATTTCGAATCACGAGATCGAAAATAGCGATTACCGGATTGCGCGACCATGCCATCGATACATGCAAAGAATAGATTGCCCGGACACGGATCGACGAGATCTCGGCAACAGTACGAGGCTCCGATCGCCGACTCCCCGACTCGCAGCCCGGATGCAGCTTGAAGCCGTGTGCCGAGCGGCCGCTGAGACCCGCGTGATCCGGCTCTTGCTGGTGGACGACGAAACCCTGGTGCGCCAGGGTCTTCGGCAGCTCTTCGAGCTCGAAGAAGACATCGTCGTGGCCGGAGAAGCCGGCGACGGCGACGAGGCCTTGCGAATCATCACCCGGTCCCCCCCTGATGTCGTGCTGCTCGACGTGCGCATGCCGCGCATGTCGGGCATCGCGCTGCTTAAGGCGCTGCGCTGCGAAAACCGTCTACTTCCCACCATCCTGCTGACGACGTTCAATGATGAACAAGCCTTGCTCGAAGGCGTCCATAACGGCGCCAGGGGGTTTCTGCTCAAGGACGTGTCCTTCGAGCAACTGGCCGGTGCCGTGCGCCGGGTGGCAGCCGGCGAAACCCTGATTTCTCCCGAGATCACGGAGCGCTGCCGCCAGGTGCGAGCAGCCGGCTCCCGATCGTTTGAAAGTTCCGCTCCCCGACGCTCGCTGACCGATCGCGAGATCGAAGTGCTCCGGTACCTGGCGAGCGGCTACAGGAACGGCGAACTGGCGGAAAAAATGGGAATCAGCGAGGGTACGGTCAAGAATCACGTCACCAGCATTCTCGCCAAGCTCGGGGTCAACGACCGGACCCGGGCGGTACTGAAAGCCCTGGAATTGGGATGGATCTGAACTCGATCGACCCGGTCGCGTACGCCGCGGAAAGAGCGCAGGTAATTCCATTCGGCATTCGGGTGAACATTAATCGTAGGGTGGGTAGGGCGAAGCGAAACCCATCGATGGTGGGTTAGTCCCTCGGCCCCACGTAAACCGCCGACCCTTCGACTTGGCTCAGGACAGGTTCGAGGTCGCTTGGTGGGTTACGGCGCACGCAAAGCGCCGTGATCGATCATCGGTCAGTGCTGATGTGCGCCTAACCCACCCTACGAAAATGAATGCCTTATTGAAAGCGATTTGGAATAAGACGGCTTGCCAAAACCCTGGTTTTGCGGATGGCCGTTAACACGGCGGAGTCCTGAACCGTGTAGATCGACCTTGCCGGAAAACTTCCGGACAGAACGGGCGCCCGGCGGATGCGCTCAAGGTTCAAGCGCTACCCCCCTGAGCCTCGAGAGTCCTCGATACCCGAGCACGCCGAGCACCCCCATCGCCGCGCCGAACCCGAGTACCGCGGTGACGCCCACCGCCTGAATGCCGATCCGACCCGCATCCGGAAAGCCGAACACACCGGCGGTGCCGAACAGCCCGACGCAGAGCGTCCCCCAAATACCGCAAACCCCGTGCGCCGCGATCAGGTTCGCCGCCACCCGGTCCTCCCGGACAACCCGTTCCGCCAGCAGGCGAGACGCAATCGGCTGCAGCAGGGCGGCACCGCCGCCGATCACCATGGCTTCGACCGGCGCGACCGCATCGACCGCCGCCGAGATCGCCACCAGGCCCGAAAGCGTGCCGGCGGCAATCCCGGCATAAGTCTCGCCCACGCCGGCTCCGCGCCGGGCGCCGACCCAATAGGTCAGGGAAACCGTCAGCCCGGTCGCCCCGGCCAGCAGGGTATTGAGGACCAGGAAAGCGCTGCGCGGCTCTTCGAGCGCCTGGTGTCCGAGGATCAGTCCGAACCATCCGGCCCACACGATCAGCAGCCCGAACAGCACCGGGGAAACGTGCGGCCGAACCGCGCTGCCTTCCGGCTCGAATCCCCGGCCGACCGGAAATGCCCGGGTCCACGCCAAAGCCACCCAGGCCGCGAACGAATGGAGAGTGGTAGCGCCGGCAAAATCGACGAATCCGAGTTCTTCCAGCCAGCCGGAATGTCGCGACAGGCCCGGGCCGCTCACGCTCCACAGCCCGAGCACGGGATACGCCACCGCACCCAATACCAGCGCCAGGACAACAGCGCCCGGCAGCGACACGCGATCCGACACGATCGTGCTGACGATCAGTCCACCCACGACGACCAGGCCAAGTCGGTAGAGCCGCAAGGCATCGGCCACGTCGGCCGCCAATCCGGCGTCCGCGGGTTCTCCCCCCGAAACCGGATCGGCTTCCCCGAATAGCCCGCCGAAGCCGATCGTGAAATAAGCCAGGATGAGTACGGCGGCGACCGCGAAATTCCGAAGAGCTGCATGCGACACTGCCCAAGGCTGCAACTGGGGAGTTTCCAGCAGGGTCAGCCCCAAGCCCACGGCGAAGGCCAGCAAGGTGGCGACCAGCAGTCGGGCAGTGGCGCCGTCGTACGGCTCGACCGCCGCGGGCGCGGTTTCGGGCCGCAGAACCGCGTCCCGCGCGGTGCCCGCGGCTTGAACCTTGATCGCCGGCTGCGCTCCGGACACGCTCGGCGACGATGCCTGCGGCGCGGGATTCGGGGCTCCCGGCGCCGTTCGGCGGCCGCCGGCGTGGCCCGCCCGGCTGGACTTGTCGGCCGCGAGGCGCGCCGACAGCGCTTCCAGGCGTTCGACGAGGTTCTTTTCCGCCGACAAGCGTTCGTAGACCCGGATCGAGTTCTCTTCCAGCTTGGCCTTGAGGTCTTCGATGGATTTCGCATTGGCGCGGACGCCTTGGCTCATTCGGTCCAGTACGTCGCGCAGAGCGCCGATACCCTGCCCCTGCTGCTCGAACCTGCCCTGCAACCCTTCCTCCAGCGGGACGAGCCGCTCTTCCAGTTTCTGCTCGATAAGCTCGATCGTCGCCTCCTGCCCTTTCTTGCCCGCCTTGTCCGCCGCAGCCGCCGCCGGCGCGAGCCCGAGCGCAACCGCGAACAGCATGATCGCCGCGGCGGTCCGGCGCAGGCCGCCGTCGGCGGAAACCGGCGGCGCCCTACCGTGTTCCCCGGCCATCCCTAAGTGCTCTTTTTCGGATCGGAAGCCAATAAAAACAATAAACCCAAGAGCGGCGTGAACAAGACCGACGACCACAGATACCCCCAGAAGCCCCACTTGCGGCGTCTTCCGAAAAGCGCCACGGCCAGGCAAAGCACAATGTAAAGCAGGATGATGACGAAATGATTGATCATGCCGATTCCCGTTGACGTTAAACCCAGCGACTCATGGTTGCGACGACACGAACCATTCCAGATACACGTCCGGCGCGAGCCCCATCAGTCGGCCGGAGCTCAGCAGCCCGAAATCGTTCAGGCGTTTCAGGTTGACCGCCAGCACCGGCAGGTTGTCCAGCCGTTCGGTCAGTTCGTAGACCCGTTTGCCATGCAGTATTCCGCTGAAGAGGCGCGTGTAATAGTCCGTGTGTATATCCTCTTTATCGGCGAGCCGTCCGATCCGGATCGCCATGCCTTCGTCGACCGTGGTATCGCCGTGCAGCGCCAGGACCGGAATCCGATAGTGTTCGAGCGGCTGTTGCAGACGCACCGCGGTAGCGTGGTCCACACCCCTCAATTCGGCGATATTCAAGGCGTCGATCACCAGGGTGAGCTTGCCGTAGCAGTTCAGCAGCTCGCCTTCGATCCGTTTCGGGTCGGCGGCGGCAAAGGCGACCCCGCAGGGATGGACGCCGAACCCCCGCTTTTCGCCCAAGGACTTGATCCGCGCCAGGTACTCCGGTTCGGCCCCGCCTGCTTCGGCACCGTGAATCACTCCGAGCTGGTTGAATTGGAGGATCTCATGCAGGAAATCGAGCTGCACGATGCGAAGATCGTCCGGATGAAGATTCGTCGCAAACAATTTTCCGAACGCCGGAACGCCGTCGGCCCGGGCGGAGGCTGCTTCGATCGTGCGCTGAAAGCGCCCCAGGAAGTACGGCAGATGGACCGCCGGGAGGACATGCCATTCCCCGTCCCGCAGCACCTGGAAGAAATACTTCTTGCCGAAAACCTCGCCGCGCTCGTCGAAGACATGAACCCCGGTCACGCCGGTCCAGTACGGCAGGTAATGCAGGGTAGAGGACAGCGCCAGGGGCATGGTCGATTTCGCCTGCTCGATGGCGGTCGCCAGCAGCCTCAGGGAATCATAGCCCTGCGCCGCCGCCGAGTCGGGATCGGTCCGGAACCGCTGCCGGTATTCCGCGATGAAGGTCTGATTGGTTTTGGTGTCGGTCCGGGCCACATAGGCGACGGGGGCGATGGAATTGTCGCCGGCTTCGCCGACGGCTTGTTTATAACCCTCCTGGTTGAGAGCATCGCCGCCCATGACCGGAACCGTGACGCCCATGTGGCGCATTTGCAGGACCATGCGTCCCGATTCGGTCGGGCCGGCTGCGACGAACACCATGTCGACTCGCTTGTCGACCAACTGGGTGATCAGATCCCGATAGTCGCTCCTGTCGGCGGAAAACGAGCGCCGGTAAGAAAACCCCATTCCGCGCGCCAGGGCTGCATCCTCGAAGGAAAATGCCAGTTCCCGGCTTTGATTGTCGAGAGCGTACAGCAAGGCGATCCGTTCGAAGCCCAGCAACTGGGCCACGCTTGCGATCTGCTCCGCCATCAGAGAATTGCTGGGCGCCTGGCGAAAAACGAACTTAAAGCCATGCCGGGTCAGGCCTTTCCCCGCCGAGAAAGGCGGCAGGAAAACGATCTGACTGGCTTCATAGATCACCGACGCGGGAATCGCGACATCCGACCGCGCGTGGCCGAGCACCGCGGTCACCCGGGGATCGCGGGCGGCTTCCAGAATAGCGGTCTGGGGACCGTCGAATCCGAGCCCATCCGCGATGATCCGCAGCCCCAAGGTGCGGCCGAGCAGTTTTCCCGGCCGCTCGTTCACGTGCTCCACCGCCAGGCGGATGCCGTTGAGGTAACTCTCCGCCCCCGGTTCATCGATCGCCGCCACCACGATGTCGCCCCGAGAAATCTGGGCATGCGCTATTCGGCGCTTGGCGAGCGCGTCATAATCGTCGCCGCATCCGGCGAGCGCACCGAGCAACACGAACAGGATCGTCCGCCGCATCGATCCATCCCTCTCGCTAGGGCGTATTGAGGATCAAGGGCAGGCCGTCCTTGCCGGACCCGATCACGATGATTTTGGCATTGTCCGACCTGGCCAACTCTCTGGTGGCCTGGATGCCCTGGTGTTTCAAGATGCCTTCGGTCAGCCCCTTCGCGAGGATTTGGTGGTACTGCTTGATACCTTCGCCCTCGATCCGCAAGCGCTCCGCTTCCCGGCTCGCGGTTTGGACACGGAATTCGTAAGACTTGAGCAGTTCTTCCTGGGTCAGCTTGTCTTCGATCGCATCCTTGATCTTGGCCGGCAACTCGATGCTGCGGATGATGATGTCCTCGACGTGGACGAAATTGCGCCCGACTTCGTCCAGGGCCAGCAGGATGGTCTTGGTCAAAAGGCCCTCTTTGTTGGTGTAGATGTCTTCGGCCGTGTAATTCCCGAGTTCCTTGCGCATCACCGATTCGATCTGGGGGATGATAACGCGCTGCAGATAGTCGGGACCGATCCTTTGGTGCAACAGGCCGAGCAGCTCGAGTTCCGGCTGGTAGCGAATTGCCAGGAACAGGTGCAGGGCCAGGCCCTTCACGGTGAGCACGTCGAAGTCATGCAAGGCGACCTGTTCCCGCGTTTCGTAGATATGCATCGTGTTGAACGGATTGATGAGATGGACACCTTCGGGATAGACGTAGCCGATCTCGGTGCCGCTCCACAACCGGAACAAGACTCCGGCATGGCCTCCCTCGATGACGATGACGACCCGATGCCAGAGCACGACTACCGCCAGCAGCAGCGACAGGGTGAACACGATGAGCAACGGCAATTTTCGCCACAGCCAGCGGCGGAAACGGCGCCGCCTGGCACTTGCCTTCGCGGTGGCGGAAAAATCCGTTTCTTCGCGGGCTTCGGTGGCGTTCACGGACGGCGGCAAAATGGTCTCCAGTTGTACAAGCTTGGCAAAAACGTGTTTCGGGGGGACCCCGGAGTGACATGTTCAAACACCCGGGCATCGAGCCTTCGACGAGACCGGGCCGTGGTGCCGCACGGATGCGCGATCCCGGCTTTCACCGCTGCGGCTCGGCTCGCAAACCAATACGGGAATGCCGCCCCGAGGAGCGCGCTAATGGCCGATGTTCCGATCCGCCCGGGAAATTCGACGAGGTAAAGACGGGCAAGAATATGCAGCATTTTAAGCTGGATCGCCCTGGAGGCTTCCCTGGATCACGAGATCCGCACGTCGGCGCGCTCCAGGGGCTCGCTTCCGCGGGGGGGCGAACATCCGCGGCACGCGTCTCGTCCTCCGCTGCTACTTGGCCGCCGAGGCGCTCTCGGAGCCCGCCGCCAGGACCTCGCTGAGAATCGGAACGAAAACATTCCAATCCTTGGCGGCGACGCTCCGGATGGCTTTCGCCGCCAGAGCCTGGCGCTGGGTTTCCGAAGCCATGATCAGTTCATAAGGCGGCAGGGATTCTGCGAGTCCTTCGGATATCAATCGGGTGAAAAGACGGCTCCGGAAATCCCGGTAGCTGGCGTCGTGCGGATTGGCCACCAGTTTATGGTAGTGATTGAACAGGGCGATCCCGTCCTGATGGCGCATGGCTTCGCAACAGCCTTCGAGATAATCCACGACGATGGTTCTTGCAGCCTTGTGCAGTTCCGGCGCCACATCGATGTGCTGCTCGACCAGCCAGGACAGTTGGATGTTCAGGTCGGCGCAAAACGCCATCATCCGCCTGGTCAGTACCTTGAACCCTTCCTCGGACAGGGACAGCAACCAGGCCCGCAATTCCGGTTTATCGTTCAGGGAAGCGTCCACCCAGATGCGGAATGTGGCCGCCGGGTCGTCGTTTTTCTTTCCGAGCAACTCCTTCACCCTTTCCCGGAGACCCTCCGGAGCTTCCCAATACCCGCCCAGGAGCAGAGCAAAAACCACCAGAAAAACGAGGATGACAAGAACCAGCAAAACACTCATGAAACCTATTTTCGTTTAGTTGAGGACAAACCAACAGGATTGCGGCACACGCACATCGGGGCCGGTCCTCCAACGCGACCCGACGGACCTTGTACGCGGACGGTCCCATTACGCCGAGGCGGGCGCGGCGTCGCCCTCGCTCTTGGCTTCCGCGGCGGCTTCCTTGCCCTTCTTGAGTTCCCGCTTGAACAGCGATTTCATCCTGGCGGGCTCGAAATCGAACAGGCTGCCGCCGGATTCGAAATGCCTGGCAAACACCCGTCCCACCGCATAAGTCACCGCGCCCCCGGTGACCGCCACGCCCCCCATGCCGCCCAGGGTGCCGAGCAAGGGAACGCTCTTGGCGAGACTCGCCAGGCCCATGATGCCCACCACCGAGGTCGCTCCGGACAGCAGCGACGTCACCAGCGACTTGGCGATGTTTTCCTTGAACGGCACCTCGTAATGCTTGGCGAGGCCATGAATCAGCTTGACTTGCAGGGCCATGATCGCCCCGAGATCGGCCAGGGGCACCGGGATCAGCGACACGCCGGTCGCCGTCAGCACGTAGTTCTTGATGAGACTCTGGGCGCGGGCCGCGCGCTCGGCGCGGGCAGAGGCCGCGAATTGCTCTTCCAAAGCGGGGGTCGGATCGTTCGTTGCCATGGTGTTCTCCAGGTGATTGGGACGTCAGGGGGAATCTTGGGCGCTTCTCGGAGCGGTCCGGCGCAGTGATGGCCGCGGCCGAATCCCGCGGGACGGGGGACCCGCCGGATTCGACTGCAAGCTCGGCAAATCGCCGAGGCGTCTCCGGCGCCTGGCGGGAGTCGAACCGACAAGGTTCGCCTGGAAAGCCGTAAACAACCGGAAACGACCTGTTGCATTATGTGCCAACTGCCGACGCGAGACCCCTGCCGTTAGTCATGGGTATCGCTCCCGACGGTCGGGACACAGGTGCCGGCGGAGCGTTTCTCAAACCCAAGCGGACTTCCGTTGACCGAGCCCCTCGGATCGGTAGTTCAGTCCGGCGCATACGGTCCCGCGATTCGCCGGCGCGAACCGTACCCGAGGCTTTATCTGCGCGGATAATCTCGCAGCGGGCGGCGCGGAAGGCCTGTTCCTGAAGGGCGTAATCTTGATCGGCACTGGACATGCGGGCGTAACCGCGAATGGAATAGAGGGCCGGCAAGCCCCACGGACGGGAGGGCCGGGTAGTCATTCGAGGTAGCTCATGATTCGCGCCAGCTGCTCAATGGCGGCACCGATCCGGTCCGACCGGATCATGCCATAGCCCAAGACCAGACCGTTGGGGGCGGGCTTTTCGACCGCGTATCGTTCGAGGGCATAAAGGCGGATGCCATCCGCCGCCGCGGCCCTGGCCAATTCCGTGGCCGGAATCTCCCGACTCAGCTTCACCGCCAGGTGCAGGCCCACCGCATCCCCTACGGGCCGCAGCCGGGCGCGGCGAGATGGCGGCCACATAGGTACCGGAACCCGGCCGGACAGTCAGATAGCCCTCGCTCAACAATAGGTCGTAGACCGCCACCGTGGTATTGCGCGACACACCGACGGCGGCGGCAAATGCCCGGGTCGAAGGCAGTCGCGTATTGGGGTGGAGCCGTCCGTCGAGGATCGCCTCCCGCAGTTGGCTATACACGGCGCGCAGCAGTTCACGGGAACCCTTGGGCGGGAGAGTGATGGGCAGTTCGAAAAGTGGCTCCATGATTTTTGTCGCTGGTGGTCCTTTTCCGCTATGACTGCCGCCCTATTGTGTGCGTCCCATCCGTCACTATTTGGCAAAGGAGCATCCTATGTTGGCAATCGAACCGTTCATCCCCGCAACCGCGGGCAATCCTCAGCTGCCGTGGATTTCAGTGGGCCACGGCATTTCCAAGAAGCTGCTGGCCCTGTTTCCCTAGCGCGGGGAATGGGTCACGCTGCTGCGCCTGGAGCCGGGAGCGCGCGCACGCCGTTTCTGCCGGCAATGGCCGAACCAGACCGAAATCACCGTGCCGGGCATCCACTACCTGCAGGAAGATTCGCCCCACGAAATCGGCGCGGCGCTGGCGCAATTTGTGGCGCGGCTCCGCGCTTTGCCGGCCCCGCCCTTATCCGGAACGGCCGTATGAACGGCATGCGAGGTCGAACGGACATCCGAACGAGCCGGTTATTCCAGCCGGCTTCCATTCTCCGCCTGCGTACCTCAAACCGCCCATTCGGGCCCCGGATCCGTCCACACCGCCGGGGACGATACTACGACCGGCAGGCTACAGGGTTCGGCTCCTGCCAGAGGAATCATCCGCCTGGCCACGATCCGGCGGCTGACCGCCGGGTCATGTTCGACGCAAATCGAAACCAGGTAATCCGCGCTCGGCCGCAGCTGCCAGAACAGCCATCGATCCGCGGCGTCTTCCAGCTCGGCCTGCAGCGACAGCGTCACACGGCCTTCGCGGTCAAAGTGAAAGCCGAATTTATCCAAAGGCAGGGATAAGCCCATGCCGCGCGCCTTGATGTAAGACTCCTTCAAGGTCCAAAGCTGAAAAAAGCGTTCTGCCCTGCGCTCCGGCGGCAGCGCTTGCAAGGCGGCGATCTCCGGCGATGCGAAAACCTTGTCGACGATGTCGAAAGGTGCCGCCCGGATCGCGGTATGTTCGGCGTCCACGCCGATCGCGCCCGGAAAGGCGATGCCCAGGAGAATCAGGCCATGGGTGTGGGACAGGTTGAACGAAACCGATCGGACCCGGTTGCCATCGCCGGCCAGGAACGGTTTGCCGTAGGCATTCGCCGAGAAGCGCAAGTCCTTCGGATCGATTGTCACGTACTCCGACAAAACCGTGCGCACCAGCGCTCGCGTCACCAGATAACGCTTCCTGTCCTTTTCGAAATAAAAGCGGGCCATCTGCTGCCGTTCGTCGTTCGATATCAGCTCGCGATAGGCGTGCAGCAGGGACTCGTCGTTTATCGATTCGTAAAAGCAAAGGCAAAGGTGGATTTCTCCTGAAGTCGGGCGGGCCGTAATCATTTTGCGGTTGATGAGCTATATACCAAGAGCATTTTCATAACTACTGTACGGAAACTCGCTAGCTTTCCCGGCCAACCGAGAATTCGGCCGAATCTCCGCCGGCGTCCGATGTTCAAACCCGGGCCTCCGCTTGGAAATCCTGGAGGAAGCCCGGCGCAAGGTCCTTCCCGGAATAGAAGCCGCGGCAGAACTCGACCAGGATTTCGCATGGCCCGGGTTCGGCCAACAGAACCAGATGATTCGACGCATCCACATCGATCATCGAAAATTTCGGAAAAAGCGTTCGCCACAGCCGCCAGTGATCCGCGTGGTCGAGTCCCAGCTCATCAGCGTGCAGCACGAAATAGGGTTCCAGCTCGCCCATGTAAACCCCGTTTCGGTTGCGAAAATACACGCAATCGACCGAACCGGCATCGGGAAGCGGAAGAATGTCATAAAGATGCGCCTGATGCGCCGATTGAACCGCGGACTGTTTACGGATTTGCCCGCGCATCTGCTCCTCGGTGTAAGGAAGACCGCGCGTTTTCGCCAATCCGATCAACTGCTGCAAGCACGCCTCGTCGTCCAGCGAGAGGTCCAGTTCGTCACGATGGATCAGAATCGATGAAAATGCCTCGGGGTTCTGCATGACGCGGGTTTGCAGGGCGATGTTGACGGCCTGCAATAAGTCGTCCTTGCGCGACTGCCGGACCTCCTTGATTTTCCGCGTATCGAACGTATCGAGCATCACCACGGTCGCCACCGTTTCCCCGGCGGCCTGCAATTGCCGGGTCACTTCATAGGCGAGCAGCCCCCCCAGGGAATAGCCGCCCAGATCGTAAGGCCCTTTCGGCTGGACGCTTTGCATGGCCTCGATGTAATGGGAAGCCATCGCCGGCACCCCGTAAATCGGATCGTGTTCGCCCATCCAGCCGCGGGCCTGAATCCCGTAGAAAGGCCGCGCCGAGGCTTCGGCCAGAACCTGGTAGGGATGAACCCCGCCCAGCCCGCCGTGAAACCAAAAAACCGGCCGTCCCCGGCGATCGTCGTTCAAAAGGATGAGTTCGGGAAACCGCGCATCGGGCGACAGCGAAGACGAACGGTTCGGCGATGCCGCATGCCGCGCAAGCGAAATCTCGTCGAAACAATCGCGATACCGTTCTCTCAAGCAAGCAGACAATCGCTCGACGGTGGGATATTCGAACAGAATGCTGGAGCTGATCTTCCGGCCCGCGATGTTTTCCAGGGACTTCTGAATTCGCACCACGCCCAGGGAATTCAGGCCCAGTTCGAAAAAGTTCCGGTCCGGCTCGATACCGTCGACGGGACATGCCAAGGTTTCGGACAGGAGGTTCTCGAGCAGCCGCGCCAGCTTGTCCTCCCGTGGCAATCCGTGCTCTGCCGCCGCTTGGGTGGCTATTTCCGGGCGGCCGGCATCGCAGGTTTTCGCAAACACGTAGCCGGGCAGGTGCAGCCGACGCGGTTCGCCACCGCGGTAAAGCGATCGCCAGTCCACGCTTTCCCCGCCAGCCCAGCGCTCTGCGAGAACAGCGGGGGGCAGGGACTCGAGATTCGCGATGGAAGGCGCCCCTCCCCGTGGCTTGCCTTCGCCCAGCCAGACCCGTTCGATTGTTTCTTTCCGGCCGGACGGGCTTTCATCGCAGCGCCCCAGCCATTCCAGTCTGTCGGCCAGTTCGGCTAAAGTCTCGACCAGGAAAATCGCCCGGTGCCTCATCTGCGCGCGGCCCGCTTGCAGGGTGTAGGCCACGGCATTCAAGTCCAGCGTGGGGTTCGCCCGGAAGAAACGGGCCAGCCGCCGCGCAGATTCCCCGAGACTCGCGGCTGTCTGCGCGGACAGCGGGACCAGAACGGCGGCGGGCCGAAGGATCCTGGACACGGCCCGAACCGGCCGGTACTCCTCCAGGACCAGATGGGCATTGGTTCCGCTGTGGCCCAGCGATGTCACGGCCGCCATGCGCGGCTTATGGGCGTTGTCGGGCCATTCCCTGAGCACCGTGTTGACCTGGAACGGGCTGTTTTCGAAATCGATGTGTTCGTTGGCTCGCTCGAAGTTGAGTGAAGGCGGTATCAGCCGATGTTTGAACGCCAGCAACACCTTGATGACGCTCAAGACACCCGAGGCTGCGGTGGTATGACCGATGTTGGCCTTGACCGAACCGATGGCGCAGTAGTGCTTTTTCGCCGTGAATTGCCGAAAACTGTGATTCAGCGCATCGATTTCGATGGGATCGCCCAGTTTCGTTGCGGTGCCGTGGGTCTCGACGTACCGGATGTCCTCGACATCGATGCCGTGGGCCCGGTAGAGCGATGACTGCAAGCGGCTCTGGGACAAATAGCTGGGCACGGTCATGCCCGCGGTTTGTCCGTTCTGATTGGTCCCTATCGCGGCGACGACGCCGTGCACGGGGTCCATGTCGCGCTCGGCATCGCCGAGCCGCTTCAGGATCAGGATACCCGACCCGTCGCCCACCACCATGCCGTCGGCCCGATCATCGAACGGGCGGCAGTTTGCCGTGGGCGACAGCATTCCGGCACGATTCATCATGACGAAGGCGCGCGGGTCGGTATAGATGGTGACGCCCCCGACGATCGCCAGATCGATGTCGCCGCTGCGCAGGTACCGGCAGGCGACATCCATGGCGACCAGCGAAGACGAGCAGGCGGTATTGACGGTCAGGGCGGGACCTTTGAGGTCCAGAAAATACGCGATTCGCGACGACAGCACGCTGGTATCGGTAGCCAGCACGCTGTGCGAAGACAAATCCGCGTTTCGGGCTCCGCCTCCGACACTGCCGATGAAGATGCCTACCGGCTGTTTTTGCAGGGATGATGGATCGATCCCGGCGTCTTCCAGTGCCCTGTAGGCATCCTCCAGCAGCACGCGTTGCGGGAAATCCATGGCGGCGGCTTCGTCCGGGCCTATGCCGAAAAAAGCCGCGTCGAAATAGTCCTTGCCCTGCAGACGCCCGTAACGCAGGGGAACCGGCTTATCCGAATGCGCGGCGAAAAAATCCAGCCAGCCCGGGTCTTCGATGCCCTGGATACAATCCTTTCCCTCGCGCATCAACGCCCAGTACTCGTCCGGATCAGCGGCCCCCGCGCAGCGGCAGGCCATACCGATCACCGCGATCTTTTCCGGGGCTAAGCGGCGGCCGGCGGGGTTTTCCGGCTTTTTTTTTGAGCCTCCTCGTCGACCGTGGCGCCCACGCTTTCCAGATGATCCGCCAGGGCATCCAGGGAATTGCATTCGAACAGGATGCTGGTCGGCAGCTTGAGCTCGAACGCGCCGTTGATCGCCTGCATCAGTTCCACCGCATGAATGGATGTTATCCCCAGCTCCCGGAAAGACTCGCCCCGTTCCAGCGCATGCCGCGGCAACGACAGGGTGGTTTCGAAAAGCTTGGCCAGTTCGGCTTTCAGCGCCGAAAAATCGGAAAGAGCGTGGTTGCCGGCGCCGGCCGGGGCCGGTGACTTCGGGCGTTCGTCCGGATAAGCGTCGGCCAGCAGGCTTTCGTCCAGGATGGGGTAAGGCATATGGCCGATTTCCAGCATCTCCTGCAAGGCGGCCGGGTATGGCTTGGGCGTGCGTAGTTTGGCCAGGTTATGCGTTTCCAGCTCGACGACATTCGAAAACCGGTCTTTCCGCAAGCGGAACAGCATATAGCTCAACCAGCCGCGCTGGATGGCAATGGCGTTATTGGCATAGTTGCGCCAGGAATCGCGGACCACCTTGGGACAATCCCTGAGGTTTTCCTCGTGATCGGGGTCGTGCTGGAAGTTGGCGATTTGCGGCGACACGTCGACGATCTCGTCGATCACCAGGTGGTGTCTCGCCAGGTTTCCGGCCCATTGCTCCCGGGTCGGAATATAGATATCGATGCTCGGATCTTCGATCGCACCGTGCAGATTGGCGACGAAGTCCATCAGCAGCACGCGGCCATGGTTTTTCAGCGAAGATTCGATGTTTCGGAACAGCCCGTTCTTGTCGGCGACCAGGCAGCTCACCTCCAGACCGATGATGACATCGTAATCGTCACGCGGGAATTTCACCTTGGAACTGTCGCAGTTGAATATGCGTGCGCGTCCATTCAGTCCTTTCTGGGCGATGCGATGATTGCCCAGCTCGGCCTGGGCCCGGGTGATGGTGAATCCGTCCGTGTGTATGTGCGGATGATGGTTGGCGATCTGAATCACATCCGTCCCGTGGCCGCAGCCGATATCCAGCAGATGCCGGATTTCACCGAAGTCTTCCTTGAAAAACAGTACCTGGCGCATTTCGATCTGCTTGCGCTGAATGAGCGCCATTTCCTTGCGATATTTCTTCGGATTCAGGAATACCCGCGTCATCGAAAAACCCGGAATCCGCTCGGGAAACGGGCAGAAAGTCAGGTAGTCCTCATGGAAATCCCGGTCGCTGGTCTCGGCGCAATAGGTGAACAACTCGGCGGCTTTCTCGCCTGCCTTGCCGACGCCGCGGATTATTTCGGGGCTTGCACTCATCGTTGGGTCCTTATTCAGGGCTGATATCTCTGGGAATGTCATTCTTGTCGGACCGGGGCCGGCATCGACAATCTCGCCCGCCGGTCCGGGTTGCGCTTCGGGTTTGTCGGGGACGGATGCCGGAGGCCGCGCATCCAGCCAGTATTCCTTCAGTTCGAACGGGTAAGTCGGAAGATGGAGACGGCCGGCTTCGCTGCGGTCCGCCGAGAGCCGGGCGAGCGTCCGTCCCCCTACCCACATTTGGGCCATGGCGTACGGGTCTCCCTCCGCTCCGGCGGTGGAGGTTCGGCAAGAATCCATGCCGGCATCGGCATGGCCTTCGAATACGCCTTCCGGCACCGGTTCGCCGGCGAGATAGGCTTCCGCCTGCCGCATCCATTGGTCGCGGCTGCGGGCCACGAAGGCCGCGCGGACCTTCATCGCATCCCGGCCGACCCGCAGGGTGTGGGCAATCGATGCCAGCGGGTATTCCGGATGCCGGCGTACGGTCTCCAGCAGGCCGGCGACCCGGGCGCGGCATTGTTCCCGGGTCTTCGCGGAAAAAACCAGGATTTCCGTTTGTTCGCGTGCCGGGGCCGGGCGCTTCCGGGACCGGTATTCTTCGATCAGCAGATGGGCGTTATTGCCGCCCGAACCGTAGGAATGCAGGGCGGCCAGGCGCGGCCGCGCGCCCGCCGGCCAGGGCCGGTTGTCGGCTGCCAGGCGGCAGGGCTGGTGTTCCGTCTCCAGGTCGGGAGCGGCTTGCCGGAAATCGCGAATCCGATAAATCGTCCCGGTATCGAGGCTGCGGATGATCTTGAACAGCGCGCCGAAGGCGGAAGCGGACTGCATGTGCCCCAGCGTGGGCTTGAGCGTACTCACCTGGCAACAGCCTTGCTCGAGGCTTATGCCTTTTTCCCCGGCCAGCGTTTGCAGAGCCCGGTTGAAGGCGCGCCATTCCGCGATATCCGTGACCGGATTGGCCATGCCCTGGGCCTCGATATAACCCAGGTCGCGCGGATCGATATCGGCTTCGCGATAACACTGCAGGATCAATTCGACATGCGAGGCAATATTGGGCGCCGCAATCGACATGCCTCCCTGCCCGTTGAAATTGACCGCGGTATGCCGCAGCACCGCGTAAATCGCGTCGCCGTCCGCTTCCGCTTGCGCCAGCGGCTTCAACAGGATGCTGGCGACACCCTCGGCGGGCAGGTATCCGCCGGCATCCCGGCCGAAGGAGCCGATCTTCCCGCTACGGCTCAATTGCCCCAGGGCGGACAGCGAGATGTACGTCTCCGGGCGCAGCAGCAGGTTGGCCACGCCGGCCACGGCCAGACGGCTTTCGCCGGAACGCAGCGAGGCCACGGCCCGGTGTATCGCCACCGCCCCGCCGGAACACATGGTATTGAGGTATTCGCTGGGTCCCCGCCAGTCGAAGAAATAGGAGATCTGGTTGGCGATCATGCTGGGCGCATTGCCGATGCCTTCACTCCGGGTTTTGTCCCACAGCGAGGATTTAACGTATTCGTTCTCTTCGGCGCCCACGAAAACCCCGGTACGGGTTCTGCGCAGCGCATCGGGCGCATAACCGGCATCCTCCAGGGTCTGGTATACGGACATGAGCAAGAGGCGCTGGCGGGGGTCCAGCTGTTTCGCGTCCCTCGGAAGCATGCCGAAAAAACCGGCGTCGAACCCGCGAATGTCCGGGATGAAACCGCCCCATTTGGCATGGCTCTTCATGGGATCGGCGGCGCTGGGGTCATAGTACCGTTCCCAGTCGAAGCGGGTTCCGGGGATCTCTTCCAGCAAGCTTTCGTCCTTGTCCAGCACCTGCCAGAAATCCCGTACCGACCGGCACTTGGGCAGGTAGCCGGACAGTCCGATGATGGCTATCGGCTCCGGGACGGCCGATAGGGCGGAAGCGGGCGCTGGTCCGGCTCCGTTCCCGCCGGCCTCCCGCGGCGTCTCCGGTGCAGCCGCCCCGGCGGCGGGAGAACGGAGCGATTCGGGCGCGGGTTTCGGCCTGGATAAAGCCGCGACTCTCGCCCCGATCTGATTCAACAATTCCTGCTTGTCCATGGTTCTCTAAAGATAAGCTGACACGAGTCTCTTCAAATGGGGAAACGACGCTTTCACCATCGCGTAATCCACGCCGAAATCGACCAGACAGGCAATGTCGTTGACCCCGACCTGTATGGCGTGATCGATGGTCTCCCGGACCTCCTCCACCGTCCCGAACAGCGCCGCGGTCTTGGAATAGCGATGGTAGGCGTATTCCAGCATCTTGGCCTTTTCCGATTCGCCGATATCGTCGACCCCCTTGCTGCGGCCCAGCCCCGATTCCACGTGGGCGTCGAGAAAGCTCCGGATATAGGCCTTGAACGGCTGTTTGACCGCGTCTTCCACGGCTGCTTTGCTCTCGTGAATGAAGGTATGCAGCATGAGCGACACGATCCCGGTCCGCGGATCGTGTCCGGCTTCCTCGCGGGCCTTGCGATACAAGGCGAACTTCTTCCCCATCGCGTCCAGATCGAGTCCGGACAGCATGGTGAACACGTTATAGCCCTGCTTTCCCGCGTAAATGAAGGCGGCGTCGTTTTGTACCGCCAGCAGCCAGACCCGGAGTTCTTGCTGGATCGGACGCGGAAACACCCGAATCGGAATCTGTTCGCCCCTCGGTCCCTCGAAATCCACGGTTTCGCCGCGCCACAGCTTCTGGACGATCGGAATGCGCTCGTTGCAGACCTCACGGCGACTCTCGTAAGTCCCCGGCGACAGAATAAAATCCTTTTCCTGCCACCCGGAGCCGAAACCCAGATCCACCCGGCCGTTGGACAGGATATCGTTCATCGCCCAGGCTTCCACCACCTCCACCGGGTGATGCAGCGGCAGGGATATGCCCGCCGTCCTAAAACGGATGCGCCGGGTTTGCGGGATCAGGTAGGCCGCGACCACGGCGGAATTGGCGAACACCGAGCCGTATTCGAAAAAATGCCGCTCGGGCAAATAAACGGCGGTGAATCCTTCGCGATCGCCGAACAGCGTGACATCGCGGGTGAACTCGTATTTTTCCCGGTTGGAGATGTCCGCGCGGACATCCGAGAAAAACAAAAAGCTGAACGAAACCGAACCCGATGCCGCGGGCTGCACCGGACCGGCGCTGCGGGGCGCTAACCCCAGGAGTTCTTCCACGGTTTTCATCGCTGATGCCTCCACGCTTCAACGGCCCGTGTTGGCCGCCGTTCCGGAGCCCGAATCGGGAGATTTTCACTCGGCATCGGCGACCGCCTCCAGTTCCTGGAGATGCTCCGACAAGGCCCGGATCGACGGGAAATCGATCAGCCATCGGGGTTGAATCTCCCGTCCCAGCCTTTTCTCCAGGCGAATCGCCAATTGCACGCCGAACACGGAATCCATGCCGTAGTTCTGGAACGCCTCGCGCTCGTCCATGTCCTGCACTTTCAGGAGGTCGGAAGCCACTTCCCGGATGATCGTCTTAAGGAAACTCTGATCGAGTCTCCAACTCGGAGAAGCGGCCTGTGCAACGGATTGATCTATTAATCCGGCCCTTAAAGACCCTATTGATTCCGTTCCGGCTGAGCTTGTCGAAGCCCCAAGCCGAGTGCCCTTCGACAAGCTCAGGGCGAACGTTATTTTGGGCCGGGTCAATAACAAGCCCTCACCCAACCCTCGCCCAGAGGGAGAGGACTTATTCGGAGTTTCCTTAAATTGAGCCCGCCTGCCCTCGTCCGTTTCTTCGGCCTCCGGAGAGGTTTGGAGCGAGAGGATTTCTTCCGCGGGCGGCCGCGGCGCCTCGGCGGGCGTTGACGGCTCGTCGGCCGGCTCGACCCGGGGCGGCGCGTCCCCGTCCTGGAACAGCAAGCGGTGTATCCGTCGAATCAAGTCCGGTTCCAGCGACTCGATCTCGCCGAGGTCTATCGCTTCGGCCAAGGTCTCCGCCGATAACGGCCTGCCTTCCCGGATTTCCCGTTCCCAGGCGCTCACCCGCGCTTCCCAAACAAGGCCCTTGGCCTCCCGGTGTTTGCCGGCCGGATCGGCGGGCGTCTCCGCCGGCCGCCGGTCGGTCTCGACATCCATGTGCCGGCATACGCTCACCGGATCGCGTACCGCCCAGATGCCGATCGCGTCCAGCCCCTGGGCCGGGCAACGGTCGAGCAGCGGAAACGCGGCTCCGATGGGAATCAGGTCGAAACCGTCGGCATCGATCTTCCGCCGCCGGTCTTTGTCCGCGCCGGCATGCACGGGGTCGGACGTCCACGGCCCCCAGCACAGCGAAACCGTGTGCCCCGCTCGTTTGCCCGCGTCTTTCAGGCGGTTCCGGTAAGCGGCGAACCGGTTCAGGAAAGCGCAGGCATAGCTATAGCCCGCCGATCCCCGTATGCCGAAAGCGACGATGGAGGAGAACAGGATGAAGAATTCCAGCGGCTCGTCCGCGGTCAGCTCGTCCAGGTACAGGGTGCCGCGGGTCTTGACATCGCCCATTTGCCGGAACGACTCCCAGTCCAGGCCGGCGATAAGCCCACCTTCGACCGTGTTGGCCAGATGGAAAACCCCGTGTATCGGCCCTAGCCTCCGCTTGATCTCGGCATAGATCCCGCGCAGCGCGGAGCGGTCGGTCACATCGACCGAGTGGTAATGGACCTCGGCGCCCAGGGCTCGCAGTGTCTCGCACTGCGCCTGCCGCTGCGGGTCGTAAGCCCGTCTCGACAGGATCACCAGCGTGGCCCGGTAACGCCGGGCCAGTTCGGTGCAGAGCTCTTCCCCGATCAGGCCCAAGCCGCCGGCCACCAGGTAGGTTTTCCGGGGCCGGAATACCGGAGGCGCGGCATCGTCGAAGGACGCCTGAACCCTGCGGCCGATTTGTCGATTCGATCGCCGGTAACGCACCCGCGGGAAGGTCCGGCTGTGGAAGATCCGGGCTCCGCCGGCGGACTCGCGGCCGCCCTGCCCCCCTGCGATCGCAGCATGCCCGTCCGCCAGCCACTCCCGGACCAGCAATTGCAGCCCGGTTGGCTCGGGCTCTCCGTCGTAGCGGCCGATCGAGGTCCAAGCATGATTCGGATTCTCCATCATCGCCGTGCCGAGGAGGCCGGAAAGCGCCTCGCAATCCAGCCGCGGCGCCGCCGAAGCGCATGCGTACAGGTAGTAGATCCGAACGGGTTCTTCCCAGGCTCTTCGCATCAGGAACCGGCTGAGTCGGTAGACCGCGGCTATGTCGCCGGCCGAGGACTGTTCCATGGGGTCGAGATCGTTCGACGGCCCCAGGAACAGCACGATCTCCGGAATCGGCTGCCGGAGATCCGGCCCGATCTCATGGGCGTGGATCAGCTGCACGCTCAGCGGCGGGGACAGCCCGGCGGCGGCCTGCAGCTGGCTCAGCAACCGCGCGAAAGCGTCCCGGTCCCGCGGGTTCGTATACACCGCCCAAATCACCTTGCCGGCAAAGCGGCCGAGCCGTGCCTTCCAGTCCAGTGCCTCGGCCAGCGGGCTGTCGACCCATTCCTCGCGCACGAAGAACCAGTTCTTGGCGGGCGGCGATGCTTCCTTGGCCGCGGCTTCCTGCACCGCCGCGAGCATGTCGGGCGTGGCCGCGCTGTTCGCCGGCGGCTCCGCGACGAACCGGCTCCGGGCTTGCTCGGATGCCGGTTCTACCCAATATTTCTCGCGCGCGAAGGGATAAGTGGGGAGCGACAGGGTCTGATGCCCCTCCGAGAACAGGCGCCGGAAGTCCGGCACATAGCCTTGAACGTACAGGTCGGCGACGGTTTCGAGATTTGCGGTGTAGCCGTCGGCGGACCCGGACTCGAGGCAGCGGTCCAGGCACTCGTCGCCGTGGCGCTTCAGCGATGACTGTTCGCCGATCCGCTCGTCCTGCACCGCGCCCAGGTGAACCCCGCGTACCCTTTGGCTATTCAGCCATTGGCCGAGCATGCCCACCAGATCCTCCAGGGAAGCCGCGACGCAGGACCAACGGTGGTTCCAGTGTTTCCGTTTCACCAGCAGGGTATAGCTGAGATTGCCCAAATCCGGCGGTTTACCCGGCGACTCGGCGCGGGCACAGAATTCGAGGAGATCCTCCGCCCGCCGGACGAGCTGGTCGCGGCTGCGGGCGGACAAGGCGATCAGCCAGGCCGGTTTCTCGTCATGGCGGCGCCCGGCCGCGGGGGCCTCTTCGATCACCAGGTGGGCATTGGTTCCGCTGAAACCGAACGAGCTGAGGGCGGCGCGCCTGACATCGCCGGGCGCCGGGTTCCAGTCCTGCAAGCGGGTATTGACATAGAAGGGGCTGCCCTCGAAGCGGATTTCCGGGTTGACCTGTTCGAAATGCAGCGAGGCCGGGATTTTCCCGTGCCTCATCGCCAGCAGGATCTTGAACAGCCCGGCGATGCCCGCCGCCGGCCCGGCATGGCCGATGTTGCTCTTGATCGAGCCCAGGGCGCAATAGCCCGCCTTGTCGGTGTAGGCGCGGAATGCGCGGGTCAGTGCCGTGACTTCGATGGGATCGCCGAGCTGGGTGCCGGTGCCGTGGGCTTCGACCATCCGGATACCCGCCGGGTCTATGCGGAAACGGTCGTAGACCTGGCGCTCCAGGCGCTCCTGGGACTTGGCGCTGGGCGCGGTGATGCCGTTGGTGCTGCCGTCCTGGTTGACGCCGATGCCGCGGATCACGCCGTGTATGGCATCGCCGTCGGCGAGGGCGTCGCTCAGGCGTTTCAAGGTCACGACGCCGACGCCTTCGCCGGGAATGAAGCCGTCCGCTTTCGCGTCGAAGCTGCGGCAGCGGCCGGACGGCGACAACATGCCCGCGCGGGTTCCGGTCCGATAGAAACCGGGCGTGCACATCACCGAGACGGCTCCCGCCAGGGCGAGGTCGATTTCCCGAGTCCACAGGGTTTGACAGGCCATGTGGATCGCCACCAGGGAACCCGAACAGGCGGTGTCCACGGTGACGGCGGGTCCCTTGATGTTCAGGTAGTAGGCGATGCGGGCGGGAATGATGGACGCCGAATTTCCCCAGAAGGCCTGGGCGGGCGCCGTCTTGGTGTCGAACAAATGGGCGTAGTCGGAACCGCCGTAGCCGAGAAACACCCCGTATTGTTTGCCATCCGCGCCGTCCACCGCGTAGCCCGCGTCTTCCAGGGCGCTCCAGGCGGTTTCCAGGAACAGCCGCTGTTGCGGGTCCATGTAAGTGGCTTCGGTGCCGGAAATCTTGAAAAACAGCGGGTCGAAGCGGTCGATGTCGTCCATGAACCCGCCGTCGGTGCAGAAATTCGGGTCCTCGGCCAGGCCGCGCGGGAAGAATTCGGACAGATTCCAGCGCGAGGCTTTGCGCACCAGGTCCTTCCCCGCCGCCAGATGGTTCCACAAGGCTTCCAGGTCGGGCGACTGGGCGAACCGGCCGCTCATGCCCACGATCGCGATCGGCTCCCGGGCAAAGCGGTGATCGTCGGCGGTGGCGGTCCAGCCGTGATTTCGAACCGACGGACCGGCTGTATTCACCGGCGATGCTTTGCCGGAACCGGTCTCCCCGCTCCGTTTCGCGGTATCCTCCGGGGTCTTCCCGGCGGACGCCGGGCATGCGACGGACGCGCTCAGCTTATCCCGGTAAGTCTCGATGATATAGCCGCTCAATCGCCGTACCGAGTTGTAATCGAAGATCGCCACGGTTTCGAGATCGAGACCGAGGCGCCGGTTGACCATCCTGATGAAATTAATGCCCAACAGGGAGTCCAGCCCGTAATCGGCAAAAGCCTGGTCCGGCGCGATGTCTCCGATGTCCATCTGCAGCGCATCGGCCAACTCTTCCGTGAGCACTTGAGTGACGAAATCGTGCGGGCCTTGCCCGTCCATGGCGCCTCCGGCGGCGGACGCCGGCTCCGGCAACGCCATTTCTCCGCCGTTTTCCGCAACGATGATTTGCTGCCCGAATCCATGGTCCTCTTCCGCCGGGAAAGACACCGAGGCGAAGCCGGCCTCCGCCAACACCCTGGCCCAGACCTCGGGGTAGAGGCCCGGTATGCCGGGAATCCGCAATTCGGGGTCGTCGTACAGCCACCAACCTTCGAGCAGGCCGAAGGTGAGGTGCACGAACAGGGATTTGCCGCTCATCTCGTTGATCAGCAGCCTCCCCCCGGGCCGCAAGGCGGAACGCGCGTGCCGCAAGGTGCGGCGGATGTTGCCGGTGGCGTGCAGGACATTGGTCGCCACGGCGAAATCGAAATGGCCGACCGCAACGCCCTGCTCGCCCAGGGGTTTGTCGATGTCCAGGATGCGCGTGCTCAGATAGGCGTTGCCCGGCGCGTAGTGCCGCTTGGCATGATTGAGAAAGGCCTTGGACAAATCGGTGTAGCAATAGTCCGCGATCGCATCCCCGAACGGCGCCAACTGCTTCAGCAGGCCGCGGGTCGTGCCGCCGGTGCCGGCCCCGATTTCCAGGATGCGGATTTTCGCCCCGGCGTCTGCCCGCAAACGCGCCTGCACGGCTGCGACCAGGGCCTCGCCCAGTACCGTGTTGAAATAGTCCGAAACCGGGTTGTTTTGGTACACCCCCTCGACCAGGGCCATGCCGCCATCGGGAAACATGATGTCGGTTGCCAGCTTCTGTCCCGTCAGGATACGCGGCAGCGCCCGCACGCAGGCCTCGACCAGCTCGGCCTGGGCGCGCTGATAGGGATTGTCCAGCCAGCGCGGCTTTTCCTGGTCCCATCGTTCCCAGAGCGTATCGAGGCCGGCGACCGCCTTCTCCGGCGAATACAGCTTCCCGGCCCGCCGCTCCAGGTATCCCCGCTCGACCAGCAGTTCCATGCTTTCGTCGAGCCAGCGCCGGTAGAACGCGGGAAACGTGCGGTGACGGCCGAAGTCCGTGTCCGGGTTCGAGCCGGCCCGTTCCAGGCCGTCCACCCGATCGAGGATGCCGACGGCCCGGAGGCTGGCCCAGAGCAGATCGAACAGCAGGGCTTCCATCGCGGCATTTTCAAGGTCGCTCTTCCGTTCCCGCAGTTGCGCCCGGAGCCGGTTCCGGTCCGGGAGCACGGGCGGATTCGGCCGCGCGGACTGCGGCTTCGGACCGTATTCCTTGTTCGCGAATCGATAAGTCGGCAGGTGCGCGCGCCGGACCGTCCTGCCCGCGTAGTCCGCCGCCCAGTCGATGTCCTGTCCCCGGCACCAGCCTTCCGCGAGTTTTTCGAGCGGCTCGTTCATGCCCGGGAGCGCGCCGTCTCCGCCGTCGCGGGCCTGCGCGATCCCCTGCCAGCAGCCCGCCACGGTCTGCCCGCCGAGATACGCCGCCATCTTCCGCGCCAGCTCGGACACCGTGTTCGCGGCAAAGACCAGCCGGTGCCGCATGGCTTCACGCCCCGTCTGCAGGGTATAGGCGATTTCCTCCAGCGTGGCGGCAGGGGCCGGCGAACCGTCTTCCCGCCGCGCAAAGAAGGCAACGTAGTCCTGCACCAGTTCGCGCAGACTGTTTTCGGTCCGGGCGGAGAGCGGAACGAGCCGGGGCTTTTCGAGCGTTTCGCCGGGGGGTGCCGAAGAGATGTATTCCCGGACCACCAGGTGGGCATTGGTGCCGCTGTGGCCGAAAGAGTTGATCGCCGCCGTCCGCGGAGCGCCGTTGCGCGACGGCCACGGCGCCGCCTCGGCATTGATGTAGAAAGGCGAGCCTTGGAACTCGATCAGCGGGTTCAGCCGCTCGAAATGCAGCAGTCCCGGCAGCTTCCCGTGCCGCATCGACAACAGGGTCTTGATCAGGCCGATGACCCCGGCCGCGGCGGAAGTATGGCCGATATGCGATTTCGCGCTGCCGACCGCGCAATAGGCCTGGCCGCCGGTCAGCTTCGCGAACGCCCGGACCAGGGCATTGGCTTCCACCGGGTCGCCCAGCTTGGTGCCGGTGCCGTGGGCTTCGACATAGGTAATGTCCGCCGGATCGATGCCGAATTTCTCGTAAACCGCGGCGATCAGCCGTTCTTGGGCGAGCCCGTTGGGCGCGGTGATGCCGTTGCTGGCGCCGTCCTGATTGATGCCGGAGCCGCAGATCACGCCGTCGATGGCATCGCCGTCGGCGATCGCGTCTTCCAGGCGCTTGAGCACCACCAGGCCGATGCCTTCGGAGATCACGGTGCCGTCGGCCGAGGCATCGAAGGTGGCGCAGGTTCCGCGGGGAGACAGCATTTCCGCCGCCGACAGGTTGACCAGCGCTTCCTGGTTCATGCAGGCGTTGACCCCGCCGGCCAGCGCCAGGTCCGACTCGCCGCTGCGCAGGCTTTCGCAGGCCAGGTGTATCGCCACCGCCGAGGACGAGCAGCCGGTATTAACCACCAGTGCCGGGCCGGCCAGATTCAGGTGGTAGGACAAGCGCGAGGCGATCAGTGCATCGGACGCACCGGTAAAGCTTTCGTGAAAATAGCCGGCCGGCTCGGCCCCGATGAAGATGCTGGTCTTCGATCCGGCCAGCCGGGTCGGGTCGTAACCGGCATCCTCCAGCGCTTTCCAGCCCTCCTGCATGACCAGGCGCTGGTGCGGATTCATGGAATGGGCTTCGCGCGGCGACAGGTTGAAGAACTGCGGATCGAAGCCGTTGCGTTCCGAGAGAATGCCGCCCCATTTGCAATAACTCTTGCCCGGCTGCTTGACCGGGCTGAAATGGGTCGCTTGGTTCAAATAACTTTCAGGGTATTCCCGCACGCCATCGATGCCCCGAATCAGGTTATCCCAGAACTCGGCGACGCCGGCGGCGCCGGGAAACTGCCCGGACATGCCGATCACCGCGATATCCGGGGGCGCGGGCGACGCCGCCCGCCGGCCGACCGGCGACGGACGGGACTGAACGGCGGGGACGGCCGCCGACCGCGGAATCGTACCGGCCGCGGGCGAACCGGCTGCCGGCGCGCCGGATCGAGCCTCGATACGGTCCCGGTAGTTCCTGACCAGGTGATTGCCGAGCCGCGCCAGCGAGGAGTGCTCGAAAATGATCGCCGTATTGAGACGGATATTCAGGCGTTCGTTGAGCCGGTTGACGAACCGCACCCCCAGGATGGAGTCCAGCCCGTAATCGGCGAACGCCCGGTTCGGATCGATTTTCGCTTGCGGCGCTTTCAGGGTCTCCGAAAAACTGTCGGCGACGACGTCCCTGATGTATGCGTCGACATCGGCCCGCCGCCCGATGTCCGCGCCGGCCGTTACGCCGGGGGCCGCCGCGGCGTCTTCCGGCGGGCGATAATTCATCAGCGCCAGCACCTGCGGCGTGGGCCTGAAACACAGGACTTGCGACAGGGGTCCGCGCTGCTGCAAGGCGAACACGAACTTTTCGAAGCAGTCGCAGCCCTCCTCGTCCTCCAGGCAGGCAAAGTTCCGCACCGCCGCGCCCGGTTCCAGGGACGCTTTCCAGAAGCCCCAGTTGATGGTGCCGACCGGGAACGCGGCACGGTTGCGCAAGGCCTGCACCAGGGCATCCGAGAAGCTTATGCCGCTGGCATAGGCGGCGTGTTTCGCCGCGCCTGAGAAGGCATAGGCCTGCCCGGAGGAGAAATAACACAGGAAATCCAGGCGTTCTTGTTCCAGCGCGGCATAAAAATGGATGCTGCCCTGGGTTTTCACCTCCAGGATGCGCCTGAAAACGGCTTCGGTGGTTTTTTCGACGCTGTTTTCCGGGTCGAACTCCAGGGCGGAATAGATCGCGCCGTGAATCGCGGAATAGTCCGACTTGACACGCTCCACCGCCCGCCGCACGGCATCCGCGCGGGTTGCGTCGGCCTGGATGTAGACCGGCGGTTCGGCAAAGCCCGAAAATGCTTCGAGCGCCGCCCTCACCTTCGCGGCGTCCGGCGCGCTGCGCCCCAGCCAGACGACCCGCGCCTGGTAGCGGCCGATGAGATGGCGGGTGATGACCCGGCCTATCGTGCCGCTGCCGCCGAGTATCAGGTAGACGCCGCGTTGCCGGATGGGGGAAAGCGCCGGCTGCGGCCAGGCCAGGTCGTGAAACGCCTGCCGGTAGCGGATTCCGGCCCGGATCTTGATGGCTTCCCCGGTGCTCGACGGCGGTTCGCTCACGATCGTCGAAACCAGGTATTCCAGTGCTTCCGGCTGCTTCAAATCCCGCTCGGACAAATCGATGTTTCTTACCGCGAACCGCGAGTTCCCCTGTGCAACGGCATAAGCCAGGCCGGTCAGGCCCGCGCCCTGCGGCCGAACCGCTTCGCCTTCGATGGCATAGTTGCCCAGGGTCAGGATATACGTATCGATAGCGTGCGGCCCGGTGTTGTGCCCGGCCAGGTACTTGATCAGCCGCAGCAATTGAATTTCGTTGCTTTCCGGGCTGGCCGCGAGGTCCTGCAGCGGCAGGGCGGCGGGGTCGGCATCGTCCAGCGCAAGGAAATACAGGGCGTCGATATCGCCCGCGTCGCGCAGGCAAGTGGCGAATCCTGACTCATCCCCGATTCCGCACAGCCATTCGCCGGGGGCTGCCCGCCGGGTCTCGTCGGCCAGCCGAACGAGCATGATTTCGGCATCGCGGTGGATGTCCGCGATGGCTTTCTCCAGGCGGACCGAAGACCCGCCGCACACGATCAACACCCGTCGATGGGCCGCCTCTCCGGATGCCGGAACAGGCGCCTGCGCTTCCCAGCGCACCAGGAAGCCGATCCCGGGCGCCGCCGGCGCAGGCGCCCGGCTTGCCTGCGGCTGTCGCACCCGCTCCTCGTACCAGTAGCGTTCTGCCAGGAACGGATAAGTAGGCAGACTGATGCGATGGGGAGGCTCCGTGTCCGCATCGTACAGACGGCTCCAATCGAAATCGAAGCCCAGCACCCATAGTTCCAGCAGCTTCGGGTATTTCTTCTTGGCGATCCAGGTCTCGACCAGGGCCGCGCCGTCCTCGTCCGCCCGAAACACGTTCAAGGCTTCCCGACCGGACCCCGCCGGCGTCAGGTAGATGCCGGCGAGCGCGGCGGCGTCGCCATCGTCCCCCGGCGTCAGAAAAGCCTCCAGCTTCGCTTCAACTTCCTGCATGGATGCGGCCGTGAAAGCAAGGCGGGCCTCCATCGCTTCCCGTCCGACCTGCAAGGTGTAGGAGAGATTGGCGAGATTGAAGCCGCCGGTGCTTGCCTCGACCGGCGTTCCGCGTACCTTTTCCAGCAGGCGCGCGGCCGCGATGCGCAAGCGTTCCCCGTTCCCGGCGGACAGCGGAATGACGGCGGGATGCGCCGCTGCCGCCCGCCGCGGAGCCTCCGGACCAGCCGGCAGATATTCTTCGATAATGACGTGGGCATTGGCGCCGCCGGCGCCGAACGAAGACAGGCCGGCGGTTCTCGGAAACTCCCGGAGTGCGCCGTCCACCGCCAGCCGGGGTCTCTGCCAGGCGCTCAGGTCCTGCTGTACCGTGAACGGCGTGTCGGCGAACTCGATGGCCGGATTGGCGGTCGCGCTGTGCAGGGACGGCACCAGTTGCCCGTGCTTCATCTGCAACAGCACCTTGGTCAGCCCGGCGATGCCGGCCGCGCTTTCGCAATGGCCGATATTCGATTTGATGGAGCCGATCGCGCAACTGCGCCGCCCGGCGCCGGCATGATCCGGCATGGATTCGGCGAAGGCTTTCGCCAGGCCCTTGATTTCAATCGGATCGCCCAGGGCGGTGCCGGTGCCGTGGGCCTCGACGTAGCTGACCGCCGCCGCGGAAACCCCCGCCCGGTGCAAGGCCTCGCTCACCAGCGCGGCCTGCGCCAGGGGATTCGGCACGGTGTAGCCGTTGGTCCTGCCCCCGGCATTGATCGCGCTGCCTTTCAGCACGCCGTAGATATTGTCCCGGTCCTCGATGGCCTCCGCCAACGGCTTGAGAATCACCGCGCCGATGCCTTCCGCGGCGATGAACCCGTCCGCACCGGCTCCGAAGGACCTGCACTCCGGGCCGGCGGAGAGCATTCCCAGCTCGGTCAGGGCGGTAAAGTGGCTCGGGTCCAGGATCAGGTTCACCCCGCCGACGACCGCGCGCTTGCTGGTGCCCGAATAGAGGCTCTCCAGCGCCAGGTGGAGCGCGGTGAGCGAAGCCGAACAAGCCGTGTCCACCGCCAGGCTCGGCCCCTGGAAATCGAACTGGTGGGAAATCCGGTTGGCGATCGAAAAATAGGCCGGCTTGCCCCGGTAGCTGGAATTCATGACGCCGACGAAGACGCCGGTCTTGCGGTCGCGGCCGAAGTTTTCCGGGGTGTAGCCGGCATCCTGCAGTGCTTCGTAAGCGCACTGCAGAAACAGCCGTTCCTGCGGGTCCATGGCTTCCGCTTCGCGCGGCGAAATCCGGAAGAACAGCGGGTCGAAGCGGTCCACGTCGTCGATGAACCCTCCCCACCGGGTATAGAGTTTTCCGGGCTCACCCTTGCGGGGAGCGAAGTAATCCTTCCAGTCCCAGCGGCTGGCGGGAATCTCGCCTATGCAGCTGCTTCCCGCCCGGAGCCGCTCCCAAAGTTCGTCGACATTGCGAGCTTGCGGATAGCGGCCGCTAAGACCGATGACCGCCACGTCGAAGACGTTGGGGCCGCTGCGTTCGGCCGCGCTGCCGCCGGTACCGGCGGCGGGCCTTTCCCGCGCGGCGAAGCGCGGACGCAGGGCGGGCACGGCCGGCCTGCTTTCCCGGAGCGGACCCGCCGGCGCGGCGGGCTCGACCGGCGCCGCCGGCTTCAGGCCGACCACGTCCGCCAGCACGTCTTTTTGGGTCTCGAGCAAATGGTCCGCCAGCGCGTCCAGGGTCCGGACTTCGAAGAACAGGGTATTGCTGATTTTCTTGAAGTCCTTGCGCAGCTCGTTGGCCAGTTGCACGACCAGGATCGAATCGATGCCGTAAATCTCCAAAGGCTTGGACGAATCGATCTGGCGCGGGCTCATTTTCAGCGTACGCGCCACCCGCTCCTTGAGATACGCCGTGCTCTTTTCGCGCAGCGCGGCTTCGCTGAAGACGACGGCCGGAGCGCGGCCGGGGTCGCCTTCCGGATGCGGCGCCGCTGCCGCCACTGCAACCCCGGGCGCGTCCAGCCGCGGCCGCGCCTGGCGGACGATCCCGTCGCTTTGCGCCGCGACGATCTGCAAGCCCAGGGAAGCGGCGTATTCCACCGGCAGGCACACCGGCGAGAAGCCTTCTTCACCCAGTATTTCAGTCCAGGTTTCCGGGTACAGGCCGGGGCTTCCCGGAATCCGCAGCGGAGCATCCCGGTAAAGCCACCAGCCCTCCAGCAGGCCGAAGGTGAGGTGGGACAGCACGCTGTGCCGGCTGAGCTCGTTCAGCAAGAGAATGCCATGGGTTCGGAGGGCCGCCTTGGCATTGCGCAAGGTCGAGCGGATATCACGGGTCGCGTGCAGCACGTTCGCGGCGATGACGAAATCGTAGCGGTCGGGCGCGATGCCGGCGTCTTCTCCCGACTGTTCGGCCAGGGGCTTTTCCACGTTGAAGATTCGCGTCGACAGGAATGGATGCTCCGCTGCGTAATGCTCCCGCGCGTGCAGCAGGAAAGCCTTGGAAATATCGGTGTAGCAATACTCTTCGATGGTCCGGGCGAACGGACGCAGCCGGGGCAGAATCGTTGCCGTGGTGCCTCCGGTACCCGCGCCGATTTCGAGGATGCGGAGCTTCGGGGCGGGCTTCCCCACGGCGGCGCTTTCGCGCAAGCGTTCCTCGATCGCGGTGACCAGGAAATCCGCGAGCGCCTGCTGAAAATAGTCCGAGACCACATTCCCCCGATAAATCCCCTCCACCAGCGCCATGGAAGAATTCGGGAACATCACGTCGGTGGCGGCGAGCTTGCCGGTGAGGATGTCCGGGAGCGCCCGCATGCAGGTTTCGACCAGGACGACCGTCGCCCGCAGGTTGGGGTTGGCCATCCAGCCCGCTTTGGCGGCGTCCCATTCTTCCCACAGCCGCTCCGGGGTCGCGGCCGGGCCCCCCTGCCCTTGGCCGGCGTCGAGCAGGCGCAGGCTTTCCTCCAGCCAGCGCCGGAAATAGCGGGGCAGCGGCCGCTCGCCGTACCGCAATCCCAGCGACCGCAGGGTGGCGTCGAGCAGCCTGAGCAGCAGCGCATCCAGCACCGGGTTGTGCGATTCTTCCTCCAGCCGCCGCCATTCCACCCGGGCATGGGGCAGCCGGGCACGCTCGGCGCAGAAGCGCTGATGGGCTTGCTCCAGTACAGCGGGAATGGCAGGCGGGTAAGCCGTGACGTCCTCGGTTCCGCAGGCGTCGGCGACGACCCCGGCGGTCAGGGCCTTGAACGGAGCCAGCTGCCGGAACGGCGAAGCCATGAACCTTTCCAGGATGTCCATGCCTTCCTGCGGCTCGATCGAACCGTCGCCGGCGTCCCGGCGGCGGGCCCGGTAGGCGGTATCGTTGACGATGCCGATCGAGCCCCAGTAACCCCAGTTGATCAGCTTGACGACCGGCTTGTGATAGCTGCTGCCGTTGCTGAAGGTGTAGGGCCACTGCCGGGCCAGCTTGAGCGCGAAAGCGTCCTCGAAGGTACAGCCGGCGGCGTAGTTGCTCTGCCCCGGCGCCCTCGCGAAGGCTTGCATGGACGAAAAGAACAGCACGAAGTCCAGCGGCTCCTTGCGGAAAACTCGGGCCAGGCACACGCTCACGTCGACCTTGGCCGACAGGGAGTCCAGGAAGCGCCGCTCGTCCATGCGGCCCAGGCTGAGATCGTTCAGCACGATGGCGGAGTGCACCACGCCGTGAATCCGCGGATGGAGGGCCTTGATCTCGCGGAAGGCATTTTCCAGCGCCTCGAAATCGCGTGCGTCGGCGGCGAAGTAGCTTACCGCGGCAGGCTCCGGCAGCGCGGCCAGCTGCCGCTCGATGGCCTCGTCCTTTTCACGCCGGCCGATCCAGACGATCTTCGCCCGGTAGCGCTCGATCATGTAGCGGCTCCAGACTTCGCCGATCCCGCCGGCCCCGCCGATCACGACGTAAACCCCGCCGTGGCGGTACCGCGAGGAGGCTTCCGCCGCCGCTTGCAAGGGATGCACCCGAATCAGCGCCTGGCGGAACCACTCCGGTCCCCGTCCCGCATCGGCAGCGCGGCTTGCGCGGTAGGCCAGCGCCCTTCCCCCGGGCTCCGCCGGCACCGCGAACAGGGTCTGCAAGGGCCAGTCCGCGGCCGACTCGGAATCGAGGTCGAGCAGGCGGACCGTCCAGTGCGGGTATTCCTTGGCCAGGCTCCCCGCCAGGCCGTGTATGCCGGCGTGGGTGGGATCGGTGATATCGCGCGGCGTCACGTCCTGGGTGCGGAAGGTCAGCACGGTCCAGTCCAGCTCGCGCTCGCCGTATCCGGCGGCCAGCAAGGCCTTGACGATTCTGAACAGGAACCGTACGCCCCGTTCTTGCGCCCGGATCATGCTCTCGTCCGGCTGCCATTTGTCCGGCGCGGCCTCGGCCGGGGTTCCTGCCGGTGCGATCCAGACCAGGTGTTCGATCGCCTCCGGCGGAAACTGCCCGGCGATACGCTCGATCGAATCGGCCGGGGAAATCGCCAGCTCCGCGGCCGACCGATAACGTTCGCGGATGGCCCGCATCTGCTCGGGCGTCGCGCCGATCACCCACGGGCGGCGATCGTAGTCCGCCGTCAACCCGGCATGTTCGTCGTCGGGGACGGCGTTCCAGACCGGCATGAGGGCATGCAGGGGAAACGCCGCGGCCGCGTCGTGCCGGGGCTCGGGCTGCGCGGCTTCGGCCGGCCTGCCGCCGATGGGTCTGGACGACAGGCCTCTTATCCTGACCCGGACATTGCCGTGCCGGTCGCACAGCTCCACGTCCAGCTTTTGCACGGGATCGGAAGGCGAGCTGCCCGGCGCATAACGCATCCAGGCCCACATCTCGTCCTCGCAACGGCCCAGGATTTCCAGCCGTTCCAGCGCGAACGGCAGGCTCGGCTGCGCGGCACCGCGAAGAGCCTCGCCCTCCCCGCCCATGACCAGGCCGATGGCCGACTGGATGGCGGCATCCATCAAGCTCGGATGCAAACCGTAGCGCGCGTCCTGGCCGCGCATCGCCGCCGGCAGGGTCAAGCCGGCCAGCGCTTGCCCCTCGCCCAGCGCGATGTGCCGGATTCCCTGTAGGCGCTCGCCGTGGCGGACGCCCTCCGAGCGTATCCGCCGGTAACAGGCTTCCGCAGTCAGTTCGCGCGGCATTTGCCGCTGCAGCCGGGAAATGTCCAGGGTAGCCGGCGTCTCCGTCTCCGCCGGTTCCGGGATGCGGGCGCGGCCCTCGGCGTGAACCGTGAGCGTGTCCTTTCCGGCTTCGGCCGGGTCGCTTCGGGTATAGATTTCAAAGTAAAGCCGGGCGTCCGCCTCCTCGAAGACCCGGACATGGACTTCCCGCGGACGCTCGACACGGAGGGGCCGCATCCAGGCGAAATCGGTGAACAGCAGGCTCGCTCCCGCGTCCGGCGCGCGGCCCCTGGCCGCCAGGACCGCGGCCCGGGCCATTTCCAGGTAGACCACGCCGGGCAGGACTTTTTGCGGACCTTGCCCTTCCGTTTCGACGAGATGGTCGGCCAGGAAAAACTCGTCGCCGGAAAAGCGCGAGGTGTAGCGCTGCGCGGACAGGTCCGAGGTATTTTCGTGGAGCAGCGGGTGTATCCGGGCCACCGCTTCGGCGGCGGGAAAATCCTCCAAAGCGCCGGTTTTCGGCACGCGACGAAGCCAATAGCGCTGTTCGGCAAACGGGTATCCGGGCAGGGAAATCCGCTGCGGCGCGCCGGCCGGGTACAGGCGCGGCCAGTCCAGCGGCACGCCCTGCCGGTAGCAGTCCGCCAGATCCTCGAACGCCTGAACCTCCAAGAGGACATCGCCTTTCGTCCCGGCCAGGCGGTGCAAGCTGTCCTCGGCCTGTTTCTTCAGGCGCTTGAAGACCTCGTCCGGCAGCCCGACCGTTTCGGCCGCGGCGGCCGCTCGCGCTTTCAGATCCGGCAGGCCGGCGAGCAGTTCCTCCGCATCGCGGACGACCAGGGCCTCCCGGTAGGCGAAATGGCTTCTCCCGGCTTGCAGGGTATAGGCGACATCGGCCAGTGAGAAAGACGGCTCCCGGCCGTGGTCCCGCACCCACTGCCATAGATCGTCCGCCCGCCGCGCCAGGGCCTCCGGGGTTTTTGCCGACAGCACGATCAGATAAAAAGACGGAGCCGCGGAGACCGAGGGCTTGCGCGGGGGCGCTTCTTCCACCACCACATGGGCGTTGGTTCCGCTCATGCCGAACGCGCTCACCCCGGCCCGCAAGGGCTGGCCGTCGATGCGCGGCCAATCCTTCAAGCGGGTGTTGACGTAAAACGGACTGCCGGCGAAAGCGATATGCTCGTTGGCTTTCCTGAAGTGCAAGGACGGCACCAGCTTTTGCCGCTCGAGGCACAGCAGAACCTTGAACAGGCCCATCAGTCCCGCCGCCTCCAGGGTATGCCCGATGTTGGTCTTGATCGAGCCCAGCGCGCAGCGCTGCGCGGCCACCCGGTAGCGGGCGAAGGCATCGCTCAGCGCGTGCACTTCGATGGGGTCGCCCAGCTGGGTGCCGGTGCCGTGCGCTTCGATATAGCCGATCGTGTTCGGGTCGATCCGGAAGCGCTCGTAGACCTCGAGCAGCAGAGCCGTCTGGGCGGGGCCGCTGGGCGCCGTCAGGCCGTTGGTCCGGCCGTCGTGGTTGATGCCGTAGCCGCGGATGACGCCGTACACGGGATCGCCGTCGCGCAGGGCATCGGCCAGCCGCTTCAGAACGACCACGCCGACCGCTTCGCCCGGAACGATGCCCCGTGCATCCTGATCGAAGCTCCGGCATTTTCCCTCCGGGAAGATCATGCCCACTTGATGCATGGTGGCGTGGGCCGTGCCCGTGCTCATCAGGGAAATACCGCCGACCAGGCCCATTTCCGCCCGGCCGCTGCGGAGCATGTCGCAGGCCATCACCAGGGCCGTGAGGGACGACGAGCAGGCCGTATTCACCGCCACGCTGGGGCCGCGCAGGTTGAGAAAATAAGAAATGCGGGCCGCCATCGCCGAGACGCTGCGGCCGGTCAGGGAATGGGGATTGATATCGCGGATGCCGGTTTCGCTCAGGTAATCGCCCTGGGTACAGCCGATGAAGACGCAGCAGGATTTTGAGCTGAGCGATTCCGCCGGGTATCCGGCATCTTCGAAAGCCTTCCAGCTTTCCTGCAGCAACAGCCGCTGCTGCGGGTCCATCTGCTCGGCTTCTTTCGGCGAAATCTCGAAAAAGAGCGGATCGAAACAATCGATATCGTCCAGGAAAGCCCCCCATCGCCCGGAACTCCCCGCTCCCGGTTCTTCGAGGTGCCGGCGCGAACCCGGGAGTTCGCCCACGGCATCCCGCCCTTCGCTTAGGAAAGTCCACATCTCTTGCAGGTTACGCGCCCCCGGAATGCGGCCCGACATCCCGATCACGGCGATCCCGGCACTATCCGCCGCCGCCTCGCGGACGGGAACCGAAGGCGTCTCGGCACGGGTATCCGCCGCCGGATACGCGCCCTCGCGCGGCCGCCGGTCCAGTTCCAGATACAGTTTCAATCCCTCTTCCGGCGTCAGTTGCCGGCTTCTGACTCGCTCCAGAATGTCTGCCTTCGAGATGCTCATCGTGTTCATATCCTGAAAGTTCCGCGCAACGTTCGGCCAGTGACCGCCTCCCGTCAAAATCCCCGATCCCGGCTGCCCCGGTCCGGCTTTCGGTAAACCACCGGATTCAGGTCGTCATTGTTCAGGGGGTCGCCGATACCGAGCGTCGCCAGGTAATCTTCCGGCAGTACATTGGGTTTGCCGTTGAAGGTCGAGCCGTCGGGCATGTAGGCGCAAGTCCAGCCTTCGCGGTGGTACGGCGTCATGTTGATCCCGGAGCCGTGCAGGGTCAGGCCGTTGTGAAAAGTGCAGTCGCCCGCCTTCAGCGGCAGCGATACCGCTTCCCGCTCCCGCCAGTGCTCGTAGCCCGGCAGATCGAACAACCCGGCCACATGGTCCTGTGCGAAGACCGGCAGATCGAAATCGACCTCGCGGTGCGAGCCCGGCATGAAATAAAGGCCGCCATTGTCGGGGCGGCTATCGGTCAGCGCGACCCAGACCGTGATGCCGCGGCGGGAGTTGAACGACCAGTAAGCCGCGTCGAAATGCCAGAAGGTGCCGTTGGCCCAGGGCTGCTTGACGAACGCGGAGTCGTGCCAGAGGCGCACGGCATCCACGCCGGACAGTTCCGCGGCGATTTTCGCGATGCCCGGACTGAGGGCGAATTCGCGCAGCGGCTCGTAAGTCCGCCACAGGTTGAGCCGCTGCCGGAACATGCGTTCGAAAACCGGCTTTTCATCGGCCAGGATGTCCCGGTCGGCGAAACGGTAGTTTCCGCGCAGCGCCAATGCCTGATTCTGATAGGTCCGAAGACGCTCGGTTTCCTCCGGGCTCAGCAGGGAGCGAATCCGCACGAAGCCGTATTCGTTGTAGAAATCGATGTCTTCCGGATTGATGCTGTTTCTCATGAAACCTTTCCCAAAACATTCGGTTATCGAGCACCCAAGAGCGTATTGGCGGCCCGGATGTCCAGTTCCCCGCGGTGCAGGCGCTGAAACACCTGCAGCAGTTCGTCCTCCGGTTCGATCGCGTCCCCGTGCCGCTCCAGGATATGCGCGGCCAGCTTGTTGACCGTGGCGTGATCGAACAGCGCGGTGCTGCGCAGGGCGATGCCCAGTTCCCGGTTGGCGCGGCCGATGATCTCGACCGCCAGGATGGAATCCACCCCCAGGTCCACGTAGGCGCAATCGGGGCTGATTTGCTCCGGCTCCACTTCGATCACCGCTGCGACGATGCGCCGGAGTTTTCGAACCAGCTCGGTTTTCCTGCCGTCACCGGGCTCCGGCGCGTCCATCGGCTCCGGTGCCGGGGGCTCCGCCTGGCCGAGCGCTGCCGGTTTAACCGCCGGCGGTTCGAGCGGCACGATGCGGCCGTCGCTCTCCGCCACCAGCACGTTCTGGCTCGCGCCGGCTTCGATCACGGGTGCCGTCGCCCGTATCGAAACAAAGCCTTCCTCCGCGAGAATCCGTTCCCACAGCGGGACGCTGAGCAAGGGCGACCCCGGCAGGCGGTTGTACGGGTCCTCCGCCAGCCACCAGCCTTTCAGCAGGCCGAAGGTCAGGGTTGAAAAGGCGTGGGTTTCCACTGCCTCGTTGAGGATGAGCCCGCCGCCCGGGCGCAGCAGGGCCTTGACGTTGTTCAGCGTGGCGTTCAGCCGGCGCGTGGCGTGGAGCACGTTGGCCGCGATCACCAGGTCGGTCCGCTGCAAGGCGAAGCCCTGGTTTTCGACGCCTTTTTCGATATCGAGCAGCCGAAAATCGACGAAAGCATGGTGGCCGTAATGCTTTCGGCCGTGCTGCAGGAAACCCGGCGACACGTCGGTGTAGGTGTAATGCAAGCGATCCCGGTACGGCTGCAGGGCGGCGAGCAGCGCGGCGCTGGTACCGCCGGTGCCGGCCCCGATTTCCAGCAGGCGGAGTTTTTCGCCCGGGGGAAGTTCCGGCAAGCGCTCGTGCACGAAAGCCAGGACCTGTTCGGCCACGATCCGGTTGTAATAGTCGGAGACGGCGTTTTCCTTGTAAACGGTCTCCACCAGGGCCATCGACGAACCGGGAAATATCACCTCGGTCGCGGGCAGACGCCCCTGCAGGATGGCGGGCAGGTTTTCCAGGCAAGTCCACAGCAACCGGAAGTTGGCGGCCAGTTCCGGATGCTTGCCGGTCCAGGCGGCGAGGTCCGGCGACTGGCCTTCCTCTACGACCCGCGGCGTGCTGCGAATCCGGTCGCCTTCGATCTCGAGGTAACCGGCGGTCCGCAGGATGTCCAGGAGCGCTTTGTAGAGCCGGTCGTAGTCGTCGATCAGCCGGATTCGGGCCTTGAGTTCGTCCTTTCCATACGCTTCCAGGGGCTCCCGGAGACAGCCCATGGCCTGGAAAGCGCGCAGCAGCCCGCTGCCGCCGAGGCGGGCCAGATCATCGAAAGCCTCCCGGTAGCGGTCCAGCGGATCGGCGGCAGGGACGACATTTTGCGCGGTTCCGGCGGCGCTCGGCGCTGTTTCCGGGTACCAGCACGGCTTCTTGTCGAACGGGTAAGTCGGCAGGGAGATTCGCCGGGCCGGGGACCCGCCGGAATGCTTCCAGCACGGCAGGGCCGCCCAGTCGATCTCGGCGCCCGTGACCCACCGCCCGGCCAGTTCGACCGGCGCCGAAGCCGATACCGGGCGCGCCAGCCCCGCGGCGTCCGCCGGTGCGGCAAACTCCTCGGCCCGGCCCTCGAAGAAGCGGGTCGTTGCCGCGGCATTCCCCTGCCCCGGCTGGCCGGTCCGCTGCAGGAAGGCACGCAGTTGAATGCCGACCTCCTCTTTGCGCCGGACAATGAAGGCAAAGCGCTCCGCCATCGCCTCGCGGCCGGTTTGCAGGGTGTAGGCGAAATCCCGCAAGGACAGGGAGTCCCGGCGCCTTTCCCAGAACGCCAGGATCTTTTCCGCGTAAACCAACAGCCGTTCGCGGTTCCTGGCGGAGATGGGAATCACGTATTCGGCCTCCGGTTCCGGTCCGGCGTCCTCCGTTCCCGACGCCGCGCAATACTCTTCCAGGATCACGTGGGCATTGGCGCCGCCCGCTCCGAACGAGCTGATCGCGGCCCGCCTGGGCTGTCCCGGCTCCCATTTCGCCAGGCTTTGCTGCAGGTAAAACGGCGAATCGGCGAAATTGATCTTGGGATTGAGCTTGCGCGCATGCAGCGAGGGCGCCAGGGTCCGGTGCTTCATCTGCAGCAGGATCTTGGTCAGGCCGGAAATACCGGCCGCGGCGTTCAAGTGCCCGATATTCGATTTCACCGAACCGATCGCACACCACGGCCGGTCGCCCCCGGACCGAGCCTCGGGGCCGACCCAGGCCTGGCACAGTCCCTCGAACTCGACCGGATCGCCCAAGGCGGTTCCGGTGCCGTGGGCTTCGACATAGCTGATGGAACGGGGGTCTACCCCGGCATTTTCGAGCGCGCGCCTGATCAGCTCCGCCTGCGCCTTGGGGTTGGGTACCGCGTAGCCGTTGGTGCGCCCGCCGTGGTTGACCGAACTGCCCTTGATGACGGCATAAATCGGGTCGCCGTCGGCGAGCGCCTGTGCGAGCGGTTTCAGCAAGACGGCGCCCACCCCTTCGCCGGGCACGAAGCCGTCCCCCGCTGCGCCGAAACTGTGGCACTTGCCGGTCGGGGACAGCATCTGGTTCTGGCACATCCCGATATATTGCTGGGGATGCAGGAGAAACGAGGCTCCCCCGGCAATGGCCATCGAACATTCCCGGTTTCCGAGGCTCGCGCAGGCCTGGTGGATCGCGCTCAGGGACGAGGAACACGCGGTGTCGACGGGATAGCTCGGCCCGGTCAGGTTCATGACGTAGGAGACGCGATTGGCGATCGACCAAAGTCCCCCGCAGGGCGTGCACCAGTTGCCCCGGGCCCACTCCTGGGGTCCCCACAGGGAATAGGCGTAGCTGCTGATGCCGGCAAAAACCCCGACGTTCATGCTGCAGGTTTCCGCCAATCGTTTGCGGGTATAGCCGGCGTCTTCGCAAGCCGCCCACGCGGTTTGCAGGAACAGGCGCTCGCTCGGGTCCATGAGCTTGGCTTCGCGCGGAGAGATGTTGAAGAAGGCGGGGTCGAAGCAGTCGACGCCGTCGATAAATCCGCCCCACTTGCAATACATCTTCCCTTGCATGGCCCGGGTGCGGTCGGGATCGTAGTATTCGTCGGAATTCCAGCGGTTGCGCGGCACTTCGGTGACGGAATCCCGGCCTGCCGCGAGGTTGTCCCAGAAAGCCTCCAGCGTGTCGGCTTCCGGGTAGATGCCGCTGACGCCGATGACGGCGATGTCGAAGCGAGCGCCATCGGTCCCGACTGTCGGATCCGGCCCGGCCCGGCGCACTGCCGGCATGTCGTCGCGGCAGGGATCGCATGCAGCCGGGGCCGTCTCCGGGACGGCCGTAGCGGCCGCGCTGCACCGGCTGCCGTCCGGGAGCGGTCGGCCGGCTTCCGGCCGAGCCGAGAGAAACTCGGCCAGGGCCGCAAGGGTGGGGTATTCGAAAAACAGGGTCGCCGGCAGCGGGCCGAAGCGGGCCGCCAGCCTGTCGTTGAGGGCGGTGATCATCAGCGAGTCCAGCCCGAATTCCTCCAGCGGACGATGCGCGCCGATTTTGTCCGCGGGCAAACGGGTCACCTCCGCCACCCGCGCTTGCAGGAACGCCTCGATGTCCCGAGAGATGCCGGGAACCGCGGCCGCGGGCGCAAGCGTCCGGGTCTCGGCGGCGCCGGCAACCGGGGCGGAAACGTCAGCTTCCCGCCGCTCCCCGAGGCGGCCGGTATCGCTCCGCGCCGCAGCGAGCCCTATGGTTTCGGCCTTTCGGTAGATATCGGCGACTGTCGAAGACCGGGTGTCTTCCGCGGGCGCAGTCGCAAGGCCCCCGGACAGCCGGGGGCCGGCGCCGATTTCGGCGACGGCCGCCGCCGGCCGTGCCGCTTTCTCCCGGCCGGAGAGAAACTCGGCCAGGGCTGCAACGGTGGGGTATTCGAAGAACAGGGTCGCCGGCAGCGGGCCGAAGCGGGCCGCCAGCCTGTCGTTGAGGGCGGTGATCATCAGCGAGTCCAGCCCGAATTCCTCCAGCGGACGATGCGCGCCGATTTTGTCCGCGGGCAGACGGGTCACCTCCGCCACCCGCGCTTGCAGGAACGCCTCGATAGCCTGAGCCGAGACCGCTGCCGCGACGGGTTCGGCCGCGACGTCCGGCCCTCGATCGGCCGGGACCCGTCCGATCCTTTCAGCGTCCCGGTAGATCCTTCCGATGTCGACGGGTTGCCGCTCATGCCGTTCGGAAACCGGCCGCGGAGCGGGAAACTCGGATTCAACGAAACCGCGGATGAGCGGCCCGTCTCCCGAGAGAAACATGCATTGCTGCAAGCGGGATTGCAGAACGGTCTCCCATGCCTCGATCCCCACGGCAGTCGCCAGCTCGCGCACGCCCATGGCGGAAGCCATGGTTTCCAGCTTGCTGTCGGAAAGCCGCATCCCGCCGTCCCGCCACAGCGCCCAGTTCACGCTGAAGGTGTGGCTGCCGGCCATGCCCCCCTGCGCCGCGAAAGCGTCCAGAAACGCATTGGCATAGGCGTAGTCGGCCTGGCCGACATTGCCGATCACCGAACTCGCCGAGGAAAAGAACGTCACGAAGTCGACTTTTTCCCCTTGCAGCGCCCGTTCCAGCTGGAGCGTTCCGGACACCTTCGCGCTCAGCACCTCCCGGCATTCCTCGCGGGTCTTTTTCAGGAGGAAGCCATCACGGGTGCTGCCGGCGAAGTGGAAAACCCCCGCGATGCCGCCCACCCGGCTCCTGGCCCGGCTGACCGCGTGTCTCGCGCCCTCGGGCTCGGAAACATCGGCCCGCAGGTAGCTGACTTCGCACCACGGGGAGCTCAGGTCCTCGATCCGCCGCAAGCGGTCGGCCGACAGCGGACTGCGGCCGGCCAGGAAGACGCCGATGCGGGTTTTCTGGCGCTCGGCCAGCTGTCGCAGGTAGCGGCAGAACAGCAGCCCGAGCCCGCCGGCGCCGCCGACAAGGAGGTAAGTGCCCTGCTCCTTGAGCGCCAGGGGAACCGCCGGCGTCGCGTCCAGCTCGACGGCGCGCCAGGTCCTGACTTCCCTGGACACGGTTCCGTCGGCACACTGCCGGTAGCGGACTTCGACTTCATGGCGCGCGCCGCAGCGGAATTCCCCGGCCGCGATCTCGGCCAGCCGCGCGGCTTCCGGAAGTTCCAGCGTCTGACAGAAGACATTCGGATGTTCCCGGTTCAGGGTCTTGGCGAGCCCCCCGATAGCCTGGTTCAGCGCGTAATCACGGGATGGCGAGGGAACGAAGGCGTAGATCATGCGGACCAGCGGCGGGCAAGCCTTCTGTTTCATCAGCGCCTGGGCGATGAACAGGACCGAGTAAAAGCCCCGTTCCAGGTGCGCCTCCGGACGGTCCGGCTCGAACGCTTGCTGCAGCGACCACCCGTGCAGAATGCGCGCGGGCAGCAGACTGTGCCGAGCCAGCAGGCCGGCCAGCTGCTCGTAGTCTTCCGGATTCCCGGCGCGAATCCGAATCGCCACGGCGGCGCCGCGAACCGTTCCTTGCGGGGCGACGGAAAAGCCGTCGCCGGCGCTTACCAGTACGACCGGAGCACCGCCCCAGCCGGACAAATCCTGCCGGTGGTCTCCGAACACCAGCAGCGGGCCCTCGGCCGGACGAAGCGACGGAACCGGCGGCGCAGGCACCCAGCCGGGCTGCCACCAGGTCCTGTCGTCCTCGGCCCCGGTTTCCGGGCGGGTAGCGTCCCGAGCCGCAACGATGCCTGCTTGCGCGGCCGCCGGCGTCGCCGGAAACCAGTACCGCGCGCGCTCGAACGGGTAGCTCGGCAGCGGGACGCGATAGCGCATGTCCTGGGCGTACAGGTTTCGCCAGTCGATATCGTGGCCCGCCCGGTACAGGGCGGCGAGAGCATGAAGTCTTTCCAGGGCCTCCGGCAGCGGCAGGCCGGCGGTGCGCAGTTGGTCCATCCATGACTCCACGTCACCCGTGGGCATGGGGTTCGGGTCCGGCACGGCGTCGAAATCGGCCCGCCGCAGCTGTTCGACCAGGTCCCGGCGGCTTTGCGCGACCAGCGCGACCCGCTCCCGGAAGTGCTCGCGGCCCACGTGCAGGGTGTAGGCGACGTGCCCCAGGGAGTACTGCCGCCCCGGTCCGTCCAGCTCATCCGCCAGGTCGCGAAGCTTTTGCCGCAGCGAATACGGCGTTTTCGCGGACAGGCAGATCAGCACCGGCACCTCTTCCCAGGACGGCCTGGAAAGCGGCTGCACCGGCGACTCCTCGAGAACCAGGTGGGCATTGGTTCCGCCCAGGCCGAAGCCGCTGACGGCCGCGCGCCTCGGCTGCCCGCCGCTGGTTTCCCAGTCGCGCAGCGTGGTATTGACCTGGAACGGGCTGTCGGCGAAATCGATGTGTTCGTTGGCCTCGGAGAAATTCAGCAAGGGAGGGATTTTGCGGTGGGCAAAGGCCTGTAGCACCTTGATCACGCCGGCCACGCCCGCCGCCAGCGAAGCATGGCCGATATTCGGCTTCACCGAGCCGAGCAGGCAGAAGCTTTTTTTGTCGGTGTAGCGCCGGAACGCGTCGGCCAGGGCCGCCACTTCGACCGGGTCGCCGAGCTTGGTCCCGGTGCCGTGTGCCTCGACATAGCTTATGGTTTCCGGATCGATCCCCGCCTGCTCGTAGACCGCGACTTCCAGCTCGGTCTGCGCGCGGGCGCTGGGCGCGGTCATGCCGTTGGTCTTGCCGTCCTGGTTGACGCCGGAGGCCTTGAGCACGCCGTAAACGTGATCCTTGTCGCGCAGCGCGGCATCCAGCCGCTTCAGGACGATCACGCCGACGCCCTCGCCGAACACGAAACCGTCGGCGTTCCGATCGAAGGCCTTGCAGCGGCCGTCCGGCGCCAGCATTTGCGCCTTGGCGGCCAAGTTGTGGAAATGCGGCGTGGTGCACAGGAAAGCCCCGCCCGCCAGGGCGATGTCGCACTCGCCGGCGAGCAGGCTCTGACGGGCCCAGTGAATCGCTACTAGCGAGGAGGAGCAGGCGGTATCGACGGCGACGCCGGGCCCCTTGAGATCGAGGAAATAGGAAATCCGCGCGGGCACCACCGCCGGGGAATTGCCCCAGAAGGTCTGGGCCTCGCCGGGATAGCCGCTGTCGCGCATGTTCATCAGGTAGTCGCTCATGCCGACGCCGGCGAACACCCCGCATTTCAGCGGGCGCAGCTGGGCGGGCGGGTAGCCCGCGTCTTCCAGGGCGGCATAGCACTCCTCCAGGAACAGCCGCTGCTGCGGATCGGCCTGTTCCGCCTCGGAGCCGGACCAGTTGAAGAACAGCGGGTCGAACTGGTCGATGTCCTCCAGAAAACCGGCCCGGTAACCCGGCGGAAAGCTGCCTTCCGGCCAGCGGCCCGGGGGCGGCTCGCCTATGGTGGAAACGCCGGAAGCGAGCTTTTCCCAGAACTCGCGCACATTGCGCGTCCCGGAAAAACGCCCCGACATGCCGATGATGGCGATGTCGTCCGGCCGCGTTTCCCATCGCGCCCCGGGGGCGGCGGGAAGCGGAGGCGCCGCGGCCGGAACGCCGGGCCGGTTCGGCGTGTCGCCGGGTTCGCCGGCCGCCGACCGATCCGGAACCCGGCCGAAATCCGAACCGCCGAGTTGCTCGCGGTAGCTGTCGTGGATGAAGTCCGACAAGGCGGCCACGCTGGGATAGTCGAACAGCACCGTGATGCGCAGGTCGGTTCCGAGCCGCTGGTTGAGCAGGCCGAGGAAATCGATTCCGGATATCGAATCGAGTCCGTAATCGGAAAACGGCTTTTCCATCACCTGTTCCATGTCCGCGAGGCCCAGGATATGGGCTATCGCCGCCGCGACCTCCTGCCGAATCCGCTGTCTGAGCGGGCCCGGCGCAGCCCCGGCCAGCGGGTACGCCGTGGCCGGCTCAGGGGGCGGGGACGGCCGAGCCGGGCGGGCGCCGTCGCCGTTCAGGCGGGCGATCAGGATGTGCTGGCCCGGCCCTTTGCGGTCGCCGGCCAGGCCTTGCGGGGGCGCGACGGCGAAACCTCTCCCTTCCAGGAGCGCCACCCAAAGGTCCGCGTCCAGCAGCGGCGAGTTTTCGAGCCGGAGATCGTCCTCGAACCGCCACCAGCCGTCCAGCAGACCGTAAGTCATGGTGGCGAAGGCCTGTACGTCGGTCGCCTCGTTCAGGAACAGGCAGCCCCCGTCCTTGAGCAAGGCTTCGACATGGTCCAGGGTCTCGTTCAGCTTGCGAGTGGCATGCAGGACATTGGCCGCGAGAATGATGTCGAACGACTTCCGGAACGTGCATTCCGGCGCGACGGGCTTCTCGATGTCCAGGACTTCGAAGCGCGCGAAAGGGTAATGGGGACCGTAGGTCCTGCGCCCGTACTGGACGAAGCCGGAGGATATATCGGTGTACAGATAGCTGATCCGCTCACCGAACGGCCGAAGCCTGCTCAGCAGCAGAGCCGAGCTGCCGCCGGTGCCGGCGCCGATCTCCAGGATGCGGAGCGGCTCGCCGCCGGCCCGCCCGATCCGGGTTCCGACGTATTCCGCCAGGTTGTCCGCCAGAATCCGGTTATAGAAATCGGCGGTCGCGTTCTCCCGGTAAATGCCCTTGACCAGATCGAACGAGGAACCGGGGAACATCACCTCGGTCGCCTTGAGCTCGCCCCGCAGCACGGCCGGGTAATTGCGGACGCACACCCAAAGCAGGTTCAGGAAGGCGCCGATCGCGGGCCGATCCGCATCCAGCCGTTCCTTTTCCCGCCCGAGTTCCTCGAACGATATCCGCCACGTTGGGCTCTCGCCGTCGACGCGCACGAGGTAGCGGCCGTGGCGCCGCAAATGGCCGGCATCGAGCAGGATGTTCAGGAAGGCATCCAGCAAGCGGTGGTACTTGGCATCGATCCGCAGGACGGCGCGCAGCTCCTCCGGGGTGTGGCGCGCTCCCGGCTCCCGGAATGCCCCCATCTCCCGCAGCGCACCGGCCAGCAGCAAGGCGCAGAAATCCGGGATGCGGGCGTAGGCTTCCTGGAAGGTCTTCAAATCCGGCGGCTCCGGCGGGAAAGGCACGGGATTCGGAGCGGACTTTGCCCCGGTCTCCGGGCCGATGCCGGCGGCCGGTGCGAGCCAGTAGCGCTGGCCGATGAACGGGTAAGTCGGCAGCGGCACTTTCCGAAAAACCGCCCGTGGTGTATCGGCATCCCGGTAAAGCAGGCGCCACTCCAGGGGATAGCCTTGCCGGTACAGGTCGGCGAGACTCTCCAGTGTCTCCTCACGTTCCCTGTCTGGAAGGCCGGGATCGCGCAGTTCCGCCAACAGGCGGCTGCCGAACTGCCTGAGCGCCGCGCTGCGTTCCTGTTCCGGCCGGACCTTTGCCCACGCGCTTTCGGGGCTCGCCAGCCGTTCCCTCAAGGCCGCGGCCAGCGCCTGCCGATCGCTCGCCACCAGGGCCAGACGGTAATCGAAATGGGTTCTTCCCAAAAGGAGAGTGGTCGCGATGTCGCCCAGCGGGTAATCCTCCCCGTCCTGGTCCAGCCAGTCCGCCAGCGCTTCGACGCGTGCCGCCAGATCGGCCGGAGTTTTCGCGGAAAGGGGGATCAGCCAGGGCCGGCCGGCTTCGTCCCGGACGGCGTCGAGCGGCCGGTCCGGCGCTTCCTCGACCACGCAATGGGCATTGGTGCCGCTGAACCCGAAGGAACTGAGGGCGGCCAGCCTCGGCAGTCCCATCGGACGTTCCCAATCCTTCAGCTCGGTATTCACGTAGAACGGCGTCTCCGCCAGCCGGAAATGCCGGTTTTCCTTCTCGAAATGCAGCGAAGGCGGCAGTTGTCCGTGACGCAGGCAAAGCAGCAGCTTGATCAGTCCTGCCACGCCGGCGGCGGCCAGGGTGTGGCCGATGTTGGTCTTGACCGAGCCGATGGCGCAGAATTGCCGGCCTTGGGTGTAGGCCCGGAAAGTGTCGGTCAGGGCGTCGATTTCGATGGGATCGCCCAGGCTGGTGCCGGTGCCGTGGGCCTCGACGTAGCCGATGCGTTCGGGATCGATGCGGTAGCGGCGGTAAATTTCCCGTTGCAGGGCGGACTGGGAAGGCGCGCTGGACGCCGTGATCCCGTTGGTTTTGCCGTCCTGGTTGATGCCGTGGGCCTGGATCACCCCGTAGATCCGGTCGCCGTCGCGGAGCGCCTGTTCCAGCGGCTTCAGCAGCACGGCACCGACCGCTTCCGCCGGCACGAAGCCGTCGGCGGCGTCGTCGAAGGTCTTGCAGCGGCCGTCCGGCGCCAGCATGCCGGACTTGCTCAACACCTGATGGCTTTCCGCGGTACAGAGCAGCGAGACACCGCCCGCCAGGGCCAGATCGCAGGTGCCGATGCGGATGCTTTCGCAGGCGAGGTGGAGCGCGACCAGCGAGGACGAACAGGCGGTATCGATGGCCAGGCTCGGGCCCTTGAGATCGAGCACGTAGGCGATCCGCGCCGCGAGCACCGAGGCGCTGTTGCCGGTTCCCTGGTAGCTGCTGGTGCCGAGGTGGGCGAACGGCTTGAGGTAATCGCCTTCGCGGCAGCCGACGAAGACCCCGCAACGGCTGCCCTTCAGGGTTTCGGCGGAATATCCGGCATGCTCGAAGGTTCGCCAGGCTTCCTGGAGGAAAAGGCGCTGCTGCGGGTCCATCCACTCCGCTTCCCTGGGCGAAATATTGAAGAACAGCGGATCGAAGCGGTCGACATCGTCGACGAATCCGCCCCGAAATCCCTTGCCGTCCCAGCGCTCGGGCGGAACCGCCTCGACGCCGTCGCGGCCCTCCGCCAGGTTCCGCCAGAACTCGTCGATGTTCCGGGCGCCGGGGAAGCGCCCGGACATGCCGATCACGGCGATGCCGGCCTGGCCGTCGGCGGATGGGGTCGGAACGGCAGTAGCCGCCGTCGCCGGAGCGGTCGGGGCCGGCCGGCGCGGGTCCGCGGGACGAGCGGGCGGAGGGCTTTCCGCTGCCGGCCTTTGCGGCTCTGCCGCGGCGGCCGCCACACGCTGCCCGATATGCCGACTGAGCGCGTCGATGCTGGGGAAGTTGAACAACTCGGTGGCGCGCAGACCGAGCCCGAGCGCGCGGTCGATTTCCCTGACCACCCGTACCGCCGTGAACGAATCCACGCCGAAATCGACATAAGGCGCGTCCGCATCGATCGCGTCCGCATCCATCATCAGCACCTTGGCGAAGATTTCCCGCAGCTGCCGGGCAATGCCGGAATTGGGCGCCGCTACCGCGGGCCGGTTCGGCTTCTCCACCGGGCCGGGCGGAGTGGTCCGCCGCTCCGCGCCGGGTCTTGCGTCCGCCGCCGCGACACGGTCCGACGCCACCACGACGTTATAGCCGGTGTCCTCGCCGTCGGGACCGGACCGGCCGTAAATCTCGACCGAGCCGAAACCCTGTTCCCGGAGCAGCGCCGTCCACATGTCCGAATCCAGCAGCGGCCCGCCGGGCAGGCGCCGGTGTTCGTCCGCGAACGCCCACCAGCCGTGCAACAGCCCGAAGGTGAGCGAAATGAAATCCTGGGCATGGGTGACTTCGTTCAGGATCAGGCGGCCGCCGGGCTTGATAAGACGCCGGACATGGCCCAAGGTACGCTGCATGTCGGCTGTTGCGTGCAGCACGTTGGCGGCGACGATCAGGTCGAAGGCGTGCGGCTCGAATCCCTGCGCCAGGATGTCCTTTTCGATGTCGAGCACCCGGAATTCGAGGAACGGGAAATCCGCCCCGAACTGGGTTTTACCGTACTGCGTGAACGCCGAGGAGATGTCGCTGTACACGTAGTTCAGGCGGTCGCCGAAACAGGCGATGGCCTTCAGCGCGCCAGCCGTGGTTCCGCCGGTCCCCGCCCCGATTTCCAGGATGCGGATTTTTTGCTCGGGCCGGCGTTCGCGCGCGAGTTCGCGGATGGCGGCGACCAGCTGCCAGTTGACCAGCTGGTTGAAGTGATCGACGACCGGATTCCCTTTGTAAAACCCCTCGACCCGCTTCATCGAGGCGTCCGGGAAAAGAATCGCGGTAGCCGGGACCTGGCCGGTCAGAATGTCGTGCAGCCGGTCCAGGCAGTCCCGGGTCAGGCCGATCTGGGTCTCGAGCTCCGGGAAGCGGCGCAGCAGCTCGTCGCATTTCCGCTCGAGCTCCGCCGGATTTACCGACGACACCCCGATCACACGGTAGCCGTCGTGTTCCCGTTGCAGGACGCCGCCCCTGGCCAGGATGTCGAGCAGCACGGCAAACAGGCGATGGTGTTGCGGCGCGATGCCCAGGGCGGCTTTCAGGCGCTCCGGTTCCAGCACTTCGCCGGGGGTTCGGCACGCGCCCCAGGCCTGAAACCGCGCCAGCAGCCATTCCCGGCTGATCTCCTCGAGCGTCCGGAATGCGCCGGAAAATGCATGCCACGCCACGGGATTGAGCCGCGGTTCGGCCGGATCGGATGAGGGTTCCGAATCGGACGCCGGCCCGGAAGCGAAACAGAAGTTCGGCAAGGGTATCCGTTGCCTTGCCGCCCCCTGCTCGGCCAAGTCCGCGAGACTGCCGCCATCGACCCAGCGTTCCGCGATCTCGTCCCAGGCCCGGCTCGGGTAAAGCCCTGGCGGGATGGCTTCCGCGCGGTCCGCCCCAGCCGCTTTCACACCGCTGCAAAACAGCCGCGGTATCCTGCGCTCGCCGCTCAGGTAGCACTGCAGTTTGGCAACCAGCTCTTCCACCGAAGAGGCGACCACCGCCAGACGGACCTCCATCTCCTGGCGGCCCCGTTGCAGAGTCTGGGCGAGGTCGCCCAGATCCGGGCGCCGAATGCCGAAAAACCGGTATTGCGCGCCCTGGAGGTAGCGCAGAAAGCGGGCCAGGTACTGATCCAGCTGCGCCTCGCTTTTCGAGGAAAACACCAGGAGTTCCTCGCGCGGAGCGGCGGGCTCGTCCGTCGCGCGCCGTTCGCAGGCATTGACGTGTTCTTCGAGGATGAAATGAGCGCACAATCCGCCGTAACCGAAGTTGTGTATGCCCGCCCGTCGCGGATCGGTTTCCCCGGCGTCGCCCGCGCGCCGCTCCCACGCCTGCTTGCGCGCAAGCACCCGGAACGGCAGTTCCTCTTCCGACTCGGCCGAGTTCAGCTCGCGGAAATCGAGCACCGGCGGGATGACCCCATTCTTCATGGCCAGGCAGACCTTGATCAGGGAGGTGATGCCGGAAGCCGACTCCACGTGGCCGATATTGCCCTTGATGCTGCCCAGGCTCAGCTTGCGGTCCGGGTTGCGCCTTCCGCCGTTTCCGCTGTCGCCGAAGACTTCCGCGTAAGCCTTGAGCTCCGCCTTGTCGGACAGCGCCGTGCCGGTTCCCTGGCCTTCCACGTAATCGATATCCCCGGGGCCGAGACCGGCCTGCGCCAGCGCGGAGCGGATCACCTGCGCGTGGGACTTGGGGTCGGGGGCGGTCAGGAAGACCGTTCTGCCGCTTTGCCGGACCGCGCAGCCCCTGATGACGCCATAGATGTAATCGCCGTCCTTTTCGGCCTGCGCCAGCGGCTTCAGCAGCGCGGTCGCGACCCCCTCGCCGATCAGATAGCCGCCCGAGTCCCGGTCGAAGGAGCGAACCCGTGGCTCATTGGTCAGCAGGCCCATCTTGCGGTTGGCGATATGCGAGAAGGGTTCCTGGACCACGGTGACGCCGCCGACCAGCGCGAGCTTGATTTCTCCGCGCAGCAGCGCGTGGCAGGCCAGGTGCAGGGCGCTGGAAGACGCCGAACAGGCGGTGTCCACCGACAGGCTGTCGCCCGTCCAGTCGAAGAAATAGGAAACCCGGTTGGCCAGCATGGAATGGGTATTGCCGATGTTGGTGTAGGGACCGAACTCGCGGCCGGATTTCATCAGCTGGAAAAGGTTTTCGTTGCGCTGCACGCCGAGGTAGACGCCTACCGCTTCTCCCCGCAGGCTGTCCATGGCATAACCGGCGTTCTCGATGGTTTCCCAGGCCGCACGCAGGACCAGTTTCTGCTGCGGGTCCATTTCCGCCGCTTCCAGCGGCGGAATCCCGAAAAACGAGGGGTCGAAGCGGTCCGGGTCGTCGAGAAATCCGCCGTAGCGGCAATCGGTCAGATTACCCTCCGCGTCCGGATCGCCGTAAATGGCCTGCCAGTCCCAGCGGTCCCTGGGCACTTCGCCGAGCGCGTTTCGTTCCCCGACCAGGTTTTCCCAAAGTTCGACGATGTTGTCGGCGCCCGGAAACCGGCCGGCGAGGCCGATGACGGCAATCTCGGCGCCGCGCGCGGGCAGCCTGCCGCCGGCGTCGGCGGGCGACGGCTGCGACGGCGCTTGCAGTTCGCTCTCCTCGTCGAAATCGAAGCCTTCCAGCAACGAGGAACCGGACATGGTGTAGCCCGTGTACGCCGCTGCCGGGACTTGGGGCGCTTCCCGGATTGCGGCACTCCGCTCGGGCTCCGGCCGTGTCGCCGCCGCACCCGCGGAATCGTCCGGCGCGGCCGGATTTCCCGGTCCGTCCAAGCCGAAGAAGGCTTCGAAATCCTTGCGATAGCGGGACGCCAGGTGCGCCCGCAAGGCGTCCAGCGTGGTGTGCTCCAGGAAAGTCGAGGCATCCAGGCGTACGAACGGGAACACGCGATTCAACCGGTTCGCCAGCTGGGTCAGGGTAATGGAATCGAAACCATAGCTGCTCAGGTTTTCCTTGGGGTCCACCCGGTGCCGTTCCATGCCCAGGACTAAGGCGACCGCTTCGGCCAAACTCTTTTCCATGAGTGCCGGCAAGGTCTGTTGATTCGTCATGCCGCTTCTCCGCTAGGTGTTTTGTGCCCCGTTGTTCGGCGGGGGCGCTGGGTTTCGAGCGCCCTGGCGCGCTCGGCCGGCGAAATCCAGCCCAGATTCACCATCGTTTCCAGGTTTTCCCCGCCCAGTCTCCCGAGCAGGACGAATTTCATCGCCTCGATACGGGGGTCGTTCTTGTTGATGTACAGCTTCTGCTGCAGGGTCTCCAGGTAGCGCTCGGCTTGCGGCCAGCGATTCGGGCCGACCAGCCGGTAAATGGCGGGAACCGCGGGCAGGTTGATGAGCTTCCAGAACAGCTTCCAGTCCTGGACCGGGTTGGGAAACGCGCCGATCTGCTCCGCCAGCCACATGTTTTGCTGGGAGGAATCAATGCTGGGAAAAAGCTGTCCGCGCCGGCTTTCCTTACGGGCGTCGTCGCGGATGATTCGCCGCTGGGTGTCCGCATCGGGAAGCCGGCAGGTTCCGGACAAGACCTTGGAAAACCAGCGCGCTTCCAGTTCCAGGGTGGGAATCACGCTCAGCGACGCCGGCTTGCGTCCGATGAAACAAAGGTCCGGATAGTCCGGGTGGAACTGGTGCTTGTAGAGTTCGTCAAGCTTGATGGATGCCGGCAGGAACGGATAGCGGGGTTCTTCGTACCCGGTACAATCGACGACGATGTCGATTTCTTCCCGGCTGCCGTCCTCGAATGTGCAAGCGTCGGCCGTGAAATCGCGCAGCTCCGGCTTGAGCCGGATTTTTCCCTCGCTCACCGCACCCGGAAAATCGCAGCTCACCAGCAGGACGTTTTCCTTGACCGGGAACTCGGGCATCAGGCCGCTTCGTTCCAGTGCGGCCATGTAGTCCGGAATCGACGCGCGCCATTCGTCCAGGATCTCCCGCGCGCTCAGCCGATTGATGAGGAGGCGCTTGACCGTCGTGATCGAGCCGTCGTTGGTGGTGAACCCGAACATCCGCGGAATGATCATCTTCTTCGAGCGCAGACTCACGAACACCTGCCGGGCTTCCTCGGCGGCGTCCACGGCAATGTCCATGCCGCTCACGCCGTTGCCGATGACCAGCACCCGCTTGCCGCGGAAAATTTCCGGCGAGTGATAGTCGGCCGAATGCAGGCGCTCGCCCCGGAAGCCGTCCAATCCGAGATAGGAAACGCGCTTGGGCTGCCAGAAATTGCCGGTGCAGATGCAGACCGCATCGAAGCTCCGACTGTACCGGCTGCCATCGGGTCCGCGCAGGGTCAGCCGCCACCGCCCGTCCTCGCGGACCAGGCTTTCCAAGGCCGTGTTCAGCTGAATTCGGGATCTCAGACGGAAATGATCGGCGTAATCGTTAAGATACCGGTTCATTTCCTCCACGCCGGGAAAAATCGACATCTCATCCGGCGGCGGGAAATCCGAAAACAGCGAGGTGAATTTCGAGGTCTGCAGGCGCGTCGACCGGTAAGGCCCGCCGCGGTGGCCGTCGCGGAAACACCAGATCCCGCCGATGCGGTCGGTCTTTTCGAATACCGTCGGGTCATGGCCGTCTTCGAGCAGGCACTTGGCCGCCGCGAGACCGGCGGGCCCGGCGCCGATGACCGCGACCGAACGCCCGGAACCGCTTTCTTCCCCGCGGTAAGACGCCGATTCCGGAGACGCCGCAAAAACCGGAGACTTGGGCATTACCGCTGCTCCGGCCGGGAGCTTGGGGAAACCCTGGTTAAGGCTCGAATCGTGCGGGGACGCTTGGACATCCGGTTGGTCCGGAATGCCCTCGCCCATGCCTCCCGCGGTGGGAGAAGGCTTTTTCGGAGCGTCCTTGGGCGCAGCCGGAATCCAGTAGCGCTCCTTCCGGAAGGGATAGGTCGGCAGGGGAATCCGCCGCAAGGGTTTGGCGTCGGCGCCGCTGTCGGCGTACAGATCGGACCAGTCGACCTTCGCGCCGGAGACCCAAGCACGGGCAAACGCTTCCGCCCGCTCGCGCGCCGTTCCGGTAGGCCTGCCCGCTGCCTGCGCTTCGCTCCGAACCCGGCCCTCGAAGACGCCCGCGACGGGCGCCCGCGATACCTGTCTCGGCTGCTGCGCGCGAATCCAGCCGCTCAGCGTTTCCGCCAGCCCGGCCCGGGTCGAGAACACGATTGCCAGCCGCTCCGTCATGGCCTCGCGTCCCTGCTGCAAGGTATAAGCGAGGTGTTCCGGGTCTACCGGCTGCGCCCGCAGGAAGTCCAGGAAGCGCCCGGCATAGGCCAGCAGGCTTTCCGGGTCCCTGGCCGAGAGCGGGAACACCAGGGGACCGGGTGCCGGCCCGGTTCGCGGCGACGCGTCGAGTTCGGACCGCGCGTATTCCTCCACGATCACATGGTGGTTGGTGCCGCCCGCCCCGAACGAGCTGAGGCCGGCGCGCCTGGGATGGCGCCGGCCGTCGACCGTCACCGGCTCCCACTCGGCCCGTTCCTGCTGCACGTAAAACGGCGTGTCCTCGAACGCGATGTGGGGGTTCGGCCGCTCGGCGTGCAGCGAAGGCACCAGCACCCGGTGCTTCATCTGCAACAGCACCTTGGTCAGGCCGGCTATCCCTGCCGCCGATTCCAGGTGGCCGATATTGGATTTGACCGAACCGAGCGCGCAATGCCGCCGCCCGCGAAGGCCGAGGCTGCGATAAGCCTGGGTCAGGGCGGCGATCTCGATCGGGTCGCCGATGGCGGTCCCGGTACCGTGAGCCTCGACGTAGTTGACCGTGTCGGGATCGATATCGGCCCGGCGCAAGGCGTTGACGATCGCCTCGGCCTGGGCGTTGGGATTGGGCACGGTGTAACCGCTGGTCTTGCCGCCCGAATTCATGGACGACGCCTTGATGACGCCGTAGATGTGGTCGCCTTCGGCCTCCGCCCGCGCCAGGGGCTTCAACAGCACCGCACCCACGCCCTCGCCGGCGACGAAACCGTCCGCGTCGGCGCCGAAGCTCCGGCAGCGGTCGCCTCGGGAGATCATGGTGGCGGCGGACAGGCGCAGGTAATGCTTGGGGTGGAGGATCAAGTTGACCCCGCCGGCGATGGCCAGGTCGCATTCTCCGCGCATGATGCTTTCGTAGGCCAGATGAATCGCGGTCAAGGAACTGGAGCACGCGGTATTGACCGCCAGGCTCGGCCCGTCGAGATCGAACAGGTAGGAGACCCGGTTGGCCGCCGACCAGGACGAGGAATGGGCCGCCACGGTGGGGTCGGAGGACCACAGCTCGCCGGCCAGCGATTCATAGTCGGCGTGCATGACGCCCACGAATACGCCGACCTTGTGCCCGGCGAGCCCCTGGCGGGTATAGCCCGCGTCTTCCAGCACCGTCCAGGCGCTTTCGAGGAACAGCCGCTCCTGGGGATCCATGAGCCGCGCTTCGTTGGGCGAAATGGCGAAGAACAGGGGATCGAACCGATCCGCGTCGTCGATGAATCCGCCCCATTTGCTGTAGATTCCGCCGGGCTGGTGCTTGTCGGCCGAGTAATAGGCCTGCCAGTCCCAGCGCTCGCGCGGCACTTCGCGGATGCAGTTCCGCCCCTGCCGGAGATTCCGCCAGAACTGCTCCAGGTCTTCGGCCATGGGATACTTCCCGCTGAGGCCAATAACGGCAATGTCGCCGCGGGCGGTTTCCCCGGGCGCCTCGGTAGGCACCGGGACGGCCGGCGCGGGCTCCGCGGGAGCCGGGGAAGCCGTCGCGGTTTCGCCCCCGAGCAGGGTTTCCAGCGCGCCACGGTGCTGCTCGAGCAAATACCGGGTCAGGCTTTCGGCGGTGTTGTGCTGGTACAGCGTCACCACCGGCAGCGGCCCCAGACGGCGTTCGAAGGCCTGGAGCACCCCGCCGATGAGCAGCGAGTCCAGGCCGTAAATATCGAAAGTGGCTTGCGAGTCGATGCTGTCCTTCCCGATTTTCAGGGTTTCGGCAAAAACGGTCTTGACGAAATCCTCCGCCTTCCGGTCCAGGCCGGTATCGATGCGAGCGGCGTCCGGCGCCGCTGCCGGTCGTTGCGCCGCGGGTTCGGAAGCGTGTTCCGGCGTTTGGCCATGCAGTTCCACGCCGAGCTCGCGCAGATGCTCGCGGCTCACCTTCATGGGCACGACCTGGCCGAACGGGCTGGCCAGAACCCGCTCGATGGCTTCCATGCCTTCTTCCGGCTCGATCGAGTAGACGCCGCGGGCAATGAGCTGCTGCTGGTAGGCCTCGCTCGACACCACCCCGACCGTGCCCCAGTAACCCCAGTTGAGGATTTTCACCGGGTAAGGCGCGACCGATTGCAAGTAGCGGGCGAAGGCGTCCTTGAAGGTACAGGCCGCGGCATAGTTGCTCTGCCCCGCGTAACAGGTAAACGACTCCCCGGAGGAGAAGAAAAGGAAGAAGTCCAGGCGCTCGCCGCCGAGTGCCCGGTACAAATTCACGCTGCCTTGCACCTTGGGCGCCAGCGCCTCCTGGAAGGTGCTCTCGTCCATATTGGCCAGGGACTTGTCCCTCAGCACCAGGGCGGAATGAACGACCCCGTGAATCCGCCCGAACCGATGTCCGGCCCGGGCGACCGCGTTTTTCAAGGCCTCGGGGTCGCCGGCGTCGGCTTGCAGGTACAGTCCCTGGCCGCCTTGGGCCTCGATCGCGCGAAGTTTGTCCTCGATCTCGGGGGTCGGCGGGCTGCGCCCTATCCAGACGATGCGGGCCCGGACCTTTTCGGCGAGATAACGGCTGAACGCAAAGCCGATGCCTCCGGCGCCGCCCAGGATCAGGTAGACGCCCTGGTGACGGAACAGGGTCTGTTCCGCGGGCGGGATGTCGACAGCCTCCAGCACCTGAACGAAGCGTTCGCCGTGCCGCAGGGCGACTTCCCGCCCCCGGTCGCTGCCCGGTTCCGCCCGGATCTGCGCGGCCAGCCGGTCCGGGTCGTCGGTGCGGTGGAAATCCACGCAGCTCACGTGCAATTGCGGGTATTCCTTGACCGCCGTCTTGGCCAGGCCGAACAGGCTGCCCGCCAGGGGGTTGACGCGCTCCTCCGGGACCACCGCGTGGGCGCCTTCGGTCAAGACGCACAAGCGGATTCCGTGATGCACCCATTGAAGCTCGATCAGCGCCCGGATCAGTCTGAACAGCGAAAGTACGCCCTGCTGCCGGCTCCGTTGCAGCAGTTCATCGGGCAGCGAGGCCGGCGGATTGTCCTGAATGCCGCCCATGAAATAGATGAGGTCGGGGCAGGGAAATCCGCCCGCTCGGAGGCCGTCCGCAATCGCCCGCGGATCGGAATAATCCGCTTGCCGGCGCCGCTCGCCCAGGCTTTCGTTGCGCGTGCCCAAGCGGATTTCCCAGAGCTCATCGGAAGCGTGCGTCCGCATCAGGCGTTCCTGCAACGCGACGGCCGGGTCGCGATCGACGGAAACGAACAGCACGGTTGCGCCCGGCCGGCGCTCCGGCGGGCGCGCGGGGAGCGGCCTCGGCTCCCAGCGCGGCAGGTAGAAAAAATCCGCGAGCGAATCTTTCCGAGCCTGGTAGAAGGCATCGTGCAGGCGCAAGAAGACCCGTCCCTGTACGTCCAGCAAGGACAGGTTGAAACGCAGGGGACCGAGCTTTTCCAGGTGGACATAGCCCGCGGACGGCAGCGGCGCCGAGAATTCCACCGCTTCGATGGAATGCGGCAGCAGACTTTTGATGGGCCCGCCGCCTTCGCTCCGGTTCAGTACGTACGCGGCGCCGAGCTGCAAACACGCGTCCAGCAGCGCGGGCGAGAGCGTGTACGGCCGGCATCGCGCTTCCGATTCCGGGTCCAGGGCGAATTCCGCCAGCGCTTCGTCCTGGCCCAGGTAAATCCGTTGCAGGCACTGGAGGCCCGGACCGTGTTGGACGCCGATCTCGCGCAACCGGGCGTAGAGCTGTTGCCCGGCGATCTCGGACAGGCCCGCGCTGCGCAGCGCGGGCGCCCGCGCCATCACGGGCGGCGCGGCGGGCGGGCTGTCCGGAACCAGCTCGCCGCCGGCGTGTACCTCGCCCTCCGCCCCCAGTACGGCGAACTGATGCCGGCCGTGTTCTTGCCGGAGCACGATCCGGGCGGTCGTTGGCCGCTCCACCGTCAGCGGCCTGGACCAGACGATGCGGGAGAAGCGGAACGGCCGATCCACCGCCGAGGCAAACGCGGCGCGCGCCATTTCCAGATAAGCCGCGCCGGGCAGCACGCCCTTACCGTCGACCTGATGCTGCTGCAGGAGCCAGTCGGAAGCCCGGAAGGTTTTTTCGTAGGTGAGTCCTTGCGCCAGGCTCAATCCCGGATGAATCCTGTCCAGCAGCGGATGAAGCGCCGCGCTCCCCGTCGCGGAGACCGGCGCGTCCACCGCGGTCTCCGGAATCCAGAAACGCTCCCCCTGGAACGGGTAGGTCGGCATGGACAGGCGGCGCCAGCCCTCGCCCGCCGGATTCAACAGGCTCCAGTCCGGCGTGTATCCCTGTTCGTACAGGGCGCCCAGTTTCTCCAGGCGTTGCAGATACGCCGTCTCCCCGGAACCCGTGCCGTTTTCCCGGATTTCCAGCAACAGTTGACGGCCCTCTTTCTTGAGATCCCGGCCGGCCGTCTCGCGTTTGGGCTCGAGCGGGTCCGAGCCCAGGCGGTCGGCCAATTCCCGACGGCTGCGCACCGGGAAAGCCTTGCGATAGGCAAAATGGCTGCGGCCGAGTTGCAGCGTGTAGGCGATGTCGCCCAGCCTGGCCTCCCTGCCCTCTTCTCGCAGCCACTGAAGCAGATCGGCGCATTTCCGGGCGAACGCGACGGGGGTTTTCGCCGAGACGGGAATCAGGAAACCGGGCCGGGACGGCTCGGGTTGCGGGCCGACATCTGCGGATGCCGGCGCTTCATCGATGACCAGATGGCAGTTGGTGCCGCTGATGCCGAAGGAGCTGACCGCCGCCCGCCGGACGCCGCCGGATGCTGCGTTCCAGTCTTGCAGGGTCCGGTTGACGTAGAACGGACTGTCCCGGAAGTCGATGTATTCGTTCAAGCGGTCGCAGTGCAGAGACGGCGGAATTTTCCGGTGCTTCATGGCCAGCAGCACCTTGATCACGCTGGAAACGCCGGCGGCGTACGCGGCATGGCCGATGTTGGTCTTCACCGAACCGATCGGGCAAAACTGCTTTTCCTGCGTGAACTTGCGGAAGGCCTGGGTCAGCGCTTCGACTTCGATCGGATCGCCCAGCTTGGTGCCGGTGCCGTGGGTTTCGATGTAGTTGATGCTGTCGGCGGGGATTCCGTATCGTTCGTAAACGGACACTTCCAGCTCGGCCTGGGAGACCGAACTGGGCGCGGTCATGCCGTTGGTCTTGCCGTCCTGGTTGACGCCGATCCCGCGGATCACCCCGTAGACGTGGTCGCCGTCGCGCAAGGCACGATCCAAGGGCTTGAGCAGAATGGCCGCGGACGCCTCTCCCGGCACGAAACCGTTGGCGTCGTTGTCGAATGCCCGGCACTGCCCGGTGGGCGAGAGCATGCCGGATTTGCTGGTCAGCTTGTAGAACAATGGCGTGGTGCAGATATGTATGCCGCCCGCCAGGGCCATGTCGCTCTCGCCCGCCAGGAGGCTCTGACAGGCCAGATTGATCGCCACCAGCGAAGAGGAACACGCGGTGTTGACGGCAATGCTGGGGCCTTTCAGGTTGAGGAAATAGGAAATCCTCGCCGCCGTCACCGAAGGCTCGTTGCCGGGAAAGGAAAAACCTTCGATGGCCGCGCCGTCCTCGTGGTGCATCTTGAGCTGATAGTCGCCCTTGGTCGCCCCGGCGAAGACCCCGACCTTGAGCCCGGAAAGCGATGCGTCCGAGTACCCGGCGTCTTCCAGTGTGCGCCAGCAGTCTTCCAGGAAGATGCGCTGCTGGGGGTCGGTCAGCTCCGCCTCCTTGCCCGAAATCTGGAAAAACAGCGCATCGAAGCGGTCGATCTCCTTGAGGAAGCCGCCCCACTTGGAATAGGTCTTGTCCCGGCTGCCGGGGTCGGAATCGTAGTGCTCGGCCAGGCTCCAGCGATCCGCGGGCACTTCGGTCACGCAGTTCTTGCCCTGCGCCAGGTTCCGCCAGTATTCGTCGACCCCGTCGGCCAAGGGGAAACGGCCCGCCATGCCGATGATGGCGATGTCCATGGCTTGCGCGCCGCCACTTGCGGACGCACGTTCGAGGGCGCGTTCGGTGCCTGTGGCGGGCACGGCGCCGCCCGCGGCTGTCCCCGCGTTCTTCGCCAGGTCTTCGGCCAGAATTTTTTGCAGATGAAAACCCTGGAACGCCGCCGCCACGTTACCCTGATCGTCGACCAGGGTCAGGTCCAAGGTGATGTGCTCCTCCTTGACCGAAACCGCCTCGACCAAGCCGAAATAAACATCGCCGTGCAGTTGCCGAAAGACCTGTATCCGGTCGAACAGCACCGGAATGAAGAAGTTCTTCCGGTTGCCCGAAAGAACGCTCGCGAAATGCAGCCCGGTGGCGAAAAGGCCATCGACGATCGAGGGTTCCAGCACGAAGCGGTCGCGCAGCCTTTCGCCTTCGAGAGTCCGCTGTAAGCGGCTGACCGCGGTTTTCTCCCGAATCCGGATTTTTCGAATAGTCCGATAGGAAGAGCCCACCTTCAAAATGGCGTCCGGCGTATAGATCTCGTCCGGATCGACTTCCGTCTCGAACTGCTCCCAGACGGTCGTGTACGCCCGGTTGACGGAAGCCGTCGCGGCGATCTCCCGGAACCGCCCGTCGACGCTGGCCTTGTAAACGCCGCCCTCGCCGGCCTTGCGGCTCTCGATGACGAAGCGGTGGTCCTTCGCGCCCGGTGTCAGCCGCAACCGGCAATCCAGGGGAACGCCGGGGAAGGTGATCATCGGGAATTGCAGGTTGAAGCCCTCGACCTGGAGGCCCCCGCTGTAGCCGAGCAGGCGGCGGGTCCCGATGTAGAGCATTTCCAGATAGGCATCGGAAGGCATGATGTACTGCCCGTAGATCACGTGATCGCGGATGCAGTTGTTGTCCTCGACGGTGACCCGGTAGTGGAGCAGCACTTCTTGGCCACGGGACCAGTCGCCCTGCGCCTGGAATCCGTAATGCAGGCAATGCGGACCTATCGTGTCTCCGGCCGGGTCCTCGGCGCGGGAGGCCGGCTCCGGGGCGGAAAACGCCTGCGGCTCCGCTTCCGGCGTTTTCTCCGCCGGACCCAGTTCGTCGCCGTATCGTTCGGCGATATAAGCGGCCAGGGCGGCCACCGTGGTGCGGTCGAACAGCACGGTCTTGCTCAGGGAGATGCCCAGGACACGATTCAGTTCGTTGATCAGCTCGATGCCGGTAATGGAATCGATGCCGTACTCCGAAAACGGCTTGTCTTCGTCGATGTCCGCGCGGCTTATGCCCGAGGCCGCTTCGACACAATCGAGGACGGTGTCCAGCAAGCGCTGCTCGAGGTCTTCGCTCTTGCCGGGAACTGCGGCGGCCGGCGTTGCCGCCCGGCCGGATTCCCCCGATGGCTCCGCGCGCAATGCGGAAACCGGCGGTTCCGCAGTGGTCGGGGCCTCAGTGGTCGGGGCCTCGCCGGGCATCTGCCCGAGACTAACGGGCCGGCTCACCGAACCCTGCACCGTCCGCGCCGATTTCTCGGCCACCATGACCGTTTGCGCCAGATCGAGGCCGGTCGACGGCGGCGGCTCCAGGACTTCGAACCGCGGGAAACCGGCGTCCCGCAGCAATTGCCGCCAGGTCTCCGGCGTCAGCAGCGGGCTGTCCGGGATACGGCACGCCTCATCCTCGTACAGCCACCAGCCGTCCAGCAGACCGAAAGTCAGGGTCAGCAGGTCCTGGGCCGCGGTCATTTCGTTCAGAACCAGCCAGCCATGGGTTTTCAGCAATGACCGGACGTTATCCAGGGTCGCCCTGATATCGGGCGTCGCGTGCAGTACGTTGGTCGCCACGATCAGATCGAAACTTTCCGGCCGGAAACCCTGGGCGGCGAGGTCTTTACTGATGTCCAGAAGCCGGAACGCCAGGAACGGATAGGTTTCCCCGAACAGCTTCCTGCCGTGGACGAGGAAGAAATTCGAAACGTCGGTGTACACGTATTCCAGCCGGCTGCCGTAGTCCCCGATCGCTTTCAGGACGCCGGCGGACGTGCCGCCGGTGCCGGCGCCGATTTCCAGAATGCGTAGGGTTTCGCCGTCGCGGAGAGTTTTCCCGCGCTCCTGGACGAAGCCGAGCACGCTTCGCGCCGCCAGCGAATTGAAGTAGTCCGAAACCGGGTTGTCCTTGTAGATACCCTCCACTTTCGCCATGGAAGAGGCGGGAAACATCACTTGCGTGGGCAGGGTCTCTTCCCGGAACAACTGCGGGTAAGACCCGATGCAGTGGTCCAGCAGCGCCAAATGGGCACGGACCTCGGGGTAGCCCTCGGCGAGCCGTAGCCGCTCCCGCTCCGCCGCGGCCGTGGAAACGGCGTCGATCGGCCCGGAACGTTCCAGCAGCCGCCGCGCCGCGCGGTAGAAGCGGGTGAAGCGGGACGGGATCGCGCCGGACGGCGGCGTGTCCAGCAGGCCCAGGTCCCGGAACACCGTATGAAGCCGCTGATGTGCGTACCGCCGCAGGGCGAGATACCCCTCGTGGAACCGGAACAGCTCGGCCGGAACCGGCGCAGGCGGGTTCAGGCCGGCACCGAGCTTTTCCAGCGCAGCCGGGATTTCCCCTGCCGCACCGGCCGGCCCGGGTTCCGGGCTCACGTACATTTTCGCCTGCAAGGAGCGGCTGGCTTTGATCGCCACCACCTGCCCCGCGCCGCGGGCCAGGATGCGCCGAACAGCTTCCATGCCTTCTTTGGGCAGGATGGACCCCATGCCCTGGTTGCCCATGCGCCGCTGGTAGTCCGCCGACGCGACGATGCCGACGGTGCCCCAGTACCCCCAGTTGATCACCTGCACCGGGTAGGGCTTTTTCCAATCGAGGTAACGGGCGAAGGCGTCCTGGAAAGTGCCCCCGGCCACGTAGTTGCCCTGTCCGGCGTTGCCGACGATCGAAAGTATGGAGGAGAAAAAGACGATGAAATCGAGGTCTTGCCCTTGCAGAGCACGACAGAGATGGATGCTGCCTTGCACCTTGGTGCCGTAGACGGCGCGGAAATCGTCTTCCGCCATGTTGTCCAGGGCTTTGTCCCGCAAGATGACGGCCGAGTCGAACACGCCGTGGATTTCGCCGAAGCGCGCCAGCCCCAGGGCCACCGCGTCCTGCGTTCGAGTCCAGGACCTCAGGTCGGTCGGCACATAGAGGACTTCGCCGCCGTGCTTTTCGATGTCGGCAATCTCCGCTTCGCGCGTGGCGTCCAGGGGTTTTCTGCCGAGCAGGATCAGGCGTGCCCCTACGTTTTCGGCGAGGTATTCGGCGAGTTGCCGGCCCACGCCGCCGAGACCGCCAGCAATGAGATACACCCCCCCTTGCCGCAAGGGTGTCCGCGAAACCGGCGCCAGGCGTGTCGGAATCAGCCGCCGGACATAGCGCTGCCCCCGGTACAGAGCCGCTTCTTCGGCGCCCTCGTGGCGGGGTTCGGCGAGAATGCCCGCCAGGTCGATTTCGCCCCGGAGCACGGCGTCCTGATCCAGCGCCAGCCGATTGATCCGCCACTGGGGATATTCCTTGATCAGGGTCTTGGTCAGGCCGGCCAGACCCGCAACCCACGGGAAAACCTCGGCATCGGGATGAACGTCGTGGATCAGGGAAGTCAGCACGCTCAGCCGGAGCGGTGAAGTCGCGTGCGCGCTCCGGGCGAGGGATTTCACCGTCCGATGCAGGGCATGGACGGAAAACGCCTGTATCGCGTCCAGCGCCTCCGCATCCTCCAGGGCGGGATTGCGGCTTATCAGGCCGGCCAGAAAGTAAATCCTGTGAATTTTGGGGAAAGCGTCGGCATCGAAGCCGGCCTCCCGGACCGTAACGACGCGGCTTCCGGCGTAGTGTTCCCGCAGCGCTTCCGCGACCCGCAAAGCGGCCTGCGAGTGATCCTCCGGCGGCAGGAAGGCCAGAATCGTTTCGCCGGCGGCCGCGGTCGTCTCGGGCGTCGTGCCCAGGGGGTCGGGCACCCAGCGAAGCGTATAAAAGAATTCGCCGAGGCGGTCCCCGGCCGGTTGGAACACCGCGTTCTTGAAGCGCACGCACACGCTGCCCGTTTCGTCCGCGAGGTAAACATCCGCCCGCTGCGCGTCGATCTTTTGCGCATAGGCGATCATGTTCGGGGTCGGCGGCCGGTAGGCGGCGACCTCCCCGGCCATGAAAGGAAGTTGCGGCGCCGATCGGTCGCCGCTCAGCGCGAGCGCCGTCTGCAACGCGGCATCCAATAGCGCGGGATGCTGCCGGTAACGGGCGAAATCCCGGCTCAAGGTGTCGGGCAGGCGCAGAAAGGCCAGGGCTTCGCGGTCGTTCCTGTGCAGCCGGGTAATGCACCGGAAGGCCGGTCCGTAGCCGATCCCGGCCTCGAGGAAGCCGGCGTAAAGGTCGGCCCGGTCCACCGTTTCCGGGCAGCGGGCCTGTATCTCCCGCCATGGCAGGGACGGTTGGGAGGCGTTTTCCAGAGCGCTGAACCTGCCGTAGGCATGGGTCTTGGGCGGTGCGCCGTCGCTCCCGGTCTGCACCCGGAAAGCCAAGCCGTCGCTTTCTCGCGTGACCAGCACCTGTATCTCCACCGACGACTCGGACAGCACCACGGGGTCCTGCCAAACCACTTCGTCGATCTTGAGCGGTCCCTGTTCGGCCTGCGCGGCCGCGGCCCAGGCCATTTCCAGGTAGGCCACGCCGGGCAGGACGGCTTGATCGTCGACGCTATGGTCGTCGACCACCCAGTGCTCCCGGGAAAGCGTCTTGCGGAACGCGATTCCCCGGTCGAGTTCGAAACATCGCGCCGTGTCCACACGATCCAGCAGCGGGTGGAGAGCCGTACCGGCATCTGTGGATGTGCCGGGTTCGGCCGTCGGCAATTCATCCCTGGGCAGCCAGAAACGCTGCCTGGCATAGGGGTAATGCGGCAGGGAAATCCGCCGCGGACGCGCGGCGGATTTCCCGGAAGCGGCCTGCAGGACGTGCCAGTCCACCTCGACGCCGTGCACCCAGAGCCGGGCCAGACGGTCGAGCTGCTTCTGCTCGAGCAGTACCTTGAGATACGCGGCGCCGGCCTCGCCTTCCAAGTCCGGGATCGGGCTGTTTTTCGCGGCCTCGGCGTTATCCCGAAAACAGCTCGTCTCCCGGATTTCATCACCGGCCAGGACTTGTTCCAGCGCGTGCAGCAGCTCCCGCGTGCTCGACACCACCAGCGCGAGCCGCTCTTCCATGGCCTCCCGGCCCACTTGCAGGGTGTAGGCGATGTCGTGGAGATTGAGCTGATCCAGGCGGGAGGGGAGAAAATCGACGAATTTACGTACATAGGCCAGCAGCCGATCCGGGTTCCTGGCGGAAAGAGGGATCAGGCAGGGACCGGTCGCAAGCCTGTCGGCTTCGACCGGAGGCACGTACTCGTCCACGATGACATGGGCATTGGAACCGCCGACCCCGAACGAACTGACCCCTGCCCTGCGAGGATAGTCCGCCTTCCACTCGGCGAGTTCCTGCTGGACGTAAAACGGGGTCTTGGCGAACGGAATCTTGGCATTTGCCGGCACGGCATGCAGCGACGGCACCAAGGTCCGATGCTTCATTTGCAGCAGCACCTTGATCAGCCCGGAAATACCGGCGGCGGCGATCAGGTGGCCGATGTTGGACTTGACCGAGCCGATCGCGCAAAACTGGGTTGCGTCGGTGTGCTGCCGGAACGCCTGGGTCAGGCCTTCGATTTCGATGGGATCGCCCAGTATCGTGCCGGTGCCGTGGGCTTCCACATAGCTGATGGTACGGGCCGAGATGCCGGCGCGTTCGATGGCTTTCGCCACCAGCTGGGCTTGGGCTCGGGGACTGGGCACCGTGTAGCCGCCGGTTCTTCCGCCGCTGTTGACCGCGGTCCCCAGGATCACCCCGTAAATGGAATCGCGGTCCCGGATCGCTTGCGACAAGGGCTTCAGCACGATGGCCGCCACGCCTTCCGCATCCACGAAACCGCCCTTGCCCTCGCCGAAAGGATGACAGTAGTTCTCGCTGGAGAGCATGTTCTTCTGGCAGAACTGGACGATCCGGCTCGGGTGCAAGGTCAGGCTGACACCGCCGGCGATCGCCATCTCGCATTCTTTTTGCCGCAGGCTTTGCACGGCCAGATGCACGCAGCTCAGCGAAGACGAGCAGGCCGTGTCGACGCTCATGCTCGGCCCCTGGAAATCGCAAAAATAGGACACCCGGTTGGCGATGTCGTAATTATCGGTGTCCGGACACAGGGCGCTGCCCGGCCGCGATCGTTCCGCCGCCCACAACGCGTAGGTGTTGGTCGTTACGCCGACGAACACACCGGTGTTCCGGGGCAGGCTGAGCCGGGTATAGCCGGCGTCCTCGATGCTGCTCCAGGCGGCTTCCAGGAAAATCCGCTGCTGCGGATCCATCAGCTGCGCCTGGTTGGGCGTGATATTGAAAAACAACGGGTCGAACTCGTCGTACCCCTCCAGGAATCCGCCCCATTTGGTGTAGCTCTTGCCTTTCCGACGGCCGGCGTCGTAATAATCCCGGTAGTTCCAGCGCTCTTCCGGGACCTCGCCGATGCAGTTCTTTCCCTGTTTCAGATTCTCCCAGAGCGCATAAATGTCGGGAGATTGGGGAAAACGCCCGCTGCAGCCGATGATGGCGATGGGCTCGGGGACGTCGCCCTCAGCCTTGCCGGCCGCGTCCGTGTCGATCCCGTGGGTTCTCTCGGTTTCCGCGGCCGGCGGTTCGATTACCGAAACCGGGGTCCCGGCGGTTTCCGCCGGAGGCAGGTCCAACACCTCGCACAGCTTGGTTTCGTACGCATCGATGAAATAACCCGCCAGTTGCCTGATGGTCGTGTACTCGAACAGGACCGTCGCCGGCAGTTCCGGAAACACCTTGGCCAGTCTTTCGACGATTTCCTGGTTGATCAGCGAGTCGACCCCGATACCCTGGAATCTCGCGTCGACGTCGATATCGCCGGCGGACTGTCCGAGCGCGGCGCCGAAGATTTCCTTCAGATACTGCGTGGTTTTGGGCAGCAGCAGGCTTTTATCGTAGCCGGCCGCTTGCGGGCGCTGCGGTTCCGGGGGAGCCAGGAAGTTGCGCGGGACCCTGCGGAAATACGCGGTGTCCACCGCCAGAATAGGGTTTCCCCGTGCGTCGTAAGCCTTGAAACCCAGGCGTATGTCGCCGCCTTCGGTAATACGGAAATTCGCCTTTTCGATGACGGCAAAACAGTCTTCGGTAAGCGCGCCGAGCAGGGTCAGATGCTTGATGCTGATCGGAACGTACAGGAAGCCGTCGTTCAGCAAGGCGCCCAGAACATGCCCGGCATAAAACACGCCCTGGAACATCCCGTCCAGGATGAACGGGTCCAGGCCGGTGGGCTCGGCTTCGTCGCCCGGTTCGGCCCGGATGCGAACCAGGAAAGCCTCCGCGGTATGCTCGACTTTCTCGATCACCCTCATGCCGGGTCCGTACCGATAACCCCATTGGGCAAAAAGTGCGTAGAGGGCTTCTTCGTCCAGGGTCTGTTCGACCGCGTACCGGCTCGGTTCGAAGCGGGGAAGATCGGGCCGGGCCGCCTGTTCGATCCGTCCCTTGGCCAGTATTTCCCCGCCGGACTCGGCGCCCGCGTACTTGACGAGCCGGAAGTCGCCGCGCGGGTCTACGTCGACCGCCAGGTTCACGGTTTCCCGGATAACGCCGGGATTGGGGAAATAAACGTCGCTCAGCCGGTTCAGGGCGCTCGAAATCGCTCTGTTCCCGGCTTCCAGTGCCAGGGCCAGCCGCAGCGGACTGGGCGTGATGCAGCGCCCTTCCACGACGGTGTCCCGGATGACCGCGTCCTCCGAGGCGGACAAGCGGCGGGTGAATCGACCGGGGTTTTCGAGATCCTGCAGCAACCGGCCTTGCATGGGTGCGATCCTGGTAGAACGCGTACCCGAAGCTTCATGAGCCTGGCGGGAATGACTATTCACTTGAAGTATGCCCCCACTGTCCTGTTTGTCCACCCAGTAACTATCCCCCTCGAATTCATAACCGGGCAAAGGCAGTTTATGAAACGGTTTGGACAGAAAATATTTTTTCCAGTCGATATCGACGCCCGCTTGCCATAGCTCCAGGCAGGCATCCAGCATCGAAACGGGTTTTGCCATGCGCACGGTCGGAGAAGCCGCGCCCTCCATCCCATCGGAACCGAACTGCAAACAAGCCATGTTCCCGGCATCCGGAATCCCGGGCGGAATCCGCCGAACCATGTCCAGCCAGGACGGGAAATCCGCAAGCGCTGCCGGCAGCCGATTGTGCCGATGCAGGAGCGGAAAAGCCTCGGGCGGAAGATGGACCGAAACCCGCCGGTTCAGGTCTTCGACCCACCCGGAAAGCCGCGACATCTCGCCCAGAGCCAGATCGACGATACCCCCCTTGTCCGGTTCCACACGAGCTATCAAGTCGGTCAGCTCGCGCAAGCACGGGTCGTCGATTCGGCTTTTCGGCGATAGGTTCCATTTGCGATACAGCTTCGACAGCGCGGTTTGAATAACGAGAATCCTGAGGATTTGTTCGGACCGCGGAAGCGCGCCGTCGGAAAGCAGCTTTTCAAGATTCCGGCCTTTGGCCTGAAGATGGGGCGCCCATTCCTTCAAATAGCTCTTGAAGGTGTATTGGGCCTTTTCCAGTGCCCGCGCCTGTTCCAGATAATCGCGCCAGTCATGCGCAGCCGGATTCGCGTTCTTGAACAGGTCGACGAAATAGGCCGGCTCGAAACGGAGCGGCCCGATTCGCTCCCCGCCGACGGGGTCGTAGAAGGGGATGACCGGCGAAGAAAGGGTGAGGTCCTCCGCCGTGATTTTTCCGCTCAAAAAGGCTAGCGCTTCGACCGGAGACACCATGCCGGCGAGAACCAGGCTCTGCCAGAGGCCCGCCCCGCTGCCGGCGATAAGGGCCGGCGCGAAGCCCAGGTCCATGATGCCGGACAGATAAAGGTGGGCCGCGAGAAACGTATTTTGCGGCTGCGTTGCCGCGGTCCATGCCGACCGCAGATTCGGCTTTTCCTGCCGAAACCAGGGCGAAGCGTCGATCTCCCGCTTCAGCTCGTTCCATCTTTTCCGCACCAGGGACGCGTGCCGGAAAAAAGGCTTGACCGCCCTGAAATCGGGCCAGGCGAAATCGCCGACATGGAGCAGCCAGTCGGCGTTCGAAGAAGCCGTAAATAACTTGGAGCCCCGCAGCGTCTCCGCCAAAACCTCGATGCTGTCGACGCGGCAGCCCCAGCGGAACCGGTGGTGCTCCCGGCCCGCCGCCAACGTTCCGCAACAATCCGCCAGGGCCGTTTCGCGAAAATCATCCTGCTCGCTCAGAGCCCGCCATTTGTCCCGGAGGCGTTGCAGCGAACCTTCGGTTTTCGCCGATAACAGGAAAGGATAATAGCCGACCGAAGCAGGCCGGGACTTCCGATTCGGGAAAGATTCGAGGATGAGGTGGGAAATCGTTCCGCCGAACCCGAACGAACTCACGCCCGCCCGCAAGGGCTCCCCATCGTTTTCCGGCCGCCAGGCCTCGCCGGTCAGAGCCAGCCTGAAAGGCGAATCGTCGAGAAACAGCAGGGGATTGGATCGGGTGACGTTGAGGGTCGGCGGTATCTGCCGGTGCTTCATCATCAGCAGAACCTTGATGACGCCGGCAACGCCCGCGGCGGCTTCCAAATGCCCGATATTGGTCTTGACCGAACCCAGCCGGCAAAACTGCTTCCTCGACGTGTGGCGTTCGAACGCCCGGGACAGGGCGGCGACTTCTATGGGATCGCCCAGGGAAGTTCCCGTCCCGTGAGCTTCGATATAGGAAATCGCTTCCGGATCGACGCCGCTTTGCTCGAGCACCTCGGTAATCAGGTCCTGCTGGGACCGAATGCTCGGCGCGGTAATGGAAATGCTGTTGCCGACGTGACGTACGACTGACCCCGGGATCAGGCCGTAAACGTGGTTCTTTTCCCGCAGGGCATCTTCCAGCCTTTGCAGCAGTACCACGCCCACGCCTTCGCCTGGGACATAGCCGTCGGCGTCGAGGTCGAAGGTCTTGCACTGCCCATCCGGGCTGAGCATGCGGGACTTGGAAAATGACAGATATTTCCAGGGATGGAGATCCAGGCTGACCCCGCCCGCGATCGCGTAATCGGTTTCACCCGCAAGCAGCGAGAGCCGGGCTTGATGCAGGGCGACCAGCGATGAACCGCAGGCGGCATCGACCGAAAAACTGGGGCCTTTCAAATCGAAGAAATGGGACAGCCGATTCGCCAGGATGCACGAATAATTGCCGAGGCAGGCATAACTGTCGGCTACCACGCCCGGCGCGGTGGATTCGATCAGATAATCGACCGCCATGGCGCCGATATAAACGCCGGTCTTCTTTTCCTGAAACACCGACAGCGGGATGCCGGAATCTTCGATGCAGTGCACGGTTTCCTGCAGCAGCAGGCGTTGCTGCGGGTCCATGCTCTTGCTTTCCCGCGCCGAGATCCCGAAAAACGAGGCATCGAAGCGGTCGATCCCGTCCATGAGGCCGCACCATTTGCTCATGCTCCGGTTGGGCGCGTGGAAGTCCGGCGAATAAACGTCCTTCTCCCAACGGGACGAGGGTATCTCCTGGATACAGTTCCTGCCGTCCCTGAGATTGTTCCAGAACTCGGAATAGTGGCCGGCTTCCGGAAAGCGGCAAGCCATGCCGACCACGGCAATGACGTCCTTCTTAAAACCTGGGTCACGCATGGTTCAAAGCCCGCAGTTGCGCTCGGATGGCGCATGATTCCACGGGTGCCCGTCCCGGAAAAACCGAATCCGGTGCGCAGCGGGCTCCGGGGCGGATTGTCACACGCTTGATTCTTGCACCGGCCTCGATTTCGAAATCAAGGCGGTTTCGGCGCTCGGACGGGCGAATCGAGCGCTTCCGGCGACGGCCGAAAGGTGAAGGGTCACGCTGCCGCGACCCGGTCGATACCGGCGGCGAGGACCGCAAGTTCGGGGGATATGAACACCTCGGCGATTGGAAATTCCTGTACAAACGAAGCATGGATACGAGCGAGCAACCTTGTAGGAAGGGATTCAGCCCGGAGCGCAAAAAATCCGTTCCGGCCGAAACGGGGCGGCCGGGGCTTTCAGGTAGGGATCGGCCAGCCGATGAGCCGGCAACAGACGGCGGAATTCGAGAATCGTACGTTCATCGGGGAGGGCACCCGGCGTCGGAAAGGGGGAAGTCGCGGAAAAGCGGGATGTCGAGCGACGCTGTCTGCGTAGCCGGACCGCGACAGCCGAACCGTTGCCGTATCTGTTGATTGGACTGACGCCGAACGACTTCCCCATGACGAATCGAATATTCTTGCGAGAATCAGCAGCGACACAAACAGGACGACTGACGTTTGCTGAACTCGAATTGTTTTGAACGCGGAATTTGCGAGCCGCCCCCCGAGACGCTCGATTGGCTCCCGTCCGCGGCACACGCGACGGTGAGTGGGCCCAAATCTAGGTTAAGCCCTATGATTGCGCCTGTGCCGAAAGTCATATGCAGTCGAAAGTCATGACTTTCGGCCTATAGCGATCAGGAAAAGGCCTTCCCTAGAATGTCGAGCACACAAACGAAACGCTCTGTGCCTTTAGGGGGTGTCACAGAATTCGGAAATAATCGTACGCTAGGGCTTCCCATTGAGGCGTAGCGGCCGGAACTGTCCACACGCGGCCTTGCGACTCTGCCGCCAGACGTAATCACCGGTCAGGTTGATGTGCTCCCAGGCCAGCGGCGACAGGTATTGCAGCAGCCGGCCATCGATCGTCTTGACAGCATCACGCAGCGCCCGCATTGCCCGCTCCAGGTAGACCGTAATCCACAGCACAACGGGGGGCCGTCGCCAGGTTGAAGCTGCTGCCGCGGTAGCGCTGCTGCTCGAAACTGGCGTTGCGGATTTCGCCCAGGCGGTTGATGAACACGGCACGGGCCAGCGTGTTGCGCACCTCGCCCTTGTCCAACCCGGCATGCATATGGTGACGCAGCTCGACGTTTTGCCGCCAGTTCAGAATAAACAGCGTGCGCTCGATGCGCCCCAGCGCGACCGCCAGACCGTTCTGGCGCGGGTAGCTGGCGAACTTTCGGAGCATCAGCAAGACCGTAACGGTGCCTTGCTGGATCGAAGCGGCCAGTCGCAGGCGTCTAATAGCAGTCCTCCCTGACGGAGGAGAGAGAAGAATGCAGGAACGAGCGTTACGAGAAGCGGTACTTAATGGGGTGCGGGAGTTGAGCGGGCAGCGCCTTTTGCTGAATCCGCAGGCGATGGCGCTGGTAAATGATTTCAATTTACCGTCAAATTACAGCGGAGCCATTGCGTTTCCTTTAGCAAACGGCAGGTCGACAAAGGGTATCAACTCGTAAAGTTTACGACGCCAGAGATTAGTGCGCCGAATACGACCTTCGAGAATTTGTGGGAGTGTACGAAGGAGCACTATGGTCTTACGGCGTCGACAGGGCTTGCTGCGGTCGGAAGCATCCCGGTAGACAAAGTCAAGCTAGGTCATCCGGTTGTTTTAGGGGCTGGGGATAAAACCAATCTGATCAGCCACTACGGTCTTAAGTTTTTTCCGAGAGCGAGACTACCTGGAAAATCACCTGTTGCGCAATTGGCGAAAGCTACCTTCGGCACGATTCGCATATTCGGGATCATAGGACGGGCTATGCCATTTACTGCGGTTGGGCTTGCCATCTTCGATGCGGTAAGCATTGGTATATGTGCATATGAGATGCGACACGGAAAATGAACTGAAAAAAGATCGATTGATTGACGAAATCGCCGACATTCTCGTCGACGTCGTCGGGTGGATCGAAAAAAAGGATGTCTTACCGAACAAAGAATTTGTTCGCGATCTGCACATCGCGGGAGATGATCTTACGGTTTTCGTAACCGAGGTAGAAAGACGATTTAAATTCAAGCCAGCCATTGAGGAATGGCGGCGCATCGGGACGGTCGAGCAAACGGCTGAGTTGGTACTCCGACATAATGTGTGATGTTTGACATCGATGCCACAATGTTCATGTTGTCAGTCGGCAAATTCCTCAATCCAGTCAATGCCATGCCATTCGGCAGCGGGTAGTCGGCTATTGGAGTGCGGCTGAATATGAATTCTATGGTCGCCACTGAACGAGCCTTTGATCTTTATCAATCATTCACTCATGACAGCCACCCCGTCCGCACCTCCGCCGCCCCCCGATAGCCCATCCGCTTTCAACCCGGACGGTTCGCGTCCGGCGCCTGTCCGGGATATTCCGCGGAGTCCGATCCTCGGCGCGGTACGAGGTTATCGGAAACCGATTCGACGGTTTCTTCATGTTGGCTGAAATCGCTTTACTGGCCGGCGCGGGGTGCTATCTCCACAAGAGACGGCGGACAAAAAATCTTGCGCAGGCGTTAACCCCGATGCCGGCCGCGGAGAACTCGAACGAGCCGGCAACTTCGGTTCTTTCGGGTGCCCGCCGACTGCTCAGGGACATCAAGAGTGCGATGACGGCCGATGCCAGACAGCAGCTCCAGGTGGATATCGATCCAAGAGTTCTCGAGACTCTCGCGGAAGAGCGCGGAAAGGCCAGTCAGCGCATGAAATTGGCGATGGGCGCTATGGGACTTGCTCTGCTCGGCGGTATCTACCCCGTCTTTTCCCTGTTCGGGGCCTTGGGCGTTCTTTATCTGTCCCGGCGCATGTTCATGCGAGCTTTGAAGGATTTCAAGCTTCGCCACTATTTGAGCAACAATTTGCTCGGTCTTCTCATGACCCTGGGCATGCTCGCGACCGGCCAGCTGGTATTGGCGGCTTTCAGCGCGGTCATGGGCAGCTTTTTTGCAAAAATCATCGATCGCGTAGAGGACAACACCCAAAAGCAATTGATCGTCACCTTCGTGGAGCACCCCGAATATGTCTGGGTCTTGAAGGACGGCGTGGAAATCCAGACCCAATTCAATGCCGTGCAGGTCGACGATATCGTGGTCGTCAACGCCGGAGAGGTTATCCCGGTCGACGGAACGATACGGTCCGGCATGGCCAGCATCGATCAGCACATACTCACCGGGGAGAGCCGGCCCGTGGAGAAAAGTGTCGGAGATAAGGTTTTTGCTTCGACCTTATTGCTTTCCGGGCGCATCCATATCCTCGTGACGACCACGGGCCAGGCGACGGCCGCTGCCAAGATCGGTAAGGTTCTCAGTTATACGCAAAGCTATAAGGACACTTTGATAACGCGCGGACGCGAAATCTCCGATCGTTTCATACCGTTTACCCTCGGCGTCAGCGCGCTTACCTTGCCCGTGCTCGGGGCCGGTGCGGCTACAGCCGTGCTTTGGTCCAGTACCGGGTCGACCATGGGAATCACCGGGCCCGTCAGCGTATTGGTCTATTCCCAAATCCTGGCGCGCCAGGGGATTCTGATCAAGGACGGGCGGGCGCTCGAATCGCTGCGACAGGTCAATACCATCGTATTCGACAAAACCGGCACCCTGACCCAGGAACAGCCGACCGTGGCCAAGATCCATGGCCTTGAGGGCTACTCGGAAAACACGGTATTGAGGTATGCCGCCGCCGCGGAATACCGGCAACCGCACCCTATCGCCAGGGCCATACGGGCAAAAGCGGAGGAGCGGCAATTGGAACTACCGGAACTGGATGAGGCGAGTTATCAGGTCGGCTACGGCATCAAGGTCACCATGGAAAACCGGGTAATCCGGGTGGGTAGTTCGCGCTATCTGCGACATGAAGGTATCAAGCTGCCCCGAAGCGTACGATCCATTCAGCAAAAAGCCGATTCGAACAGCCATTCGCTCGTTTATGTGAGTATCGATCGGCAACTCGCGGGAATCGTGGAACTGATGCCGACCGTACGGCCGGAAGCGGAAAGCATTATCGGGTATTTACGGCAGCGGGGATTCAAGTTGGTCATGATCTCCGGCGACCATGAGGAACCCACGCGGCGCATGGCCGAAACCTTCGGTATCGACCGCTATTTCGCGGAAACCTTGCCGGAGAACAAGGCCGCGCTGGTCAGGCAACTGCGCGAACAGGGAGATTTCGTCTGCTTCGTCGGAGACGGCATCAACGATGCCATGGCCATGAAAACAGCACAGCTGTCGGTGTCGCTCAAAGGCGCATCCACCGTCGCTACGGATACCGCGCAGATCATCTTCATGGATGGCACTTTGAAGCAGCTGGAGCCGCTGTTCCGGTACATGGATGAATTCGAGGGCACTATGAAAAAGAACCTGATTACCAGCATCGTGCCCGGAGTCGTCAGCATCTCGGGTATTTTCTTGTTGCATTTCGGGGTCGCTGCCGCAATGGGACTCACTTATCTGGGATGTTTCGTCGGACTCGGCAATTCACTACTGCCGTTGATACGGTATCAACAGAATGACAAACCCACAGGAGGCCAACTGCAGAAAACCGGAATCGGAAACGTTGCCTGAGAGGAATGCCGGATCGACCACGGAATCAACGATTAACCCTGCCTATAAAAATATGGGCCGGGTTAATCCGGAGCAGGGATGCCCCGGCGCAGCGACAAGCCGCGTGAGCCACGCCTAAGTGTGTACCGGTCTGGGCGGCGACCCGTAAATACCACGAGGGTATTTACCGGCCTGATTAATAGATCCGCCGTGCCCCCTCTCCTTACCGTTCATTGCAAAGCCGCCCGACTATACGTCCTAGGCTCTTAAATAAGGGGATTTCCGCAATGATACAAAAGAAAGATTTGTCCTCGGCTTTAATGATGGTTCTTTTCTTGGGGTGCAGTTCGATCTATGCGGATTCCGAACATTCGAACGCAAAACCCGGGACGATTCCCGGCCACCAGCATTCCGCAAAAGGTCCGAAGCTCGGCCGTAGCGCAGTCTGTAACGGCACGGAAACGCGGACCTCACGTCTATTCCTGCAGCAGGTATCGAATACCCGCGCCATCGTGAAATGGCGGGGCGATGCGGAAACCCTGTGTGTCGGTTCGAACCGGAACGCACTCGTCCGAAAGGTAACGGCAACCGCCACTGCCGGTGATCACAAAGAAGCGCTCATCACCGGCTTGAAGCCCGATACCACTTACTACTACTCCGTGGGAGGGGCTCGAAAAGCGCCGGCGGATCAGCATTTCAGAACTTCGCCACGCCCCGGACACCTGCCCGCCGACGGGAATACGCGCATCTGGATCGTCGGCGATTCGGGCAGCGGCACCGCCGAAGATTCCGCCCACGCGGGCAAAGCCGCCGCGGTCCGGGACGGCATGAGGAAGTACATCGCCGAACACGGCGGCGAAGCCATCGATCTGTTTCTCATGCTGGGCGACAACGCCTATCTGAACGGCAGCGACGAAAACTATCAGCAGGGCGTTTTCGAGCTGTACCAGGATCTGTTGAAAAATGTGGCGATGTGGTCGACGATCGGCAACCACGAGATGGGAACGGCGCATATCGATTATTGCGTTATCGTCGATCGCACGGGTACTCCGTTGGTGCCCTGCGAAACGGTGGTTCGTGACGACCCCGGCGTGAGCTATTCCTCGGACCCATCGAGTTGGACCGGCGCGGCGGGCGGAGCTCCGTCGACCCTGCCCTACCTGAATATTTACACTTTCCCGACCGCAGGCGAAGCCGGCGGCGTTCCCAGCGGAACGGAACAATATTATTCCTTCGATCACGGGAACATCCACGTGGTGAGCCTCGACTCGCAGCTCACCGCGCGGGACGAGGGGCAGCGGGCAACCATGCGTCAGTGGCTGCGGGATGACCTTGCCGCCAACACCCTGGATTGGACCATCGTCATATTCCATCATCCGCCCTATACGAAAGGCGCCAATCACGACTCGGACGACACGGAAAACAATCTTGTCGACCGCCCCATCTGGGATATGCGCAACGAATTCGTGCCCATATTCGACGCATACGGCGTCGACCTCGTTTATAGCGGGCACGCCCACTCCTACGAGCGCAGCTATTATCTGCATAATCACACGGGCACTTCCGAAACCTTCGATCCCAAGCTCCATGCGGAGCTGGTGAAGGACGGCAGCAGGCCGGCCTCAGGTCAGGGCAGCGAAAGTTACAAGCAGTTGAGCCCCACCAGCGGCGGCGTCGACGACAGAGTCGTGTATACGGTCAACGGCAGCTCCGGCAAGGCGGATACGGCCAGCGGCACCATTACAACGAGCGAGGAATGGCTGCGGCATCCGGCACACGTGGAGCAGGCGGCCGACACCGCAACCCCCAAGCGGCGCGGCTTGCCGGTACTGGGTTCCGTGCTCCTCGATGCCTCGCGGAAACGGCTGGAAGCCAGGTTCGTCGATGTTAACGGCGAAGTCCTGGACTATTTCACCATGACCCGCTGATCGCCCGCCGTGCGGCACGGATTCCCGCGGGACTCCGTGCCCACCCCTCGGGCGCATGATCCTGGAAACCCATTCGAACCGCGGTCTCGTTATGAAACACCTCTTGCCGGGCATCCTTTGGTTCGCTCTGCTCGTCTCGAGCATCGAAAATCTCCGTGCGCATGATGACGTTGCCGACCACCTGAGGCTGCTCGATCAAGCCATCGAGCGAACCCCGAACAAACAATCGCTTTACATCGAGCGCGGGGCGCTTTATTCCAGCGAGGCCGGCATGCACGAGCGGGCACTGCAAGATTTTCGGCGCGCGGAACAGCTGGGGCCGCCGGTCGCGGTCGCCCACCCGTTGGGCATGCTGTTTTTTCGTACCGGCGATTTTGCAAAGGCCCGTTCTTATTTCGACCGATACCTGGAGCAATTTCCCGGGTTTGCACCGGCATACGAATATCGCGCCAAAGCGGCGTACCGGATGGGCGACAAGGCGAAGTCCATGGCGGACTACGATGCGTTCTTTCGGCTTCAGAAACACATCAACCCCGGAAGTTATATCGACGCCGCCGGAGTTCATGCCTCTTCCAACGACGAGAGAGACATCAAAGCCGCTCTTTCGCTCCTGGATCAGGGCATGAACCGGCTCGGGCTGAATCCGGAATTACAGCGCTATGCGATCCGGCTCGAACTGCAAAGATCTCAACCTGACAAGGCCATCCAGCGGCTTCTGGGCCTGAAAACGCTGCTCAAGGGAAGTCCGGCATGGCAGGTGGACATGGCGGAGCTCCTGATCGAGACCGGAAGATCCGCACAAGCCGCGGCGTATCTCGATGCGGCCGAAGCTCGGCTGGCAAAGCTGAGAAGCACGCCGGCACGATCCGATCTGGCCAAGAAGATCAGGACACTCAAGGGACAACCGGACCCGCGCTAGAGCAATTCCACGATTCCCCGGCCGCCGTCGACTCTCACCCGGTTTCCGGTTTTCAGTTTCATCGTGGCGCAACCGGTACCGACGACAGCGGGAATGCCCAGTTCTCTCGCGACGATGGCCGCGTGCGACAAAGGCGCTCCGATATCGGTAATGATCGCCGAAGCTCGTGGAAACAAGGGGGTCCAGCCGACATTCGTGAACGAGGTGACCAGAATCTCGCCGCTTACGAAGTCTTCTATCTGCTCATGCGAGGTCAGCACCCGAACGGTTCCCTCCACCAGCCCCGCCGAACCCGGAAAGCCTTTGAGAAAACTGCCGTGTTCGACCGGATGGGCAGGTCGGGCCGCGACGAAACAGTCGGTGCGCCTGTTCGGCAGCTTCGACCACCGGAACGGATCGATCGGCCCGGAGATCAGGTTGGGCAACGGGGGAAGTGCGCTATAGGCCCGGAAGGTTTGCCGTCGCGGAACGATATGCTCCAGAAGATTTCGCTCTCCCCGCAGAAATCGAATCAATTCATCCTTTGCCAGGTAGAAAAGATCGTCCGGCAGCAAGCCGTTGATTTCCGCCGCCCTGATCGCGAATCTTCGAATGACCCAGGCCTGCCGGAAATTCTCGGATTTGGCGAGCTCGCGATTGTGTGCGAGCACGCGTGCGGATTCGCACAGTTTACGTAATTTATCCAACTGTTTCGGCGGCAGCCGCTCGAGAGTCCGCCAGATCCTCTCGCGGTTTTCGTGCTGCTTCCGGAGCAGGGATTCGGGGTCGGCATCCTGCCACTGACGCACCAGTTTCTCGATCCACTCCGGATCTTCGGCCGTCCTCGGCGCCGCATACTCGGCTTCGTTCGGGCCTCTATGCCCGTAACGCCGTATAAATTCGTCCCGGGTGATTTCGCCCTTGATCATGGCGGCGACCCCCAGCAGCGGCGCCATGCTCGGCAACCGGCCGCCACCGTCCAGCCCCGACAGCATGACTTCGACGCTTTCCGGTGCCAGAACGCCGGAAAGAGCCGATTTGAGTTTGTATTGCTGCTGCACGAACTGGTTCCCGACAAACGCGACCATTGCGAAGGTCTCGAAGACGATCGGCTCGATGCCGGCATAAACCCGAAGCAGGTCGGCATTATCTTTACATTGCTCGATCTCCAGAAACTTTTCCCCGCACCAGCGGGGACATTCGTACTGTGCCCAGGCCAGAAATTTCCTGAGTCCCAGAGCCGATTTCAGCGCATAGGCGGTTTGTTTCAACATGAATCCCATGGCGTCCAGCCAGGAAATGGGGAGCACGGGAATGTCCATGTAATCCGGAACCTGGCCCAGGAAGAGATCGAAACCGCCCAGGATTTCTTCGCGCTTTTTGCCGATCCTGCTGAGGATGGAGTAGATGAGGCTGATATTGAAATAGCTTCTGCCGGCAATTCGCCCGACCATGAAATGGCCTCCGACCGGGCCGACGTTGCGCCGGACGATCTCATGAAAAACCGACCAGGTCAAGGGCGTGATGACGTTGCCGAAAAGCTCGCCCAAATTGGTGTTGCACCAAAGGTAATTGCCTTTCAGGGAATCGTTCCAGACATCGGGCGTGCGGGAAAGCGTGGTAATCGGCCGGCTTTGGAGGAGGAACAGCCGGTCCCGGTGAACAGCCCACTCGATATCCTGGGGCGCCCCGAGGTCATGTACCAGCCTGGCCGCCATCGAAACCAGCTCCCGGTAATAAGGCCTGAAATAGTCGGGACCCTCGTAAACGCCGGTGTCTACGTTATAGGTAAAGGCATCGCCGGTGACCGTCCCCGAAACCAGTTTATCGCCCGGGCCTTCGGTCAGATTGCCGTGCATGAAGTCGGCGTTTCCGGAAATGGGATCCGACGTAAACAGCACGCCGGCATAGGCTGGCGCCAGCATATGCTGCACCACGACCGCCATGGCCTGAATCCGAGCCTGATCGGTCGCGTCGGCGTAAATTTTGACCTTTTCGGATTTAGCGGACTCGAAAACGGTTTGAATGGCTTGGTAAAGATCGGATTCGGTGCCGACCTCGAGTACCGTCTCGAATTCACCCGCATAAGACGCGCCGGCCGAATCCTCCGCCAGCGCGGAAGAGCGCACGGCCACCTTGCCGGTCGGACTGGCATCAACGAGTCGGGCATAAAAGGCGCTTACCGTTTCGTATGCGGCAGCGATCAGGCCGTTTTCGTCGAACGCCGTCGACAGGATGATGAAACCGTCGGGGACGGGAAAACCCGCCTGATAAAGTTTCGCCAACATACGGCCTTTGCCGCCAGCCAGGCTGGCATGATCTTCTTCGGAAAATTGACTAAAGCGACACAGCATGTTCCCCCCTTATTAATCAGGCCCGTAAATACCCTCCTGGTATTTACGGGCCGCTGCCGAGGCCGGGACACGCCCGGCCTCGGGCGACGCGGCTTGTCGCCGCACCGGATAAACCCGGCCGATATTTATCGACCGGATCAATAGTGATGAAATCGCCTGAATATCCGGCAGGCGCGTCGGTAGGCCGAATTCAGCTCCGAAATGCTCGAAAAACACGCCTCAAGCTCGGGCGAGCGGCATAACGTCGTCCAGATCGAAGTACCCGTTGTAATTTTTCATATAAATGGCCGCACGATGGCCGAACAGGAGGATAGCTGAAGTCCGTGTTTCCAGTGGCCCGTCGTAGCCTTTGACCCTGACCTTCGTACCGATGGGGTAAGTCTTGTTCCAATGGTCGATCCGTTGCTCCACACTTTCGAATGTCCTTTCTTCCTGCACTTCCTCGGCCCGAAAGGTTTTTCCGATATGGCCGACGAGTTTCGTCAATACCTCGCCGGGCCCGATTTCTTCAAATCGGGTGACGCCCTGCCGAAGCAGGTATTCGATGCTTTCCTTCCAATGGACCGAGCCGGTAATCTGCCGTGAGAGCGTTTCCACGATAGCGCTTTCCCGGTAAGGCCGGGCATCGACATTGGCTATGACCGGGCATCTGAAACCCGCAAACCGGAACGACCCGAGATACTCGCGAAATTCCCGCTTCGCATCCTCCATGTAGCGCGAGTGAAAGGCGCCGGAGGTATTGAGCGGATGGAAACCGGCCCCTAATGCCGCTATAGGCGCTTCCGCGCGCACGATATGGTCCTTCGAACCGGAAATGACGATCTGAGAGGCCGAGTTGTAATTGGCGATATCGATATCGGTCAAGCCGTGATCGATCAGACATTGCCTGAGTGAACTCTCGTCGAGATTCAATATCGCCGCCATGGCTCCCCCGCTTGCCCGACTCATGAGTTCCCCTCTTTTCTTCACGAGCCTCAAGCCGTCTTCGAAACCCAGGGCGCCGGCGGCATACAAGGCGCAGTATTCACCCAGGCTGTGGCCGGCGCAGTAAGCGGGAAATTCCCCTGTATCCCTGATCCTTTTCCGGTAGGTCAAAGCATTGACCACGAAGAGCGCCGGCTGGGTATATTGAGTTTTGCCCAGGTTGTTTTCCCTGTCTTCCAGACACAGCGCCTTGACGGAATAACCCAGAATTCCGTCAGCCTGTTCGACCAGTTCCGGGAATTCATCGAACAGTACACCACCCATTCCTTTGTATTGTGATCCTTGGCCCGGAAATAGATAGGCAAGCATATCGGACTCCTCGGTCGGTAAATGGCTTCTTAAAATCTCGCACTCATGCTTGATCAAATTCAGCAGCTCCGGCTTTGCCGTTTCTATAAAGAAATGCCCACCTGGAAAAAGTCGGTATCGGAAGTTTCCTGTGTGCTCTCCCCAGCCCCTTAATTCGGTTTCGCTTACGTGGGGATCATCCTGCCCCAGGATCGCGAGGATAGGGATATCGATGGGCGCTTGCGGCTGGCGAACATAGGTTTCAAGGATTCGAAAATCGGAACGAATCCTCGGCAAAAAAGCTGCCATGAGCTCTTGATTGTCCAGCACCTCCCTGGAGGTGCCATCGAACGCTTCAAGTCTGACGAGAAACTCCTCGTCGGATAGATCGTAAGTGGGTGCCGCTCTGGCCGGGAGGTGGGGTGCACGGTGAGCGGACGGAATGAACAGTTCGGGCGGTTTGAGCCTCAACCTGCGCTGTGCTCGGATCAGTTCATAACCGATCAGCGCGCCAAGACTATGGCCGAAAACGAGATAAGGCTTATCCAGATAGGGCGTTAGTTCCGGGATGAGGGCATCGAGGATTTGCGGGATATTCGTCAGTGCGGGTTCGCCATAGCGGCCGTCCCGCGCGGGAAGCTGAATGGCTATTACCTCGATAAAACTCGGCAGGAACTGTGCCCAGCTTCTGAAAGCCAGGGCACTGCCGCCGGCGAAATGAAAACAGAACAGACGAATCCTCGAAGCGTCATCTCCGCTTAAACGAATCAACCAGGGACTTATCGTGTTCATGTTCGTGTTCATTGCCATTTCGAATTCGCTGCTCGGCCCGCGCAGTCTTGGCCCGGACGGAGGGCCGCGAGCTATCGGGTGTTCGCCGCGGCCCGATCGGCGATTCGGCTCAAGCGCCGCAGACAGACCAGGCGGCTCAAATAGGGCATCGCCTGAAAGCCTCGGTTCCGGAGGCGAGATCGTTAAGGCGGTGATAGGTCGCGGACTAAGCGGGGATCAGCAGCCCCAAAATGCGGTGGCGTCTAGGACGAATTTCATTATCCGATGCAAACCGCCCGACAGCTCCAGGAAACGAGTCGGGGCGGCTCGCCCGCGTCCGCCCCTGCGAACCGCGCTGCCTTGGCTCCCGTGTACAGACAGACGCCGAAGGAAATGAGCCCTGGGGCTGAAACACGGTCGGAACGGCCAATAGCCTTCCGCACACCACGGTCTCGGAACCCGCCGACGTGAGGGCCGGATGTTCGTGGCTGACGTCTTGTTCAACGCCGCGCCGGAATGCTCGAACGGCCCGGCCCGCCTTCGCACGTGGCCTGCCGCATTACGCCGAGGCGGGCGCGGCGTCGCCCTCGCTCTTGGCTTCCGCGGCGGCTTCCTTGCCCTTCTTGAGTTCCCGCTTGAACAGCGATTTCATCCTGGCGGGCTCGAAATCGAACAGGCTGCCGCCGGATTCGAAATGCCTGGCAAACACCCGTCCCACCGCATAAGTCACCGCGCCCCCGGTGACCGCCACGCCCCCCATGCCGCCCAGGGTGCCGAGCAAGGGAACGCTCTTGGCGAGACTCGCCAGGCCCATGATGCCCACCACCGAGGTCGCTCCGGACAGCAGCGACGTCACCAGCGACTTGGCGATGTTTTCCTTGAACGGCACCTCGTAATGCTTGGCGAGGCCATGAATCAGCTTGACTTGCAGGGCCATGATCGCCCCGAGATCGGCCAGGGGCACCGGGATCAGCGACACGCCGGTCGCCGTCAGCACGTAGTTCTTGATGAGACTCTGGGCGCGGGCCGCGCGCTCGGCGCGGGCAGAGGCCGCGAATTGCTCTTCCAAAGCGGGGGTCGGATCGTTCGTTGCCATGGTGTTCTCCAGGTGATTGGGACGTCAGGGGGAATCTTGGGCGCTTCTCGGAGCGGTCCGGCGCAGTGATGGCCGCGGCCGAATCCCGCGGGACGGGGGACCCGCCGGATTCGACTGCAAGCTCGGCAAATCGCCGAGGCGTCTCCGGCGCCTGGCGGGAGTCGAACCGACAAGGTTCGCCTGGAAAGCCGTAAACAACCGGAAACGACCTGTTGCATTATGTGCCAACTGCCGACGCGAGACCCCTGCCGTTAGTCATGGGCATCGCTCCCGGCACTCGCTGCTCCGGTGACGAATCGTGACGCACTTACGGTCGGCCGTTCACAGTTCGGACGTGGAACCCTTTATCTCCCCGAACAAAATTCCGAGCAGACCGAGACGACCATTGCCGGAATTCGACTGGATAGTGCTTTTGAGTGCACTTTCGGCGCCGCGCCATTCCCGCCCACATTCGGCCAAAAAAAAGCCCGGCTGCGGGGTGTCAGCCGGGCAATACACATTGTCGCGTTGCCGAAAACAACCATAAAGTTGACGCGACAGTCACATGGTAGTTACAAGAATCCGCTGCAACAAGTCCCCGGTAAATACACCGTTTCTTCCTCGATTCGACGAAACGCCCGAACGGCGCGGCTTCCAGAAAATTTGTAGGATTAGGCTTACGACAAAATCCGCAAGGGCTTACACAGAATGGGACAAAAAATTCCATGAAGTAATAGGATCAGGACTGTACTCATGGACGTGCTTACATCGGTGGCGACGAAGCATCCGATCCAGAACTCTCGGACGCGGCGATCGGCGATCCAGCCGGTCGGAGACAACTGTTCCGGGAATAAGGTTTAACCCCGATCAGCCGTTACAGAGGGGCGGCACCGCCTTGAGACTCGCACAAAAACGGAAACGTTAACAATACTTTGCATTCCCCGGACTTTCAGACTGCTCCATATCCGGCGTGTGTGCAACGGAATCGCCATGTCAGCCTAGGATTACAAGCTTTTCCGCACTTTGCCGACTTGACCGTAATCCGGTTTGCGCGTTTTCTAGCACCGGGCCAAACGCGGCGGTTTGTCGCCCCTCAGGATTCCGCTACCTTTTGTAGGCAGCGATTTCGAGTCTTCCCTCCATTCGGTTCTTACGGTCTCGAGCATCTCCGGCGGATCTGGCGCTCCTGGCGGGATTCGAATGTAGCGGCGCGCCGAATAAAGGTCACCGCTGCGCCCGCTGTGGAAACGCCCGGCTGCGATGCTTCGCATGCGGACGGGATAGCGACGACCGAATGCGCCTGATGCGACCTGGGGCAAAAACACGCCGACCGATGCGGCTCGGCAAATCGGACTATGAGAGACGAAAAGTACGACGCTTGCTGACTGAACGTTATTGGAGAGGGGCAAATCGACCGGCGTTTAGTTGTCCGTCATGTTCCTGACTCGGCCGGCCGAAAACGCCGGCCTGAAAACCTCAAACAGAAGGAGTTGTGATATGAGTAAGAAGACAGTCGAAATTTGCGCGTTGATCCTGTGCCTGGCGGCGGAGCCGGCCGTCACGCACGCCTTGACGCCATCCGAAGCGTTGGGGAAGGCCATATTCTTCGACAAGAATTTGTCCTTCAACGGAGATCAAGCCTGTGCCGCCTGCCATATGCCCAATACGGGTTGGACCGGCCCCGATTCCGGAATCAACGCGACCGGCGCGGTCTACGAGGGTTCCATAAGCGGTCGGTTCGGCAACCGCAAGCCACCCAGTTCGGCCTATGCGACCTTCAGCCCGGTCTTGCATTACGTGATCGAAAACAACGAAGCGCTTTTCCTCGGCGGCAACTTCTGGAACGGACGCGCCACTGGCGAACGACTCGGCAACCCGGCCGCCGACCAGGCACTGGGGCCGTTCCTCAATCCGGTGGAACAGGCTCTAAGCTCACCTGCCGACGTCGTATCGAGAGTCTGCAACGGTACTTATGCCGGTCTCTTCCTGCAGGTCTGGGGACCCGATGCATGCGCCCCGGACAAGGTCGACGCCGCCTACAGGTATATCGCGCGCTCCGTAGCCGCATTCGAAGCCTCTCCCGAGTCGAACGCGTTTACCTCGAAGTATGACTATTTTCTCAAGGGCAAGGCCAGATTGACTCTGAGAGAGAAGATAGGGCTCAAACTGTTCAAGGGCAAAGCCAAATGCGCAAACTGCCATATCCTGGATCCCGGTCCCGACGGTCAGCCGCCGCTGTTCACCGACTTTACCTATGACAATATCGGCGTGCCCCGCAATCCTGACAATCCCTTTTACACGCAGCCCGAGTTCAATCCGGAGGGTGCTGCCTGGGTCGACCTCGGTTTGGGCGAGTTCCTGTCGAGCCGTACGGATTACCAGCAGTTTGCTTGGGAAAATCGGGGCAAACAGAAGGTTCCCACGCTGCGCAACGTCGACAAGCGTCCCTACCGGGAATTCGCCAAAGCTTACGCGCACAACGGTTATTTCAAAACCCTGAAAGGAATCGTTCATTTCTATAACACGCGGGACGTCAAACCGGCGTGCAGCGATCCGTTCACGAGGGAAGCGGATGCCCTGGCTCAAAACTGCTGGCCGGAACCGGAAGTCCCCGAGAATGTAAACACCGCGGAAATGGGCAACCTGCACCTAACGAACGCGCAGGAAAATGCGATCGTCGCATTTCTGAAAACGCTTTCGGACGGGTACAAGCCCTGACCTGACAATGAATCGGGCCGCAGACGCGACCCGGTGACGACTTCGTCAGCCATCACGAGAGAAAAAATAAGAAAACATGAAAAATCTGATCTCGATAACACTAGGAATCGTTGGGGGGCTCTCTCTTCTGAGTTCGTTCGCCATAGTCCACAGCGCGGGCGACGTAAACACGATCGAGGGATGCATAGGCTTTCTGCCGGCCGGGAAGTCGTATTCCTTCAGTATTGCCGGAAGCGTGGATACGACCGGGGGTAACCCGAAGATGGTCGGATCGTTCACGCTTTCGGACCCTTCTCTCCCAACCGAAGACGTCGAACTGCCCGAGGAAGCGAAAGGATTTACCTCGTGCGTTGCCGCCCTGATCCGGTGACGACCGAGGCGCGAGCGCTTCGATCCGGCCTGTGAAGGCCCCTGACCGGGAAAGACTTCGCTAATAAGCGTTTTCCGCTCCGATGTCCGGTCCGAGGTGGAAAAATCGATCTGGTACGCGTCGCCTAAGCACGAAACCGCCCGGACCGAGTCGGCGCCCGGTCAACGATAGATTCCCGGATAACAGAGGCAGGTGGATCAGCTGCATCGTCAAGTTTTTTTACACAACCATCGCCCCAACACTGTCCATATATTTGTAATCAATGCCTTACGAAGGTGGTGCGCTTTATGCTTGTATCGCAAACGGAACTCACGCGGGTGCCACCATAACGATACGCTTATATCCCACAGTCGGACCATTTCCCGCGTAGCCACTCTTCAGAAAAGGAACAATATGAATAAATTCATTTCGGGTATTCTGCTTCAGAACATTTATTGGCAGGGTGTTCGGCGGCAACGCTTTTCCCTGATTCTGGGAATCGCCTTACTCGCAGTCTCCGGTGCCGGTCAGGCGACCGTCATCGGCGGCAGTAGTTCGTCCTACGTCGTCGGCGTCAATGTTTCAGCCACGTTGTTGGGCATACCTTTGGTGGACTTGAGTGTCGGCCCCACTCCGGTTTCATCAGGCACCGCGCCCACTCCGTATGACGTTTCAAACTCCGTCGTCTCGCTTAACGCAGGGCTCGGAAGCACATTGGGCATCGGAGCCGGCCTGTTGAACGCCGACGCCAGCTCCAACATCGACGGCTCCGACGGCCCCAAATTCGCCTCGGCCAGTGCGTCGGTACTGGATATCGGGATCGGCGCATTGGGATTGATCAGCCTGAACTTGGAAGCCGTGGCATCCACCGCCAGTGTTTCCGGCGACTTCGGCGCATTGGCGGCAGCGGGTGAGACCACACTGGCAGGGGCGGCTCTCTCGATAGCCGGCACACCTATTGCCCTCATCGACATTCCGGCCCCCAACACTGTCGTGGATCTGTCCGTGCTCGGTTTGGTCGGGGTCAGCCTGCTTCTCAACGAACAAATCCTGACCGGGGACGGCGTCAGCAACCTCGGTCTGGCCGTGAACGCGATTCATCTCTCCTTCAACGCGTTCGTACTCGGAATCGCCTCGCTGACCGGGGATATCATCATCTCCCATGCCCAGGCGCAGATCGCGGCGATGCCGGGTCAAGTCGCGGCCCCGATCCCAGAACCCGGTACACTCGCACTGATAAGCTCGGGTTTCGCCATCCTGGGCTGGAAAGCTCGTCGCAAAACGGCAGCCTCCTTCGCCTGATACGGCGCCTCGCGAATCGAAGGGCTGATCGGGAAGCCGCGATCAGCCCTCCCTCTCCGACACTGTTCGAGACGAACCGTCGCGACGTTAATCCGGCGGTCTTGTCCGCCGCGAACACGACTCGGCCCCACTTTCACGGATCTCGCACTCATTCGCCCGGCGCAGTACCCCCAAGTTAGGAAGGCAATGAAAGCAAGCTCGGACGCATCGGCGTTACGGCAGCAAGTCTTCCACCCTACGGGTGGCCGCCTCACACTCCGGGACCGCGTCTATGAGCCGCAATTTGGCCCGAAAATCGGTATCCTGCCCCGTCATGGACTCCGAAACAATTTCGTTGAGGGAGGCACAAACCTGAATCATGCGGGCTTCTTCTTTTGCAAGCTCCGCGGATTCCTCTTCATCCAGCTCATCGGTGTCGCCGCTCGAGTTGGTAAGGTCGATGATTTCATTGACGATCTGGTTGTGATAGCGAAACACCTGCTCCACGTATTCCGAGAACTCGCGCGGGTTCATCCTGCGCGTATCGCCCCCCGGCGTATGGACCGTGATAAGAGAGCACCCCAAGAGGGGAAGGCCGCACAGAACGGCCAGGATACGGCCATTCGGCCGCACCCGCCCGGCCCCCCGATTTTTTCGATTCATAATGTCTCCTGTGACAGGATATTCGATTTCCGGAACCCAGGTTCCGAGCCATGGCACGGTACGTGAGTTGTGGAGTCCTGGCGGACAGCCGGCCAGCCGCCGTCCACATTGCACGCGTCCCATCATGCAGGTGATTCCGGGAGGAAACGCCCGATGCCGCGAACGGCCGGCGTTTCCGCTTCCGTCTTTAGTCAGAGCCGATTATTCGCCCTTGCGGCCACGCCGCACCCGGCAGGTCGGAACTGCCAGGCCGTTCCGTACGCTCGTCCACCTGCTTCGGTGCCTTATGGGGCGCCCCGGTCCCCCAATCCGCAGCGGGAAGATTTTCGCATATCCGATCCTCCAAGCATGTGTTCGTAATACTCCCTAGCAACTGGAAGAGCCTTCCGACTTACTAACAGTTAAATCTAGCTTTTTTCGCGACGCTCGGGTTTCAAGGAGTAACCGCATGCGCAGCAAGATGCTTATTGCTCTTCTGGCTTCGTTATTCAGCTTAAGCACGGCTGTAGGCGGAGAAGTTATACAGCAGGCCCAGGCCGGGATTGCCGGAAAGGACGAGAAAGGACGTGTGTATACCAAGGAAAGGCACATAAAAGAAGCCTGGAAACACGCCGAAGCCGCGGCTCTGGCCGGAGAGAAGGGCAACGCCAAGGGTGCCGGCGAACACGCAAAACTCGCAAAGACCTACGTTGAAGCCGCCTTGACGCAATCCACATCCGACGAGCATCTGTCCGCGGCGCTGAAAAGCCTGGATAGCGCCATCGAACATAGCGAAGCTGGCGAAGCCGAGCCTGCGCGGCAGGCGGCTCAAGAGGCCATCGAGCATCTCCGAGCCGCGAAATAGACCGGGAGCCGTTCCCATTACTCTAGACATCCCCGCCGTGGAGGAGGACCGCAACCCCATTTCCGGAACACTTTCTATCCGCGGTCCATCCCGGCGGCTTCGACTGATATGGGAGAAACTCATGAAGATGCCAACTCAGGAAGGAAGAAAACGCTATCGGCCGAATGGCATTTATAAAGGGCCTTTCACGAACGACGAGAGCTTTTGGGAGGTCTGCACCTGCCTACCTGAGTGCCCGGATCCCTGTCAGGGACAATGCGGATGCCAGGCCTGCGCGACGGCGTATGAAGACTCCCTCTACTTCGAAGGCTTGAACGGCACCCGCTTCTGAGTGCGCACGGGGCCGAACTCGCACCGTCCGTACCGGTCGAGACTGCGAAAAAAGCTCCGAACGCCAAGAAAGTCGAAGCGAACAATATCGGAGGATATGCGACGTGAGTGCCATGCAAGCCTATGAAACCGACCGAGTCCGGCGTCACACGCCTCCGGACATCAATGCGCGCATCGACGACGAGATCCGCGCGACGATAAGCCACTATACCGGTGCGAGCCGGGAAACCCTGACGCGGCGTATCGACGCCCTGGACCGGGAGTGGGACATCGAGCGAGTACTGGAAGCCAACGCCGCCAGTTTCACGCTCGCCGGCCTGGCCTTGTCCCAAGTGCACAGCCGTCGTTGGCTGTGGCTTTCGACCGGAGTCGCCGGTTTCCTGCTGCAACACGCATTGCAAGGCTGGTGCCCGCCGATTGCCGTGTTCCGTCGCCTCGGCATCCGCACCCGGCGCGAGATCGACCGGGAGAAATACGCCCTGAAGGCGCTCCGCGGCGACTTCGAACCGATTGCCGGCGTTCATCCTACCCGTGACCCCGACACGGTGTCGCGAGCGATCGAGGCGTGAAAGCCGGCCTCTGCCGTTTCCGAACGGGAGGCTGCCATGTCCAAGAGAACGGTTTTCGTTTTGGCGGGTCTGCTGATCGGTGGTTCCATCGGTCAAGCCTCTGCGGAACCCAAGACGGAGTGGGAATACCCCGCGATTCGGGGCTACGGCAAAGTCCGGCCGTATCCGGATGCCGCAGCGAAGCCTTCGCCGGATCGGATTTACAAGGTGTTGTTCGATATCTCCCAGGGCGCCGAAATGCCCGAGAAGCCGAACTCCGGCCTGGACCACGTGGCCCGGCTGATCAATACCTTTGCCTTGGTCGGCGTTCCGACGGAACGTTTGAAGCTGGTTCTGGTGGTACACGGCTCGGCGACGCCGGCGATCCTGAAGGACGAGCGCTATCGCAATCGCTTCGGCAACGGGAACCCCAACACGGAATTGATTCAGGCCTTGAAGAAGGCCGGCGTAACCCTGTACGTCTGCGGCCAGGCCCTGGCCGAGAAGGAATTCGAGCCGGGCGACGTCAATCCGGAGGTCACCGTGGCGCTCTCCGCCCTGACCGTACTCCCGCTGTATCAGATGGATGGCTACGCCCTGATTCCGGATTGAGGCCGTATTCCCTCCTCTTACCCATGGAGTTGCCGACGTGTGCAAGCACTTCCGGCTGGCCGTTACGCTCGTTCTCTTCGCGGAGTCGTCCATGAACACGGAATACCCGGCCCCGACGCCGCCCGCCGTTTTTCCGCCCTGGCCGGGAGAAACTCCCCCCGCGGCCAATCCGGGCGTCCCGTTCACCGTGCCCGAGGTGGACAATATGCCGGATTTTCACGGCAACCCGGCCGCCGCCGAGTTCGTCGTGTTCGCCGGCGGCAATTACTTCTTCGCGATGACGGAACTGGTCGAAGCCTTCCAGCGGCAAAAGCCCGAGCTCCGCGGCCGAATCTTCTTCGAGACGATCCCGCCGGGCATCATCGAACGGCAGCTCGAGAACCGCAACACCATCACCGTTGGCAACCTGACCCTTTCGGTCCAACCCGACGTGGTGCAGGCCGGAGAGCAACGGATCGCCGCATTGATCGAAAAAGGCGTGCTGCAAGGCCCGCCGCTGCGGTTCCTCAAGAACAGCCTCGCCGTCATGGTGAAAAAAGGCAATCCCAAGAACATCCGCACCCTGGAAGATCTTGCCAAGCCGGGCGTGCGGCTCGCCAATCCGAACCCGGAAACCGAGGGCATCGCCCGGCAGATCCAGACCGCTCTCGAACAAGCGGGCGGCGAGGAACTGGTCCGCAAGGTGTACGAAACCAAGGTAAAAGCCGGCGAGGCGTTTCTGACCGAAATCCACCATCGCCAGACGCCGCTCTGGATCATGCAGGGCAAGGTCGACGCCGGGCTAACCTGGATCAGCGAACCGCGATACCAGATGATGGTCGGCCATCCCGTCGACTTCGTTCCGATTCCGCCGGAACACAACCGAGAGGGCATACAAGCCGCGGCTATCGCCAGGAACGCCCGAAATCCCGGCGCGGCGCGGGATTGGCTGGCGTTTCTTTGCTCCAATGAGGCCAAATCCGTACTCGAAAAATTCGGCATGGCGCGACCGCAGTAAAGACCTAAGCACAAACCCGGAGGCTTCCGCCGACGGGTCGTTTCACGGATACATGAAACGCTTTACAATGCCGTAACGCCATGCCCGCCACGGGTGGGCGGCGAAGCAACAGGAAGTCGAAACCATGGCCGAGCAACCCCGTTATCTGCCCAGGAGCGAATTTCCCCGGCTCTTGTCCGCATTGGCCTCCGCCGGCTATCGATGCGTGGGCCCGCGCGTTCGGGATGGCGCCATTCTTTACGAGCCGATTTCCGGCGTCGAGGATTTGCCGAAGGGCGTCCACGACCGGCAAGCTCCGGGCCAATACGGACTGGAAACAACCGACGAGCCTCGCTGGTTCGCCTGGGCCAACGGACCGCAAGCTCTGCGGCCGCTGACCTTCGCCGGCCGCGACAAGCTCTGGAGCGCTGAGCGCAGGGCCGACGGATCGGTCGACTTCAAGAGCGACCCGCCCGAGGCGGAACCGGTGGCCGTCATTGGCGCCCGAGCCTGCGATCTGGCCGCGCTATACATTTACGACCGGCACTTCATGCAGGGCGCATATCCCGATCCCTGGTACACGGCGCGGCGGCAGAACCTGTTCCTGGTCGCGGTCCATTGCACCCATCCCTCCCTCAACTGCTTTTGCGCCTCCACCGGCGACGGACCGCGGGCGACCTACGGCTACGATCTGGCACTTTCCGAATTGGACGAGGGCTTCTTGATCGACGCACGAAGTGAAAAGGGTGAACGGATTCTCGCCGCGCTGCCGGTCCGGGAAGCGAGTACCGAACAAATCGAAACCGCCGACCGGGAAATCGAAGACGCCGCCGGAAGCCAGGTCAAGGAGGTACCTTCCCGAAATCTGAAAGACGTCCTGTTCGCCCGTCTCGATCACCCCCGGTGGAACGAAGTGGCGCAGCGCTGCCTTTCCTGCACCAATTGTACCCTGGTCTGCCCCACCTGCTTCTGCCATAGCGAGAACGATGTGCCGAGCCTCGACGGGAGCCGCAGCGAGCACTATCGGGAATGGGATTCCTGCTTCACCCAGAGGCACAGCTACATCCACGGCATCACCATCCGTCCCGATACCCGCACCCGTTATCGGCAATGGCTGACTCACAAGGTGGGCAGCTGGCACGACCAGTTCGGGCGCTCCGGCTGCGTGGGCTGCGGGCGCTGCATCACCTGGTGTCCGGTGGGGATCGACATTACGGAAGAACTGGCGGCCATCTGCCGCTGAGGAGGCCCATGCAAAATCCTTATCTGCCGCGCGAAGCCGAAATCGTCGAACGCGTCCAGGAGGCGCCGACCATCTTCACCCTGAAGCTGAGGTTCACCGATCCGGCCGCCCAAGGCGCCTACGGATACGTACCCGGCCAGTTCAACATGATTTACCTCTACGGCATCGGCGAGGTGGCGATTTCCATCGTCTCCGATCCCGACGAGACCGAAACGCTGGACCACACGATCAGGGCCGTCGGCCGCGTCACCCGCGCGCTGAGCCGGCTCCAGCCGGGCGACCGGATCGGCGTGCGCGGTCCCTACGGGCGCGGATGGCCTCTGCTCGAGGCTCAGGGAAAGGATGTCGCGCTCATCACCGGAGGGCTCGGCTGCGCGCCGCTGGTTTCGGTCATCCGCTACATCGTGGCGCGGCGCGAGCGCTTCCGGCGGCTCTTGATCATGCAGGGCGTCAAACGCTCCGACGACCTCATCTGGCACGAGCAGTACCAGCGATGGAGGGAATTGCCGGATACGCAGGTGCTTTTGGCGGCGGAAGTGGCCGAGCCCGGCTGGACCTGGCATCAGGGCCTGGTAACCGCGCTGTTCGACCGGACCCATATCGATCCCGGCCAGACCATCGTATTCCTGTGCGGCCCCGAGCCGATGATGCGTGCTTCCATCTACGAGCTCGGCCAGCGCGGCGTGGCCGACGGGAACATCTGGCTCAGCATGGAGCGCAACATGCACTGCGGCATCGGCCATTGCGGACACTGCATGATCGGCGCGCCCTTCGTGTGCCGCAACGGCCCGGTGTTTCCCTATCCCGAATTGAAGGCCCTCCTGGGCAAGAAGGGGTTCTGACATGGACAGAAAGCTTCGCGTCGCGGTCCATAAATTTTCGTCCTGCGATGGTTGTCAGCTGGCCTTTCTCAATGCCGGCGAAAAACTGGTGGAACTGTTCGAGCTGGCGGACGTGGTGCACTTTGCCGAAGCCGGAATCGTCGACCCCGATGCGCCGGCCGAGCTCGCCTTCATCGAAGGCAGCATCTCCACCCACGAAGAGCAGGAGCGCATCCGCCGCATCCGCGAAAACACCCGCTTCCTCGTGCCCATCGGCGCCTGCGCCACCTCGGGCTGCCTGCAGGCGCTGCGCAACCAGGCGGACGCCGCGCGCTGGTTCGCCGACGTCTATTCCGACCCTTCGAAGATCGACCACCTGGACACCGCGACGCCCATCGCCGCCAACGTGCCCGTGGACCTGGAGCTGTGGGGCTGTCCGGTCAACACCCGGCAGGTCATGGCGACGGTGAGTTCGCTGCTACTCGGCGCCCCGCCGCGGGACGATAACGAAAAGATCTGCATGGAATGCAAGCGGAAAAACATCGTCTGCGTCATGGTGACCCAGGGGCAGCACTGCATGGGACCAGTCACCCGCACCGGCTGCGGCGTGCTGTGCCCCGGCATAGGCCGCGACTGCTACGGCTGCTACGGGCCGGCGGAGAACATCAACGGCGACGCCTGGGGCCGCTGGTTCGAGCAGAAAGGCATGCCCGCGGAGCGCATCGCCCGCCGCTTCCGCTACATCAACAGCGAGGCCGAAGCCTTCCGCGAAGCCGGCAAGCATTGGAGAGATCGGACGGGCCCGAAGCCAGCAAATGATGCCTCGGACCCGTCTGATCTCTCTCCCTCATCCGGCCCTTCGGGCCACCTTCTCCCAAAGGGAGAAGGAAACAAAGCGCGGTCTTCGACCGCCAATTCATCGAACGAGAAATCATGAACGAGCGCCGGGAAATCAAGATCAACGTGCCCGTCCTGGCGCGGGTCGAGGGCGAAGGCGCCCTCGATCTCCATATCCGCGACGGCCGCATCGAACACCTGAAGTTCAGCATCGGCGAGCCGCCGCGCCTGTTCGAGAAGTTCCTGGAGGGCCGCGACGCCTTCGAGGTGCCCGATATGGTGGCACGCATCTGCGGCATCTGTCCGGTGGCTTACCAGATGAGCGCGGTGCAGGCCCTGGAAAGCCTGTTCGGCTGGCGCTCCACGCCCTGGATAGAAGCCATGCGCCGGGCCATGTACTGCGGCGAATGGATTCAGAGCCATAGCCTGCACATCCACCTGCTGGCGGCGCCCGATTTCTTCGGATACTCCAGCGCTCCGGAAATGGCGCGGGATTATCCGGACGAGGTCCGCCGCGGGCTGCGCCTTCAAAGTCTCGGCAACGAACTGATCCGGCTGTTCGGCGCGCGCTCGGTGCATCCGGTGGGCGCGCGGCTCGGCGGGTTCCATTCCGCGCCGCCCAAGGACCGGGTGATAAGGCTCTTGGACCGGCTGCGAGCCGCCCTGCCGGATGCGGAAAACCTGGTCGCCTGGACCGCGAGTGTCGATGTGCCTCAAGACCAACAGGACTTCGTCAGCGTGGCGCTGCGGCACCCGAGCGAATACCCGCTCTATTCCGGCCGCATCGTTTCGGACACCGGTCTCGACATCCCGGTCGACCGCTACGAGGATCACTTCAGGGAGCACCAGGAAGCCCATTCCACCGCCCTTTATTCCCTGCTCGACGGACGGTCTTATCTGGTCGGCCCTCTGGCGCGGCTCAACCTGAATTGGGACCGGCTGCCGGAACCGGTGCGCTCCACGCTGGCGAAAACCGGCATCCCCTTCCCTTCCCGCAACATGTTCCACAGCATGCTGGCGCGCGCCGTCGAGATTCACTTCGCCATCGTGGAAGCCATACGGCTGCTGGAAAACTACGAGCCCGACATCCCGTTCGTCTCCGGCGAATGCCGCGCCCGCAGCGGATTCGGCTGCACCGAGGCGCCGCGCGGACTGCTCTGGCACCGCTACGATGTCGGCGAGAGCGGAAAAATCCTCAAGGCCCGCATCGTCCCCCCGACCAGCCAGAACCAGGCGCGCATCGCCGAGGACCTGCACCGTTCGATCGAAGCCTTCGGGCTGGACCGCGCCGACGACGAACTACGGCTGCACGGGGAAAAGGTCATCCGCAATTACGATCCGTGCATTTCCTGCGCCACGCATTTCCTGAAACTGAAGGTAATTCGCGAATGACGCCGGTTCGCGTTCTGGGGCTGGGTTCGCCGTTCGGAGACGACCGGGCCGGCTGGTTAGCGGTGGAAAACCTGATGCGATCGGACGGCTTCCGCGCGCTGCCCAAGGGACTCGCGTCGACCCAAATCTGCGACCCGGTCGGCAACAATCTCCTTGACGCCATGCGGGGCGCGAATCTCGCGATCCTGATCGATGCCGCGCAATCCGGCTCGGCGCCGGGTACGGTCCGGCGCTTCGAGGCGCGGCAAATCGAAGACGGCAACGAGCCCTGCTCCAGCCACGGCTTCGGGCTTTCCGCGACCCTGGCCATGGGCAGGGCTCTGAACGATCTGCCGGACACAGTCGTGATATTGCTCGTCGAAATTCCGGCCGATGCCGAATTCGGACCGGCCGAAGACTTGAGCGCGCCGGTGGCGGTCGCGCTCCCCCATTTGACGCTCGCCGTGCTGAACGAAATCGCGGAGTGGACGGCGCGGGGCATTCGCGAGCCTGCGCGGAGTAGCGCCTGAACCCTTACAGGAGGCCCGACATGGCATTCCACACAAGCCTGTTCCCTCGATGGCGCGGAATCTTTGCGGTACTGTTGCTGAGCATCTGCCAGATCGCGTCCGCCAAACGGGTGGAGGAGTCGTCGTACCGCTACCCCTACAAAAACCCTTATCTCGCCACCGCCACCGTCGCCATCCTCAAAGACCGGGAACAGCGCTATGTCTGGGAGGAAACCCAGCATTTGGACCTGACGCTGATTCCGGGCCGGAACGATGTTCCGCTGCTCGAAGGAAAAGGAAAACTGCGGGTCCGCTATTCGCCGCATCCGGGACCCGCGCCGCTGGTGTTTCTCCTGCCGGGATTCGGCGGTTCCGCCTATTCGGGCGCCGCCCGTTATCTCGCGCAGCTGCTCACCGACCATGGATTTCAGGTGCTGTCGCTGCCCTCCCCGTTTCACTGGAACTTCGCGTTGGCGGCCAGCCGCTCAGCCTTGCCGGGCCTCACCGAAAAAGACAGCGAGGACGTGTACCGCGCCATGCAAGCCGCTCTGAACGCCGTGCGCGAGCGGTTTCATCCGGAAATCACCCGAATCGGCCTGATCGGTCTGAGCCACGGCGCATTGACGGCGGCTTTCGTGCGCAAGCTCGACTCCGAAAGAAAGGAAATCGGCCTCGACGCCACGCTGATGATCAACCCTCCCATCGATCTGCTCGGGGCGATCCGCACGATAGAGCAGTTGGCGGATCTGGAACGGCGCTACACGAAACAGCAAAGATCGAACATCCAGTCCTACGCCATCGGCACCGGCAGTGCCGCCCTCGGCCGGGACATCGAGGATCCCGCTTATTTCGCGGATTGGGACCGGCGCCTCGAACTGAGTGACGAACAAATCCGCTATCTGATCGGATGGACTTTGCGTCAGCCGGTGGGAAGCTCGCTCTACGTCAGTTCCCTGGTCCACCCGTCGATGGGATTTCTCCGTGCCCCGATAACCCCGGATTATCGCAGCGCGCGGCTGGAAGAGGCGAGATCCTATAGCCTCATGGCTTATCTACAACGGGTCCTAGTGCCACAGCTGGAACGTACCGGCAAACGGAAGCTCCGCTTCGAGGAACTGATCAAAGCGTCCTCCCTGAAAAGCGTCGCGCCGGCCCTGAGCGGCGATCCGACGGTTTATCTCATGCATAACGCGGATGACTTCCTGGTGTCCGAAGTGGACCTGGCATTCGCCGAAAGGATTTTCGGAGAGCGCGCCATTATCTATCCCCGCGGCGGCCATCTCGGCAACCTCTGGTATACGCAGAACCGTCGGGACATACTGACGATGCTGAAACCGCTGCTGGGCCAGCATACCGACGAGAGACGAACCGCGAAGGGCCCTTCCACCGCCGCCGCGCCTTAGAAGTGTTTTCATCTCGCTCGTATGGCAATACAAGCTTGGCGGAAGTGGTTGCGCCTTCGGTTCGGGTGGATCGATTCAAAGCGTTGTAGATACCGCTCTGGAAATCAAGACGCAAGCCGTGGGCCGAGCGGAAGCATGTCGCGAAGGGATTCACAACCTACAGCGGCACAGTCGCAGGCCGGTAATCCCGTACCGACGTAAGCGGTTGGTCAACCCGCGGCGTCGGAAAGGCGTTCGCGACCTACTCGGGAACGCCGGTACAGTTGGTATGAAAACACTTTAGTCCGCATAGCATAGGCCCGCCGACCGCTTGCCTCTCGTTCGGATACCTACATCGTCACCGCAGTCCCCGGAACCGCCGCCCGTGCCAATGTCATGCGAAACGGCGGAACGCTGTCCTCTTCGACCGCCGCACCGGAAAAACGGAATGTCACCATTGACATGACTCCCAAATGCCATAGTCTCCCTTTTGACCCGACACCTTTCGGCGTTTACAGGACAGGGATTTTCCTGAACGAATCCGACAAGCAACGACTAATAATTAATAACCAATAAAGAGAAATCCCTCATGAAAATACTCGCCGTCCATCCCAGCCCTTTGATGTACACCAAGGTCTTTCTCCGTCTCGAGCCCTTAGGTTTGGAGATGGTGGCGGAATCGGTACGCCGCCTGGGGCACTCGGTCCGTCTGATCGATCTTCAGGTGGAGACCCATCGGGACTTCTATCGCATGCTGGAAACCTGGCGGCCGGACGTCGTGGCCTTCGCCCTCAATTATCTGGCCAACGTCCCGGAAGTGATCGATCTCGCCAAGGACGCCAAGGACCGGCTGCCCGACAGCTTCGTTTGCATCGGCGGGCACAGCGCCTCGTTCACGGCCAAGGATCTGCTCCAGCACGGCGAGGGCAAGATCGATTGCGTACTGCGCGGCGAGGGCGAGGCCGGATTTCCGAAGCTCCTGGAGGCGATCGAGCACGACCGCGATTCCGTGCATAAGGTGCCGGGAGCGGTCACCGCCGACGGCGAAGGTCCGCCGCCGGGCTTCGTCGCCGACCTCGACGAGGTCAGCCCGGCGCGGGATCTGGTCCGGCATCGCCGAAAATATTTCCTCGGCACGCTCGATCCCTGCGCCTCGATTGAATTCACCCGCGGCTGCCCCTGGGACTGCTCCTTTTGCAGCGCCTGGACCTTCTACGGCCGCAGCTACCGCGTCATGAGCCCCGAGAAAATCGTCGAGGACCTGAGCCGCGTCCGGGAACCCGGCGTCTTCATCGTCGACGACGTGGCTTTCATCCAGGACAAGCACGGCTTCGAAATCGGCGAAGCCGTCGCCCGCCGCGGAATCAAGAAGGAGTATTACCTCGAGACCCGGGGCGACGTGCTGCTCCGCAACAAGGACGTGTTCCGGTTCTGGAAAACATTGGGCATGGAGTACATGTTTCTCGGCGTCGAGGCCATCGACGAGGCCGGTCTCGCTCTTTATCGAAAAAGGGTGAGCCTGTCCAAGAACTTTGAGGCGCTGGAATTCGCCCGCTCCCTGGGGATCACCGTCGCCATCAACATCATCGCCGACCCCGACTGGGACCGGGACCGCTTCGAAACCATCCGCCAGTGGTGTCTGGAGATCCCCGAGATCGTCAACATCAGCGTCAACACGCCCTACCCCGGCACCGAAACCTGGCACACCGAATCCCGAAAGCTGACCACCCGCGACTACCGTTTGTTCGACATTCAGCACGCCGTTCTGCCCACCCGGCTGCCGCTGCCCGAGTTCTACGCGGAACTGGTGAAAACCCAGCAGGTGCTCAATCTGAAACACATGGGCTGGGAATCCCTCAAAGGCGCGGCCGGCATCGTCTTCCGCCGTCTGCTGCGGGGCCAGACCAACTTCCTGAAGAGCCTGTGGAAATTCAACAGCGTCTTCAACCCGGAACTGCAACTGGCGGACCACCGGCGTCCGGTCAAATACGAGATGTCCCTGCCGCCCGAGCGCAGCGAGCAGAAATTCAAGCCGCAAACCCTTTACGTGCACGAGATCCGCGAACGCAAGCCGCGCGCGCTGGACGAAGCGACCGAGCGCTTCGTCGACGAGAGCCGGACGGGCGCCTTAGCCGAGTCCTGATGCGGTTCGTCGGCAATCCTTTGCCGACGAACCTTTCTACACCAGACCGAAAAATGCTCTTGCAGTCGCCATAGCCATGGCAGAAGAGATCGGCCAACGGCGAGCATCCGCAAAACCGGAGCCCGCATTAGAGGTCACATCGCCCGTCTCAGATGCAATGGTCTCGCATACGAGAACGAATCCATCACCCGGCCCGGGTTCAACCGGTTGCGCGGGTCCCAGATCGCCTTGAATTCGCAGAATGCTTGAACCAACGCGTCGCCGTACAATTTGGGCAAAAGGTCCGCTTGTGCCGGTTCGTCGGCCTGTTCGGTGGACAGTGAACCGTTGTAACGTACGACAAGATCCGTCTTTTCGTCGACGAACGCCCTCCAACGCCGGATGCGTTCGCGCGCGATGCAGTCGATCCGATAGTGGATACAGCCCTCGCCGAAATGGCCGTACAAAGAACAGCCATAGCCGTATTTATCGAGCAACGCCCGGTATTCCCTCAAATACGGACCGACATCCTGAGGATGCACGGCCGCATCCTCCCGGATCGGCCGGGCCATCCGCAATCCCGCCCCATGGGTGGTCGCCGCGAGTCCGGCCTCCCGGAACTTTCGAATCAGGGCTTCGTCGCTGGGATCGTCCAGCAGCTTCATGGACGGAACCCCTGGTTTGCAGCGCAGTTCGTCCATGAGTTGGCGCGCTCTGCCGGCGGTTTCTTCCCGCGTTTCGCCTCCGAACTCCAGGATCAGCCAACCGCGCCCCGCCGGCGCCAGTTGCAATTCCTCCGAGCGCATTTGTTCGGCCTTCATGGACCTGACGAGCGAGTCGTCGATGCCTTCGAGGCCGATGGGTTTGAACGCCGTGACTTCGGCAATGTGGTCGGCAGCCCGGAAAATGTCCGGATAACCCAGTACCAGCAGTGTGCGCACGGGTGGGCTCGGCACTAGGCGTAGTTCCGCGTGCAGAACGATGGCACAGGTCCCGCCGCTACCGACCAGCGCGCGAGCGACGTTGAAGCCGTTTTCGGGCAGCAGCTGATCGATCGCATAGCCGGAAACCCGCCGGGGAACCTTGGGAATCCGGGCGCGTATGGTATCGGCGTATTTGTCGCGCAGGGCTTTGAGGGCCGCATAGATTTCCCCGCGCCGGCCGCCGCCGCCGATGATGAGTTCCAAATCCTTTTCGGAGGTCGGACCGACGGTCATGCGTAAGCCGTCGTATGTGAGGATATCCAGGCTATGCACGTTCTCGGCGGTGCATCCGGCCATGAACGCGTGCCCCCCGCGTGCGCCGTTGTCGATCATCCCGCCCAGCGTGCCCTGATCGTATCCCGACAGGCCCGAGCCGAAAGTCAAACCGTACGCCTCGGCCCGGCTCCGAAGAACATCCGGACTACAGCCCGGCTCCACCAAGGCCCGCTCCCGGTCCGGGTCTATGGAATGAATACCGCGGAGAAATTGGGACATATCGATGATCACGCCGGATTCGCAGCAGTGTCCCGTCCAGGCCGGTCCTCCCGGATGCGGCATAATGGGCGCATCGTGCTTGCGGCAGACCGCCACGGCCTCGACCACGTCGCTGATATTCCGCGGAATGACCACACCCATCGGCTCCTGCCGATAAGGGACCGGATCCGCGGCACAAAGCTCCCGGCTGTGCCGATCGATCCGCACTTCGCCGCGGATCCGTCTACGAATGGCTACGGCCAGGGCCTCCGCCGGCATAGCGTTTAGAATGGAATGCACCATCGGACCTCCATGTCTGATAGACGTGCAGTGATCTGTTGACAGAAATCCTCGCAGCGGCTTTCCTTGCCGCTCCCGGTCACAAAAACCCGAACGTGGGCTCGGTTGACCGGTATTTACCCGGTGGTACCGGGACTCCTTCGTCATCGCCGCGACGGCGAGCGCCGCGACTCGTGGCCCGAAACCGCGCCATTCCCTTTGGTCATCCGGACTGCAGGCCACCGTCGCGAACTCCATCCCTGGAGTTCTCCCTTCAGGAAGCTCTGAATAAGCCCTCTCCCGCTGGGTGAGGGCCTGTTGGATCAATCAGTTGCACAGGTCGCGTCTCCCAATTGGAGACTTAATCAGAGCTTCCTTTAGGGCCTCCCCACGACGGTTCTAAAGCGAACCGAAGCAAGGCCGGCGCAAAGCGCACCCCGCAGCCGCGGATTCCCGGGCAAGGCGTTCGACGCGATTTCCTTTCGGCCGGCTCGATTCTAAACCTTTCGCGCGCGAAGACACCATTCGGCAGACTACCGGGAACAATCCGTCGCTGCCCGAGTCACTTCCGTAAGGCATAGAGGAACGCCCTCCCTTTCGGCAATGCAAATTGTCAAACTGCCGGCGAGGAGGACGGTGGGCAACGCGTTGGGAACGGCAAGGAGGCGCGATGTTTTTCGATAGTTGGATGAGCCTGGTGAGAACCGGTGTCGTCGGTTTATGCGCCTACGTTCTGCTGGTACTGCTATTACGGATTTCCGGCAAACGCACTCTGACCAAGCTCAACGCGTTCGACCTGGTGGTAACGGTCGCGCTGGGTTCGACCCTGGCGACCGTGTTGTTGTCCAAGAACGTAACTCTGGCCGACGGGGTACTCGCATTTGCCCTGCTCATCTTTCTCCAGTGGGCCGTGACCTGGCTGTCGGCCCGCTCGCGCAAAGTAAGCCGGCTGGTCAAAGCGGAACCGCAGCTGGTGTTCCACCGGGGCCGATTCCTGTCCGCTGCGCTTAAGGCGGAACGCATCACCGAGGGAGAAATCCTGCAGGCTCTGCGTACCCAGGGAATTGCCTCTACCGAGCAGGTGGGCGCCGTGGTCCTGGAAACCGACGGCAGCTTCAGCGTCCTGCAAAATATCGACGCCGGCGGGATATCGACCCTGACGGGGGTCAGCGGCAGCGAAGGCGACACCTCGAGCTAGCCCGAATTTCCCGGCGCATCGCCGCCAGGCGGGATTTGAGCCGATGGTATCCGCGTCGTCCTGCCGAGCCTTGCCGGGCCGGGCGGCATGGATAAATGCACGCGGCGTTGCTCGATAACCATAAAGGCCAACGGAAAGCAGGCAAAATGGACGAAATAATTCGCCTGGTAGGTCCAAGCCGGGCCGTGGAAATCTTCGGAATCCGGCTGGTCGGCATCAATGCCGAGAACGGCAAAAAGCTCCTGATGACCGTTCTCCTGATCGCCATGATCTTCCTGTTGCGGTGGGCGATCCGGCAGGGCTCGAAATTCCTCTTCCGCCGCCGCCCCGACGAGCAGACCGAGTTCTGGGCGCGCCAAACGATCCAGCTCATTACCGCCTTTCTGTTGCTGTTGGGACTCGCCTCCATCTGGTTCAACGACCCGGCCCGGCTCGCAACCGCTTTAGGCCTCGTGACGGCAGGTCTCGCCTTCGCCCTGCAGCGGGTGGTCACCGCGGCAGCGGGCTATTTCGTGATCCTGCGGGGCAAGACGTTCCACGTGGGCGACCGCATCGTCATGGGCGGCGTGCGCGGCGATGTGGTAGCCTTGGGCTTCATGCAGACGACGATCATGGAAATGGGCCAGCCGCCCTCGGTGCAAGCCGCCGATCCGGCCATGTGGGTACGAAGCCGGGAATATACCGGCCGTCTGGTTACGGTCAGCAACGCCAGGATTTTCGACGAGCCGGTCTACAACTACACCCGCGACTTCCCCTATATTTGGGAAGAACTGAGCCTCCCCATTCCCTACCGGGCCGACCGCGAACGCGCCGAGCGAATCGTCATGGAGGCTGCCCTGCGCCATACGATCACGACCAATATGCTGGGGCAGGAGGCCTTGGAAGAGATGCAGCGGCGCTATTTCCTGAAACCGACCGAGATCGGGCCAAGGGTCTATTACCGCCTGACCGACAACTGGCTGGAACTCACCGTGCGCTTCATCGTTCGCGACCGCGGCATTCGCGAAGCCAAGAACGCCCTGAGCCGGGACATCCTCCAGGGCTTCGAACAGGCCGGCATCGAACTTGCCTCGGCAACCTTCGAGATCGTGGGAGTTCCGCCGCTTCGGATCGAGAAAGAGTCGCGAATTCAGCCTGCCGGCGCGTCCGATCATACGTAATCTCCGCTAACGACAGACGCGTCGTTTTCGTCTAATTTGAGGCGTAGCCCGCCTCAATCGTTTATCGGCCGCTTTGGATGGGAAGCATGAAGCGCCTTGCATTGTTGAGCTCGGCCGCGGCAGCGGCATCGTCGGCGGTACTTCCCGCATTCGGCCAGGAGTGGGGCGCGAGACCGCTGCATCGCCCCGGAGCCGCGCAATTGCTGGAAGTGCCCGTCTCCGGCAATCCGATCGTCCCGCGGCGCGAACCGCCAATCGAGAATCCATACGCAAACGATGCAGGCGCCGTCGTGCAGGGCAGAAAGCTGTTCGACAGCCTGAATTGCAGCGGTTGCCATGCTCCCTTGGGCGGAGGCGGCATGGGTCCGCCTTTGAGCGATCGCGACTGGATCTATGGTGGAGAACCCGCTGAGATCTATCTCAGCATCGCGCAAGGCCGTCCCAACGGCATGCCGGCCTGGAGCCGGGCCTTGCCGCCGCAGTCCATTTGGCAACTGGTGACCTATATCCGAACGCTCGGCGGAGCGCCCGCAGCGGACGCCGGCTCGACGGAAAAGCCGGCCCATCCCGGTTCGGGTCGTGGACGCGGCTCCCAACGATGAAGGCGACGGTACTCAAGCACCTCCTCGCGCTCGCGATCTGCCTGGCCGGCGATGCCGGCGCAGCGCCTTCCGTGGCGCAGCTCGAACGTGAGGGTTACCAGGTGTTTATCGAGCGTTGCGGCGTCTGTCATGCCGTCCGCGGAACCGATGCCTATGGCATTTTGGGTCCCGACCTGACCCATCTGATGAGCCGGCGCTACATCGGCGCGGGGTTGCTCCCGAATACGGTGGGCAATCTCGGGGGCTGGATCGCGGACGCGCAGACCCACAAGCCGGGCTGCTTCATGCCGACCATGGACCTCACCGGTCCGGAATTGCAGGCGGTGCTTGCCTACCTTCAAACCCTGCGCTGAAGCGGTGGAAGTACGACCGAATACCCATTCGTCGGCAAAGGATTGCCGACCTACGTTTGATGATGCACCGAGGTAGGTCGGGAATCCTTCCCCGACACAGCGCCGGTTTTCCGGCAAAGGATGGTTGACCTACAGCTGGAGGAGAGACCGGATGATCCGATCGATGCTGTGTTTGCTGATTTCTGCCGCCTGTTCGGGATGGCTGGCGAATGTCCCGGCTTCGGACGAGGTCGTCCGCCTTTCTCAAGACGACGGCCAATGGGTGATGGCCGCCAAGAATTACGCCAACACCCGCTTCAGCGGCCTGGATCAGATCAACGCCGGCAACGTCAAACAGCTCCGCGTCGCCTGGGTGTTTTCGACCGGGGTGCTCAACGGCCACGAGGCGGCGCCGTTGGTCGTGAAGGATACGATGTACCTCGTCACCCCCTGGCCCAATCTTCTCTACGCCTTGGACTTGAATCAGGCCGGCGCGATCAAATGGGTGTACAAGCCGAACCCCAGCCGCGCCGCGCGGGGCGTGGCCTGCTGCGACGTCGTGAACCGCGGGGCGGCCTACGCCGAGGGAAAAATCTTCTTCAACACGCTGGACAATCATACCGTGGCGGTCGATGCGGCCACGGGCAAGGAAGCGTGGAAAACCAAGCTGGGCGAAATCGCCATGGGCGAAACCATGACCATGGCCCCCATCGTGGTGAAGAACAAGGTTTTGGTCGGCAACAGCGGCGGCGAGATGGGCGTGCGCGGCTGGATCACCGCGCTCGATACCCGTAACGGCCGGATCCTCTGGCGGGCGTACAGCACGGGGCCGGATAAGGACGTGTTGATCGGACCGGATTTCAAGCCGCCTTACGTAACCGGCGAGAACCTGGGGGCGACCACCTGGCCCTCCGAGACGGCCTGGCAAATCGGCGGCGGAACGGTCTGGGGCTGGATTTCCTACGACCCGGAAGCCGATCTGATCTATTACGGCACCTCCAACGCCGGCCCTTGGAACGCCGTGCAGCGCCCCGGCGACAACAAATGGACATCTTCTGTGTTCGCCCGCGATCCCGACACCGGCATGGCGCGCTGGGCCTACCAGTGGAATCCGCACGATCTTTATGACTACGACGGCATCAACGAGAACGTGCTGCTCGACCTGAATATCGGCGGCCAGGACCGCAAGGTTCTGGTCCATGCCGACCGCAACGGCTACCTGTATGTGATGGACCGTCTGACCGGCGAAATCATTTCCGCCGAGCCGTTCGTCCATACCAACACGGTCAAGGGTGTCGACCTGAAGACCGGCATCCCGGATCTGGCGACCGGAAAGGAACCGCAACTCGGCAAGTTCGTGAAAGATATCTGCCCCGCCCCGCCGGGCGGCAAGGACTGGCAGCCCATGGCTTATTCGCCGCGCACGGGCTTTCTTTACGTGCCCCACAACAACCTCTGTTTCGACATGAAAACCATGGAAGTGGGCTATATCGCCGGCACGCCCTATGTCGGAGCCGAAGTCGCGATGAAACCGGGACCGGGAGGCAACCGCGGGCTCTTTACCGCCTGGGACCCGGTGCAGAACAAGAAAATGTGGGCGATCGAAGAGCCGTTTCCGGCCTGGAGCGGAGCCCTGGCCACGGCGGGCGACGTGGTGTTCTACGGAACCATGGACCGCTGGTTCAAGGCGGTGGACGCCAAGACCGGCCGGGAATTATGGAAGTTCCGGACCGGCTCGGGCGTGATCGGCCAGCCCGTGACTTACCGGGGCCCCGACGGCAAGCAATATGTGGCGGTGCTGGCCGGCGTCGGCGGCTGGGCCGGGGCGGTGGTCTCGGGACACTTGGACCCCGAGATCCCGTACGGCGCACTGGGCTTCGTCGGGGCGATGCGGGACTTGCCCAAGGTCACCGGCGAAGGCGGCACCTTGTACGTCTTCGCGCTGCCGGAGGAACAGCCATGATCGGAGGTTTGCGCCGGATCGCATTGTGTTTGTCGCTGAGCATCGCCGCGAGCGCCTATGCCGCTGAAGGGACGAAAGTCCTGAGGGTTTGCGCCGATCCCAACAACCTGCCCTTCTCCAACCGGCATGGCGAAGGCTTCGAAAATCGCCTGGCGGAGATCATGGCCCGCGAGCTCGGCCGCAAGCTGGAGTACACCTGGTGGGCCCAGCGCCGTGGCTTCTTTCGGAACACGCTGATCGCCGGGCGCTGCGACCTGGTCATGGGCGTGCCTAGCGGATTCGAAATGACCCTGACGACCCGACCGTACTACCGCTCCAGCTACGCCCTGGTATACCGCAAGAACGCCGGCTACGCGCCGCGTTCGCTCGACGATCCGCGACTTCGGACGCTCAGGATCGGTCTGCACTTCATCGGCGACGACTACAGCAACCCGCCCCCGGCCGAAGCCCTGGCCCGGCGCGGCATCATCCGGAACGTGGTCGGCTACAGCATTTACGGCGACTACCGGAAACCCAATCCGCCGGCACGCCTGATCGAGGCGGTCGCCCGAGGCGACATCGATGTCGCCATCGCCTGGGGACCCTTGGCCGGTTACTTCGCCAAGCGCCAGCCGGTCAAGCTGGCCGTCGTCCCGCTGCCGACGCCCGACGAAGCGCGAGCGCAGCCCTTCGAATTTTCCATCGCGATGGGCGTGCGGAAAGGCGACGAACCGCTGCGGGCCGCGCTCGACGAGGCGCTGGCACGGAAGCGCGGCCAGATCGACAGGTTATTGAAGCAATACGGCGTGCCGCTCGTCGAACCGCAGTAGCCGCCGTGTCGAAGACTGAAATCGATTGGAGTTCTTCTCGTTACGGAACTCGTCGTCGCAGATTTCCATGCGCTGCCTGGCCAACAAGGGACCGGTGTCCTCGATTCGAGAGGGAACCCCTTCGGCGTCGGTCACAATACCTTGTCCTCCTTCATCTTGGCGATCAGCGCTTCAGCCAACTCCCGCGTCACTTTGGTGACATCCTTCGGGTCGATCGACTCGCTGATTCCCGACCACACCGCTTGTTCGCGCTTGATGTCCCAGAGCGTCGACTCGATGGTCATAACATCATACGCGTGGATTTCCGGCGCGGCCGCCCAGGTCGCCCCGTACCAGCCGTAAAATCCCGGACCGGGTCCGACGTAGCCGGGGCTGACGTCCACCTTGCGTTGCACCCGGAGAACCCGGGTGACCAACACCGAATCGGCGCCGGTTTTTGCAACCGCCTGCTTGATTCTCTCTTTCGGCAGCGGGCCTTCTTCCGGCAACAGCGAATAACTCGCCGAGGCTTCGGTTCCGGATACGCGCAGCGCCTGTACGAAACCGTCCTCGAACAGGCGTCGGTTCGCATCGCTGCGGCTGACCCCGATGACCAGGACCTTGCGAAACGGTGCACCGCTAAACCGCGGGTCCTTCCAGGAATCCTTGAGGTGTGTCGTCGCGCAGGCGGCCACCAGCGCCGCTACAAGCCACAGCAGACTCAAACCTAGCCTTGGATTCAGACGATTTCTTGCCGGTCTCGTTCCTATTTCGACCATCCCTGTACTCCTTAATTCCTTGAAATCCTTGAAGCCGAATCGCGGCCGGCACCGAAACGGGCCGCATTCGGCTCGGTGAGATTCAAAACCCGGTTCAGCATCATTTCAAGTCATCTGCGCGGACCGCCGGCATTCATGGCCGGCCGAATTCGACTTCATGGATCTTGGCCTCCCCGTTCTCCAGTGCGACAACTACGGTAACGGCCTCGCTATACACGCTGCCCCCGATGCTCACGTAGGCCCAACCAAGATCGGAAGCTTGTTTTCCGGGCCAGCTCGTCATGGTCTGGTCTACGCTTATCGAGCTTATATCGCCCCAGTCACTCGGGACTATCGCTTCGAATCCAGCCTGAAGCTGAGACACCGACTTCTTCTGCCGGAATCCTTGCGATGTCATTTCATAAGCTCTCGGGTATTCGCGCGCTGCCAGCGCTTCAGCGAACTCTAGGGCAATTTGTCGGTAGTCGGACACGTTTCCGGACGGCATTTTTGACTTCTCCTTTGAACAGCCCGTAAAGGCGATGGAGTTTTTTCGGCGTTGTTTTCATTTGTCTTGATCGATATAAGCATAGCCACGAGATCGTTTCGTGTAAGCGTGTTCATACATTCGGTCTATACTTGTAGACCGGGTTGATAACGGCGAAGGGCGTCAGCAACGGCATCTTTGCGGTCGCACTATGCACATAACGTTTGCACGATATGTGGAACCCGATCATATGCGGCTGCCGGAGTGAGCGCCGATACTGGGACATACTGTGATATGTAGTTCCAGCCTTTTCTCACCCGCTTTCTTAAACACTCACGGAGCACGAAACGCTCCCTGAGCCATAGCCATTACAAAAGGAAGATACAATGTCGAAAGCAGGTTTTTTCAGTAGCGTTCTGAAAATTGGGACCTTGGGGTCGCTGGCCCTGGGCTCGCTGGTAGCGAATGCGGTGCCGATTTCATCAGCGGATGCGTTCGAGGGAGCGACGATCCTATCGACGACGAACGTCAGTCCGATTTCGGCCGCAAGATCATTCGACGGTTCCAAGGCGGATCCGGGCAACGTCACGTTCTTTCAAGACACTTACGCCGGCGATGTGGGCTCCGTCACGTTCTCCACCGGCAGCGCGGTTACTTTGGACGGTATCCGGCTATATGCGGGGAGCGATGGTGCGGCATTGGGATATCAGCGTTCGATGAGCGCATTTCGATTTTATGCGGACTCGGATGACGACGGCGTATTCGAGGAACTGGTCAACCTGATCATCAACCCGAACTATACGACCGGCGTTGTCGGCGATGCCAACCCTTCGCCAAACGAAATCGAATTGACCTTTCTTTTCAACGGCCCGATCACATCGAGCATATGGAAATACGAGGTGAACCAAGGGGTATCCCGATGGATTTACGACGGCGTTCGCCTGCAGGAGATCGATGCGATTGCAACCTCGGCGGTTCCGGAGCCGTCGTCTCTCGCCTTGCTGACCCTGGGATTGGCCGGATTCGGCTTCAACCGGCGTAGAAATAACAGGGATTGAACAGGATAGCCAGCGCGAGCGGGGCTACGCCTCACCGGGACAGGCGCCGGTGGTGCGAAAGCCGGCGAAGAAGTGCCGCTTGAACCTGATGTCCAGCATCACGAATAAGGGGTGATGCGGTTTATGATTTACGAGCAGACGTTGACGGCGAAGGTCTTGATCGAGTTCATGAGCCGCTTGATTCAGGGCCAGCCGAAAAAGATTTTCTTGATCCTGGATAACCTGAAGGCACACCGGAGCCAAGCGGTGCGGGCCGGGTTGGAGGCTCGGCGTGAGCGGATCGAGGTCTTTGACTTGCCCGCCTATTCGCCCGAGTTGAATCCGGATGAGCTGTTGAACAGCGACTTGAAAGGCGTTCTACACGGCGGACTGCCGGCGAAAACGAAGGCGGAGCTGAAACGGAAAGCGCGCTCCCATCTGTACCGGTTGCAGAAACGCCCCGACCGCATCCGGCGCTATTTCAAACAGCCCAAGATACAGCGTTTTTATGGCCATGAAAATACAGGTAAAATTCTATAAGTTATTGATTTTTAATAATCATTTTGTTTTGTTAGTGTATTTTTTTGAAGTTGAAAACGCTGTAACCTATGCGGCAGCGACCGGATGATTCTGATTTAACCGCAGGGACAATAACCTATACGGCAGCGACCGCATAACTCTATTTAACTGCCGTGACAATAATCAGAGCATTGAAAGCAATAACTGAAAATTAATGGAATGTAATATGGATAAAATTCAAAAATCAGTCGGGCGTGGATGTATAAACAGATCAGAAGATGTCAAGTTAATTCAACAAATGTTGAACAGCGCTATTTGTAGTATCAAATTGGAAGAAAATGGAAAATTAAACCAAAACACCATTGCCGCCATTGACTACTTCCAAAGACTCTATCTGGGTATAAAGCCAGATGGACGTATTAGCCCAACTGGACCAACCTTTACAGCTTTGGAATTAAAGTATCAGAAACCATATTGTGAGACATATTCAATCGCACTTCCTGCTTCAAATAATGGGAGTAAACTTACGGCTGGTGATTTCGATATGGCAGCTAAAAAGTTGGGTTGCGAGGAAGCCTGCATACGTGCCGTTACTGATGTGGAATCTAAAGGTGGTGGATTTTTTCCATGTGGTAAACCTAAAATACTTTTTGAAGCTCACATTTTTTCCAAAAAAACTTTCCATCTTTTCGATAAAGGATATCCAGATATTTCTTCATTAAAATGGAACAAGGCTCTATACGTGGGTGGGGAAGCAGAGTATCGCCGCCTAGAGAAAGCGATGACTATAAATCGGCAAGCTGCTCTTGAATCAACTTCTTGGGGACTCTTTCAGATAATGGGATTTAATTACTCAGCCTCCGGTTTCTCGTCAGTTGAAGATTATATCCAAGCCATGTTCGAATCGGAAGGCAAGCAACTTTTGGCTTTTGTCACCTATATCAGTAGGACAGGATTAGTTGCATACCTTAAATCCAAAGACTGGAAGAGTTTCGCTCGTGCATATAACGGATCTAAATATGCAGAAAACAAATATGATACCAAGCTTGAGGTGGCCTATAAAAAGTATAATATTAAAAAATAGGATTTTTAAAAATGGGTAAAACCAATATTAACTACCGAAACAAAAAATATGTATTCATTAACACTTTTTTGATATTTATGTTATTTCCATTATTTACATGGAGTGCAGAGTTTGTTCAAAGAAAATCTGGCGAATCAATCCAAACTTTCGCACAATCGGTCTTACCGAGAGATGCTGAATTAGTTCATCCAACGGTAGAAGTTACTATACAAGGATCATCACGTGCAGTTGTAGCAATTTATCGTGATAAAAAACAATCGACGAACTTTAGTGGGCTCGTTCTTTTACCCGAAGAAAAATCTCAAAAATATCAAGTAACTCATCTTGCAGCCATAAAAGAAGCAGATGGATTATTTGATATTGAAGTTAAATCCGTATTTACTGCAAAAACTAAGCACCATGACAACAATGGCCTAGTTGTTTTATATAGTTATTATAGGTTAGGTTCTGGTGAAGAAAACGGAGATGCTGCTTATTTTTATTATCTGGATGACGGCTCTTGGAAAATAGATGAGGAATTATCTGATAGATTGGTGGGTGTGAAAAATGCAAAACAGGCTAAAACAAGATTAAAATAACAAAAAGTTAACCTTATGGACGCACAAAGGGGTCACACAAAGGGGGCAAGTCTTGCAAACCTGCATCTTGTCCTACACGGTCCCTCATGGCTAGACCATTTGCCATCGAATTGGGGTGGTGGGTTTAGGTAGGTTATATACTAGAGTTGTTTCTGATGCCAAACAATTGTAAATCAACAGACTTTATAGTTCCAAAGACCGGCGGAAAGTGAGAAAAAATAATCCACGAAGTGACCCAGATGATTTCTAATCCGATGCATCAAGCAGTGGAAGAACTTCATGCCACCGATGGCATGCTCAACGATGACCCGCGTGGCGGCTTGTTTTCTGTTCTGTTTCTTCTGCTCAGGCGTCAATGTCGGATTAGGGTTTTTCTTGGATTTTCTGGGTTTTTTGTGGGGTAGATGTATTTGGGTACTTTGATAATCTTTGTCAGCGCCCAGAAATCCTACTCCCTTCTCACATCAATAAGGGCTACTCTTAGAGGAGAGAAGTTGACCAATTTGTGTAAGGGAGGCGGTCATGAACCGAAGAATCCGTATCCAACGGTTAGCCCCTCAAGACCGGGAGGAGAGTCGTAGGATGCGGTGAACGAAGGGAACCGCATCGATCGCCGACTCGAACGATGCGCCCCCAATCGCAAACGGTGTCGCCGGAAACGCCAAGGCGACCCTTTCCAGCCGGACGTCGACGAATATCGATGTCTTTCGTTCAGAGTATCAATACAGTATCCCCGCTTGATGAGTTCCCGAATCAATCGCCTTGGGCGGTCACCATGCTGCAAGGCTGTTTGTTTATCAAATTACGGCCTGCGAAAAGCCGCACCACGGTTTCGTTTTCTTACTGAGCCTTCAATTTACGCAACGGCTGCCGACGCCGTTATTCGAAGACAAGCTGGCCGTGCTGCTACGTCAGAACATCGATGTCGATCTGCTGACGAGCGGTGTTTGTCAACATAGTTGTCGCATTTCCTTATGTGGTTTTTAACAATAGATCGGTACCGCTGGGTGGTTCCTTCACCGGATTAAGCCACACCGCACCGATAGGTTCCCAGTTGCGGGTGGCGCCCGTCCAACGCTCCGGATGGCGTTCTTTGGCCGCCCGATAAACCTGGTCTCGGGCGGCTAGGATCGTCCTGTCGTTGCCGGCGTGGCGCTCCGCTGGAGTCACGTAACGGAGGCTGCTATGGCGGTGCTCATCGTTGTACCAGCGTACAAACGCCAAGACCCAGTCACGGGCCGCCTCCAGGCTTTCGAAGCCGGCGTGCGGATAGCCCGGCCGGTACTTGCAGGTGCGAAACAGCGCCTCGGAGTAGGGGTTGTCGTCGCTCACTCGTGGGCGGCTGTAGGAAGGTTCAATCCCCAAAGCCTCCAGCGTCGCCCGCAAGGTGCTGCCCTTTTGTGGGCTGCCGTTATCAGCATGCAGTACGAGCGGCTTGCCGACACAGCCTTCCGCCAGCACCGCGCGGCGGACGACGGTGGCGCCGTACTCGGCCGATTCCCGTTCGTACACTTCGAAGCCCACGACCTTGCGGCTATAGAGGTCGAGAATCAGGTACAGGTAGAAAAATAGACCTCGCACCGGTCCTGGCAGCCAGGTAATGTCCCAGCTCCACACCTCACAAGGCCCTCGGGCACACCGGCTCGGCGGTGGCGTCGGATGTCGCGGTGTGCGCGCACGCCCGCGGTGGTGCTGCTCATCGGCTTCCCGCAGAATCCGATAGAAGCTCGATTCCGACCCGAGATACACGCCCTGGTCGGCCAGCCGAGGCACGATTTGGCTCGGCGGGAGACTGGCAAACTCCGGCGCATGACAGACCTCCAGCACGCGCGCCCGCTCCTCGGCGCTGAGCTTGTTCGAAGGCTCAGGCCGCTCCGCCAAAGGTCGGCCGTCAGCTTTCACTTCGCCATCTTGGCGCCAGCGCTGATCAGTCCGCTCGCTGAGGTTTAACGCTGCACAGGCCTTGGCACGGCGGGCGCCCGATTGGACCGCTTCCTGGATCAGCTCCACGGCTTGGCGGCGACTTGGGGTGCTGATCATTCGTCCTCGCGGTCCCCCCAAATCGCCTCGGCTTTTTTTCGCAGCACCAGCAAGGCCGCCGCCTCCGCCAAGGCTTTCTCCTTGCGCTGGAGCTCACGCTCCAGTTCCCGCAGCCGCTTCTGGTCTGCCTGTTGCGATTCCTTCAAACGCCGCTGCTGTGACCGATCCCAATCATTGGCCTACTCACAGGCTAAGCGCCAGGCCCGAATCTGTTCCGGATACAAGCCCCGCCGGCGGCAATACTCTCCCAGTTCCGCTTCACTCAGCGAAGCCGTCTCCACCACCGCCGCGAACTTGTCCCGCGACGTCCACCCTTCCGGACTCTGATCGCCATCCGGCAACAAACGTCCTTGGCGACGGGCTTCCTTCCGCCAGAGATACAGCGTCGCTTCCGAAATCCCTTCCTCTCGGGCCAACTCCGATAGCGCTCGGTTATGTGGCGGTAACATCTTCTTCAAGACCGCTTCTTTTCGTTCCGACGAATATTTCATCTCTCGCTCACTTCCGTCCCCTCAACTCTTTAAGAGACCAATCTATCTGATGCGACATCTATCCTGACAGAGGGGGCGAGCATCGTGGATAAGGTTCTGACCCTGCTGGAACCGGGGACTTCATTCATCGGGTTCGGCCACTGTTTCGGGGATTTCTCCGAGGGGAACATGGCGCTGTCCGAAGCGTTCGCGGGCTTGCCGGTAAGACCTCAGGGCCGTTTCATCGAAACGCCCGTTGCGCTTGACCAGCGACAGGGAAACCAGCGCGGCGCCGTGCCGGTCGAGAAAATGAATGCCGTGTTGCTGATCGCCCCGGCTCAGAAACCAGGCGTGGGCGATTCGGCTGCCGTCGACATGCAAATGAAAGTGTCGATCAACCAGATTGAGCCAATGACCGCGCCAGACCGAGCTTCCGCCGTCCAGCAACAGCTCGGCGGTCGCGCCGCCCTCGCTGCGCGCTACGGCGCGCAAGCGACCCCAGTCACGGCTTGCTTCGATCACCTCGGCGGTGGCCTCCGGCGCGAAACGCAAGGCGCTGTATGCGCCGGCCTCATCGTCCGCGTGCTGTGCACCGATAGCGGAGAAAATTTCTCCGAGAGGCGCATCGAAAACGGTAGCGGCGTCGCGCAGCGAGAGCTCCGGCTGCTCGCGCAGCCGTTTTCGCACGCAGGCGTGCCAGTCCGCCAAGCCCATGCCGAGCGGGCGCCCCGCCCGTTCGCCGTCTTTCGCCTCGCCGGTCAGCCCCTCGTATTTGTGGGCATAGCCGCGCGGGGTGATCATCAGGCCCTCGCGGACGAAGGTGGCGCTATTCCCGATCAGGACCGTGCATAACATGCCGATCTCGCAGTCGGCCATACGGGCCAGAGAAGTCATCTGGATCGACTGGCGGCGGTAGCCGGACTTGACAACGGCCACCGGCGTTTCCGGGCTGCGATGCCTTAGCAGAATGGCTTGCGCCTCGACGATCTGGCGCGTGCGACGACCGCCTTTCGGATTGTATAGAGTCACCACGAAATCTCCCCGGGCCGCCGCTTCCAGGCGTCTGGCAATGACCGGCCAGGGTGTGAGCAGGTCCGACAGCGAGATGGCACAGAAATCATGGGTGAGCGGCGCACCGACCAGGGCCGCGCAGGCGTTCAGCGCCGTGGCGCCGGGAATGACCTCCACCGCGACGCCGCCACTCGGCATCCAGCCGGCTTGCAGCAAGACTTCGAAGGTCGGTCCGGCCATGCCGTAGATCCCGATGTCGCCCGAGGCGATCAGCGCCACGGTCTTGCCCAGCGAAGCCTGTTCATAAGCTTCGACGCAGCGGTCAATCTCTTCGGTCATGCCTTTGCGGATCACCTCCTTGCCGTCGAGCAGGTCCTGCACCAAATTGACCGGGTGCGCGACAAGCCCCGCCGTTCAGGGCGGGGAAGGATAGCGCGGACGGCGGAGCCGTCCTATAATGGCGTTGCTGCCGACAACCAAGGCAGCCTACGGCAGGGCATGCCGGAAGTAACGCCTGTGGAGATACGAGCAGCGGTTGCGCACTCGGCCCAGGAACCCACCGAAGCGACTCAGGGGCGGCTCAATGCCGCCCCTGAGCGCCGTAGGAATCTCCGGCCTTCAGGCCGAGGAGGATGTCAAATAAGTGGAATAGCCGATCACCACGTCGGCCTCGGCGATCGCCTCGCGGGCACGGTAGCTCATGTGCTCGGGCGCGCCGGGTCCGAATCCCACCAGGAGAATCCTGCCCTTAGCCATCGTTCAGCCTCGCAATGGAGACCGTGGCGTTCTTGCCGTCCGGGCCCCGGTATTTGTGTTTCTCCACGACCAGTTCGCCGCGCGAAGCCAGCAATGCCGCCGCCTCGGCCACCGCCGGCGTGCCCATGTACTTGCGCACCGTTTCGAGAGAAGTGCCCCGGTCACAGCCCAGCCCCAGGACGACCCGCATCACGCCGGCTCCGCGGGTGGACGGTAAACGACCAGACGTTCTTCCAGGCGCGTCCACAGGCCGGGATCGATGTCGCGCAGGGTGACCCACAGCACCGCCCGGTAACGATCCAGATCCACGTCTTCCAGGCGCCGGAACAGCCGGATATTGGCCGGCAGCGGTGTGGGCCGGGTCCACCAGTTCCCGGCGCCGGCTTCCTGCACGAAAGCGATCGGCTCTTCGTTGACGACATGGGCGGAGACCCGGGTGATGTTGATTTTCGGGGCTTCCACCCGCCAACCCAGTTCACGGCCCAGGATGTCGACGGGAATGGTCTTGCCCACGTCCGAAGCCGTGGTCAGCACCGCTTCGGCCCCGAGCAGAACCGCCAGGCGTTCGGCATGGGCATTGGCACCGCCGACGTGGCCGGACAGTACCGGAATGACATAGCGGGCGGCATCGTCCACCGCCGGCACGCCGGGGTCTTCCTCTTTCGATCTGAGGTACGGCGCGATCAAACGTACCACGGCGCCCAGCGACACGAAAAAGACGATCTGATCGTAATCCGAGAACAAAGCGCCGATATGGGCGCTCAGTGCACCGGGCAGAGAGCGCACGGTATGGGCCGGAACCGGCAGGCCGGCGGCGAATTTTTCCGGCACCGCCAGATGCGCCTCGGGAAGTTGTGCGGCCAGTTTCGAAGCGTGGGCGACGCCGTGTTTGGTGATGGCCACCAGGGCTATGCGTACTTGGGGTCGATTCATGACGATTCCTTTTGAGATTTACTGCGGCATCCGCGCTGCACGGTGCCGCGTTCCCGGTACGGATTTTTCACCAGCAGCAGCGACAGGTAGTTCACTTTCTCGCCGCGCAGGCGGATGACGTCGCGCTCGATTCGCTCGTCCTCGGTTCCGGCCCTTTCGATGAAGGCCGCATGGGGCAGCAGGCCGCGCCGCTCGAGCAGATCCAGCACCTCGTCCAGCAGTGGCTTGATCTTGAGCAGCGCCAGCGTGTCGAAATCCTCCAACAGGCGCTCGATCACGGCAATGCCGTAACCGGCCGGGACGATCGCCACGGTCTGATCGGTATCCGCCAGCGGCATCCCGAGCCGCGCCGCAGCGGCATTAAAGGACGGCACGCCGGGAATAGTCTCGACCGCGACCGCCGGGTCCAGTGCCCGGACGGTGGGGACCAGATGGCCGAAAGTCGAATAAGTGGAGGCGTCGCCCTCCACCAGAAACAACACGTCGCGGCCGGTCCGCAAACGCGCCAGCACGGCCTCGGCGGCCCGCAGCCGGTAGCCTGCCAGGCTTAGCTCGTCGTGGGTCATGGGAAAGACCAGCGGCGCGTGCGCCCGCGGCAGCTGCAAGCCCGACGCCAGGGCGGTTTGCAGGGCATGGCTTGCGGAGCCCTTGCGCCGCACCGGGTAAGTCCAATGGGCATCACGGCGTTGCAGCAGTTCGAAGGCGCGGCGGGTAATCAGCCCGGGATCGCCGGGGCCGAGCGAGACCCCGAACAGGCGTCCCAGAACGCCGCCTCCCGCCAACAACGGGCTATGATCATTCATCCGCCGCTCTCCATGCAGAAACGCCCCAAACCGGGTTTTCCGCCTGCATGCGATGCATGTCCAGGATGGGACGGCTCCGGGATACTTGCAGCTGGGTGACGTCCCAGCATGCGCCGGCCGCCTTCAGGGTTTCCACCGCAAGGCCCAGGTTTTCGAAAGTCACGAAGTTCATCACCAGGTTACCGCCCGTACGCAGCCGCTGCAGGCAAACCGCGATCAGTTCACGCAACTCGCCGCCGGAACCGCCGATGAATACGGCATCGGGATCGGGCCATTGCGCCAGACCTGCCGGCGCGCGGCCGTGAACCAGACTGTAATTGGTGAGGCGCAGGCCGGCACGATTGCTCGCGGCGATGGCGAAGTCCGCCTCGTTCTTTTCGATGGCGTAGACATGGCCGTGCGGACACAGCCGCGCGGCTTCCAGGCCGACCGCGCCGGAGCCTGCCCCGATGTCCCACACGATGCTGCCCGGATGCAGTCCCAAGCGGGCCAGGGATACAGCGCGAACCTCGCGTTTGGTGATGAGCCCTTTGTCCGGCGCCCGCTGCCGGAAACTTTCGTCGGGCAGACCGAATAGCCGCTCTCGCCCGGACGCTCGCCGGCGCCGAAGCACGACGACATTGGGATCGGCGAAGCTCTGCCGGGCCGCCTCGGCGACCGCCAGCCAGCCCGATACCCGTTCCCCGGGCTGCAGCAGGCATTCCGCCACGGCCATCTCGTATTCTTCATCGAGGCCCTCGGCACACAGCATCCGGGCAATGCGGTCAGGCCCATTCGCCGGGCTGGTGAACAGCGCGAGGAGATCGGCCTGCCGCAGCTGTTGCAGCAAGCCGTAGAGCCCGTGTTCCGGACCGGCGCCGATACGCCATTCACCGGCGTCTTGACCGTGTGCCGACGCGATGCGGGCTTCCTGCCAGGCGACTCCCAAGCGTGCAAAAGCCCATTGCAGGGTGGAAACATTGGGAATCACCTCGACCGCCTCGCGGCCCAGCCTGCCGGTCAGATGGGAAGCAATGCCATGGCAGAGAGGATCGCCGGTGGCGAGTATCACCACCTTGCGCCCCTGCGCTTGAGCCTGTTCCAGCCAATCCGGCACCTGTGCGAGAACTCCGCTCAGATCGCGCCGTTCGGCGTTTGTGCCCAGAGTTTCGGCGAACAGGGCGAGCGTGCGGCTCGCGCCGATGACCAACTCGGCTTGCGCGATGCTGCGCAAGGTTCCGGCGGTCACGCTATCCGGCCCGGTATCCAGTACGCCGATGATGCGGCAGGGTTCAGGCATGAAAATCATCTCCAGAGACTTCGGCCAGTTTGCGGCCCTCGAAATCGCACATCAGGATACGCAGGCCGAAGCGGCCCGGATAGCGTTCCGCCAGCGTTCGAATGGCGTGCCGGCCCAGCGCTTCGTAA